>CANPYG010000018.1 GCA_947588205.1 uncultured Acetatifactor sp. | reverse complement strand
CCCCCAGCTTTGCGCTTCTTTTGCGGAACATGGGGCGGACCCGGTTGGCAAGCCATCTGGTAAAGACTGCGGTGGCGGGAACCGTGAATACAAAGATGATGACCAGCTTCGGCGCGATGGAGATCATCATGAGAAAGGAGACCACCACAGTGACAATGCTCTGGAGGATCTGCAGCAGATCGGAGGACATGGACTGGTTTACCGTATCCACGTCGTAGGTGACGATGCTGATGATATTGCCCGTCTGGTATCTGTCATAGAAGCTTACCGGGAGTCTGGACATGTTTTCAAAAATATCATGGCGCATCTGTTTGGATATCTTCTTGGACAGACGGATCATGACGGCGTTCAGCAGGTAGGTCAGGATGGAAGAGAGGATGTAAAAGGCAGCCATCAGGAACACACAGTGATAAACCGTGTGGAAATCCACCCTTCCTTTTCCCAGGTCGATGGCGTTGATGGCCTGGCCGGAGAGCTTGGGACCGTAGAGGGAAAAAAGGCTGCTGGAAATGGACAGGACAAGAGCCAGAACTAAAAGCAGCCGGTTTCTGCCAAGATACTGCCACAGGCGCAGCAGAAGCATTCCTCTGGAACGCTTTGTGCCCTGAAAGCTTTGCTTGCCTTCTTCTTCCGTATGACCGATATGGGCCTGTACCTTCATGGATTCCTTCGGCATGACACAGCCTCCTTTCTGTTCACTTTCTGCGGGCGGAACGGCGGAATGTTTTTCCTGTTTATTCGGAAAAAGCTCATGCGCTTTCCCTCCCTTCTCCCATCTGGGACTGGGCGATGATGCGGTATTCTTCACAGCTCTGCATTAACTCTTCATGGGTGCCGTAGCCGATGGTCTTACCGTCGGAGAGCACCAGGATATGGCTGCAGTTGCGGATGGAGCTGATACGCTGCGCAATGAGAATGGTGGTGGTGTCGCTGTAATTTTTATGTAATGCCCTGCGTAGGTAGGCGTCCGTGCGGTAGTCCAGGGCGGAGGAGGCGTCGTCCAAAAGCAGGATCTGCGGCCTGGAGGCCAGAGCCCGGGAGATCAGCAGCCGTTGTTTCTGACCGCCGGAGAGGTTGTTTCCCCGGACTACAACTTCAGCCTTCATCCCCTTTTCTCTGGCTGAGATAAATTCCGCCGCCTGTGCGTCTTCGGAGGCTGTCCGGATATCCGCGTCTTCAATAGGACGGAAGAAGCGGATATTGTCCTCTATGGTTCCCTCCATCACAAAATCGTTCTGGAAAGCCACACCGAATTTGGAACGCAGCTCCTCGTTGGGGATGGAGCGCACGTCTCTTCCGTCGATCAGCACCTGACCCTCCTGGGGATCATAAAACCGCATGAGCAGATTTAAAACGGTGGATTTGCCTGCCCCGGTTTCCCCCAGGATGCCGAGACTTTCCCCCCGCATCAGCCGGAAGTTTAAGTGCTCTAGGTTGGCGCCGATGCCGGTATAGGAGAAGGTAACGTCTTTAAATTCAATATGCGCCGGGGTGCCGGAAGCGGAGGCGCTGCTTGCACCGGAGGCGCTGCTTTCGTCAGAGCCGCTGCCTTCGCAGGAGGTGTTGCTTGTATCGGAAGCGCTGCTTTCCATCACGACCAGATCCTCCGGCAGCGCCAGCACCTCCGCCACTCTGTGGGCGCTGGCCTCTCCCTTGGACCACATGACGAAGATCCTGGTGATTCCCAGCATGGCGTTTAAGATCATGACAAAATACTGCAGAAAAGCGATGATCACGCCGCTCTGGCTGCTGCCGGAGTTTACCCGGAAAGCTCCCGCCAGAACCACCAGGGTCAATCCCAGGTTCAGGATGAGGGAGGTGGAAGGGTTGGTGATGGCGGTGATCATCCCGGCTTTCTGGTCGATGCGGGTCAGTTCGCTGTTGACGTTGTTGAAGCGGTTCTTTTCATATTCTGTTTTGCTGAGCGCCTTGATGACGCGGACCCCGGTGATATTTTCCTGCAGTACCCTGACCACGCTGTCCAGCACAGTCTGTTCTTCTTTATATAGGGGAACGCTTTTCTTGGTCACTACATATACAATGATGCCGATCAGGGGGAGCATGGAGATGAGCACCAGGGACAGGACCGGATCCATGCCCAACATCATAACGACGCCTCCCAGAAGCAGGATGGGAGCCCGGATGCCCAGGCGCTGCATGCGTGCCAGAAGCTGGTTGATGTTATAGGTGTCGCTGGTAAGCCTGGATTCCGCGGAGGGTACGGTGAGCTCATCCATCTGTCTGGCGGAAAGCCGCTCCAGCTTTTCAAACAGGTCGTACCTCAGCTTCCTCGTGATCTTGCCGGAGCTGACTGCGGACATACGGTTGGCTCCCACATTGGCGATCAGGCACCCTGCCGCACAGAGAAGCATCAGGCCTCCATAGAGAAAGATGGGGAACAGTTTGCCGGTGGGCACCACATCATCCAGGATGATCTCCATGAAATAGGGAATGAAGAGTTCCAGGACGGCTCCGAGAAGCTTGATCCCCATGGTTAAAATGATGAAGCCCACATAAGGCTTAATGTATTTTCCTAATTTTTCCATTCGTTTTCCCTTTCCATAAAGACAACTGCCCGTTCCTTCATTTTCTGCAGGATCCTGCGGGCCTGCGCCAGTTCCTCTTCGGAAAGTTCCTCTGTTACAAAGGCATCCCACTTTTCCTGATTGGACCGGATCAGGGGAAGGAGTTCCCGGGCCTTTTCGGTAGGATAGACGTGCATCAGGCGTTTATCCAAAGGATCGTTTTCCCGGCGGACATAGCCTTTTTCCTCCAGAATCGCGATCTGCCTTGCGATGTTGCTCTTATTGGCATAGAGACGTTTCGCAAGCTGTTCCTGGGAGATTCCGGGCTCCTCGCAGAGGGTCAGGATATAGTTGGCGTGGCAGCCCTTTAGTTCAAACTGCTCCATGGAATCCGCCCGATAGCGCATAAGACAGCGGGCGATATCGTGTATGTCGCGTGTAAGTGTATTCATATCCGGCTCCAGTTCTGGGCGCTTTTTTAGGGATGTTCCCTGTAAAAGTGTTTACTGTCAAATTCGTTGCGCCCGCAACTGTTATATCACACATGATAGATTTTGTCAAAGCTTTCTGAATGGTGCGGCTGAAAAGCTTTCTGAATGGCGCGGCTGAACTGTTACCAGTTCTTTCTTTTGTTCTTTCTTTTTTACAAAAAACAGTTGAAATATTTTTCTCACTGTGTTACAATCCTTCTTGTGTGATGTTAGGAGGTGTGGAAATGGGAGTACTGAAGATTATTTTAACGATTATTTTCATATTGGTATGTATTGCATTGGTAGTGCTGGTTTTGATGCAGGAAGGCAAGTCCGCGGGTTTGGGCGCCATCAGCGGTGCGGCGGAGACCTATTGGGGCAAGAATAAGGCGCGTTCCATGGAAGGGCTGTTGGTTAAGCTCACCAAGGTTCTGGCTGTGGCCTTTATGGTTATTGCGATGATACTGAATCTGAGCATTTTTTCATAATAAAGTGTGAATGGAAGAGGCACTCTAGGGATAGGGTGCTTTTTTTAATTTTGATGTTTTTAATTCCGTAAAGGCTCCCGGTTAAAGATGGGTTTTCTGGCAAAGAAGCCCGATCCCGGAGGCTCAGGCGAAGGCGGCGAGGTAGGAGGGAATGAGAGAAGGTTATAATAAGGCAAAAAAAAATATTGACAGAAGTGCAGGAGTTCATGGTAAAGGCGAAGGACTTAATGACAAAAGCGAACGGCTTCGTGGCGAGGAACTCCATAATATAACCGGGATAACAGATGAGCGGATTTTAATGGGCACCTTCATTGCGAATCCAAAGGGATTCGGCTTCGTGGAGGTGGAGGGCAGGAAAGAGGATCTTTTTGTGCCGGAGCAAATGGTGAATGGGGCCTTTCATAAGGACGTGGTGGAGGTCATGCTGCTGGGCGCGCAGAACGGTTCAAGCGGCAGAAGGCAGGAAGCACGGGTGCTGCGTGTGGTTTCCCATGGGATGACGCAGGTGGTGGGAACCTTTGAACGTTCCAGGGATAATTATGGATTTGTGATGCCGGACGATAAAAAGATTCCGAAAGATATTTTCGTGCCGAAGGAATCCATGAAGGGCGCGGTAAGCGGCAGTAAGGTGGTAGCGGAGATCACCGGATACGGCAATGGGCAGAAGGGTCCGGAGGGAAAGGTGATCGAAGTCCTGGGCCATGCGGATGATCCGGGGGTGGATATTCTGTCCATTGTAAAAAGCTATGAGCTGCCGACAGAATTTAGCGTTAAAGTCATGAATCAGGCGGAGCGGGTATCCCGGGAGGTTTCGGATGCGGACTGCGCCGGACGGCGCGATTTGAGGGATGTAGTCATGGTGACCATTGACGGGGAGGATGCCAAGGATCTGGATGACGCGGTCAGCCTTTCCTGTGAAAAAGGGTATTATCATCTGGGGGTGCATATCGCGGACGTGTCCAATTATGTACAGGAGAATTCCGCCCTGGACAGAGAGGCGTTGAACCGCGGAACCAGCGTTTATCTGGTGGACCGGGTGATCCCCATGCTGCCCCATGCCCTCTCCAACGGCATCTGCTCCCTGAATGCGGGGGAAGACAGGCTGGCTTTAAGCTGCCTGATGACCATTAACGAACGGGGAGAAATCGTGGATTATGAAATCTGCGAGTCTGTGATCCGTGTGGACAAGAGGATGAGCTATACCGCCGTGAAGAACATTCTGGAGGATGAAACCATTGTAGAGCGGGAAGAGAGCTACCGGGAATATAAAGAACTGGTTCCATGCTTCCGGATGATGGCGAAGCTGTCTGCGATCCTGCGGGCAAAGAGAAGACAGAGGGGCGCAGTGGATTTTGATTTTCCGGAATGCAAAATCACGTTGGACCGGGAAGGACGCCCCCTGGAGGTCAAGGCCTACGAGCGCAGCGTGGCAACGGATATCATAGAAGATTTCATGCTTGCCGCAAATGAGACGGTGGCGCAGCATTTTTACTGGCTGGAGCTTCCTTTTGTATACAGGGTGCATGATGTGCCGGATGTGGAGAAGATCAGGAAGCTGTCCACCTTTATCAATAATTTTGGGTATTATATGAAGTCAATCGGACGAAAGGGCAGGGTCAGCGAACAGGAGATTCATCCTAAGGAGCTGCAGAAGCTTTTGGAAAGAATCGTCGGTACGCCACAGGAGGCTCTGATCAGCAGGATGACCCTGCGGAGCATGAAGCGGGCAAAATACAGTATAGAATGCACCGGTCATTTTGGGCTTGCCTGTCAGTTCTATTGTCACTTTACCTCTCCCATCAGGCGTTATCCTGACCTGCAGATTCACAGGATCATTAAGGATCAGCTCCGTGGAAGACTACGGGAAGAAAAGGTTGCCCATTATGAGGAGATCCTTCCGGGTGTGTGTCTGCAGTCTTCTCAGACAGAGCGCAGGGCGGATGAAGCGGAGCGGGAGACGGAGAGGCTGAAGAAAGCGCAATATATGAAAGAGCACCTGGGAGAGACTTATGAAGGTGTCATTTCGGGCGTTGTTTCCTGGGGAATTTTTGTAGAGCTGCCCAACACGGTGGAGGGCATGGTATCGATTTCGAAGCTTCCCGGCGATTATTATATTTACAGGGAAGAGAGCTGCGAGATGGCGGGTGCGTCCACAGGAAGAACCTATAAACTGGGAATGCCTGTGAGGATCTGCGTGACAGGGGCGGACTGCGCGCTTGGAACTGTGGAATTTGAGCTGGCCGGGGAAAGCGGGCGGACGGAAGAGTTGGAACTGGCCGGGGAAAGCGGGCAGGAAGAAGATCTGGAACCGACAGAGAAAAGCGGGCGGACTAAAGAGCAGGAGAATGCAGAAGGAGCGGAGGGGTAGTATTATGGCGAAGAATGAGCCGCAGAAGCTGGTTGCCAACAACAGAAAGGCATACCATGATTATTTTATTGACGAGACCTATGAGGCGGGGATTGCATTGCACGGTACGGAAGTCAAGTCCCTACGGATGGGGAAATGCAGCATCAAGGAGGCATTTATCCGCATTGAAAACAGGGAAGTATTTGTTTACGGGATGCATGTGAGCCCCTATGAGAAGGGAAATATTTTCAACAAAGATCCTCTTCGGGTAAAAAAACTCCTGATGCATAAGTACGAAATCAACAAGCTTGCCGGAAAAGTGGCTGAAAAAGGCTATACCCTGATTCCGCTGCAGGTTTACTTTAAGGACGGAAGGGCTAAGGTGGAGGTAGGTCTTGCCCGTGGCAAAAAGCTTTATGATAAGCGGGAAGCCATCGCTAAAAAGGATCAGCGCAGAGAGGCCCAACAGGAATTTAAGGAAAGAAATCAGTAAAAAATACGCAAATCCTTCAAAAAAGATAATTTTTTTCTTCCCTTTTGGGTGAATCTGTGTTATACTTACTCCTGTGAATAAGTAACTGTCACGCGGGGGCATAGCTCAGTTGGGAGAGCGCTTGCATGGCATGCAAGAGGCCGTGGGTTCGAGTCCCATTGTCTCCACGAAGGAAATCCCTGAAAATGGCTTTTTAAGCGATTTTCAGGGATTTATTTTTAAGATATAAATTTTAAGATATATAAGTGAAAGGTAAATGGAGCGCAGGGTGCTTTTATCCTATCCTAAACGAGTTGTCGGTTAAAATAAACGATGTCAGGATGTATGTTGGTGACGAAAGCAGGTGGAGCGAATGGAGGCGAAAAGATTTTCCTTACTGTTCTTCCCCCACATAATACTGTGCCTGTGCCGTCCACAGATCCCGGTATTTTCCCTCGACGCCGCACAGGGTTTCATGGGTGCCTGTCTGCACGATCCTGCCCCTGTCAAATACGGCGATCCGGTCGCAGAACCGGCAGCTGGAGAGTCTGTGGCTGATATAAACCGCGGTCTTCCCCTTCACGATGTTGTCAAAACTCTGGTAAATCTCAAACTCGGCGATGGGGTCTAAGGCGGCTGTGGGCTCGTCCAGGATCATAAAGGGACTTCCCTTATAGAGCGCCCTTGCCAGGGCGATCTTTTGCGCCTCACCCCCGGAGATCTCCACCCCGTTTTCGTCAAAGTCCTTATACAGGCAGGTTTCCAGGCCGGCGGGCATTTCTTTTAATCTTTGGGAGAATCCCGCCTGCTCCAGGGCTCTTTTGGCCAGGTCAGAGTCCACGGTCTCTGAAGCGGCCACATTCTGCCCCAGGGGGAAAGAAAACAGCCTGAAATCCTGGAAGACCACGGAAAAGAGCTGTAAATATTCGGCGTAGTCGTATTTTTGGATATTTACGCCGTTTAAGAGGATTTCCCCTTCCGTCGGGTCGTAAAGGCGGCACATCAATTTGATGAACGTGGTCTTACCGCTTCCGTTTTGCCCGACTACCGCCAGCCTGCTTCCCACTTGAAACTTGATGTTTATGTTTTTCAGGGCGTATTCCTCGCTGCCGGGATACCGGAAGCTGACGTTCTGAAATTCCATTTCATATTCATTGTCGCCCCCGTCGCACAAAAACTGCTTTTCCACCGGGATTTTTCCCAGATACATCCGGTTGGGAAGGTCGAAATAGGACAGATACTCTTCAATGAACCGGGTGTTTCCTTCAATATAGCTTTTGATGTTGAAAAACATGGCCACACTGTTCCAGAGATTTTTGATCGATCGGGAATATTTCACGATGCTTCCGATTCCCCAAGCGCCCATAAGGGAGTACAGGGCGACAAATGCGTATACCAGTCCCTCAATAAAATAACCGATCGCAAATAACGGTGCGTCGTTAAGGTATTGCTTGGTATAGAATTTTCTGTTCACTTCGGTATAGGCGTCATAGAGCTTCCTTTTGATCTTCAGGATCAGACCGGCCTGTCGGTAAAGGCGTATGTCCTTGCCCATGTTGTAGACGTCGATGCCGCCTTCGACCCTGTTTTTATCCAGCATGTTTTGACCGATATCGTCGGCGAGGCTGCTTATTTTTTGAAGCGCCACCGATATTAAAAATGTGTGCAGAGCGAAAGCAGCCACAAGAAGAACGCAAAATCCCAAAGCCCAGATGCTGAACCCTGTCCTGAAGATTTTTACAAACATCTCCATGCTTAAAAGCAATGAGAGGATAAAGTGTACCATCTCCTCCATGCCCCAGCAGACTGTGGAGATCAGTTGATTTCTGCCGTACCCATTGATCCTTTCGTTTTCGGTGATTTTCCGCCGCAGCTGCCGTATGTCCGGGGATTCCAGATCCTGGTAGTCCAGGGTCAGGGTTTTGCGTACAAACGCCGCTTCCTCCCGTTGATTCAGAAGAACATTCGCATGGTTACAGGCGCGGTTTAATATCTGGGAAAAGACGGAAATTGCCAGATTCCCGAGAACTGTGATCAGTACCAAAACGATCAGACGCATCCTGTCCCTTTGTCCGAGAAGTTCGTTGATGATCTCCGCTGAAAACCAGAGGGTGAAGTAGGGCGAGAGATTTTGAAAGAGGGCGTCCGCCGCATTCAGGGGAAAGTATTGGGGGCAGAGATCATGCCACATTTTAAGCGCCCTGATATTAGGGCTTTTGCGGTAAGCTTCGAATTTTTCCTTAAATTGCTTCATCCTTTGGTCCCTCCTTGTAGTAATGGCTCTGCAGTTCAAACATATAGGCGTATTTTCCGCCCTGCGCCATGAGCTCCTCATGGGTTCCGGCCTCGGCGATCCTGCCTTTTTCCAGGTAAATGATCCGGTCGCAGAAGCGGGTGGAAGCCAGCCTGTGGGAAATAAAAATGGAAGTTTTGTTTTTCGTAAGGTCGTGATATTTCCGGTACAGCTGATCCTCGGCGATGGGGTCTAAGGCCGATGTGGGCTCGTCCAGGACGATCATGGGAGCATTCTTATAGAGGGCTCTTGCCAGCATCAGTTTCTGCCTTTCCCCTCCCGACAGATCGATACTGTCGTCAAAGATCCCCTTCATCAGGTGGGAATCGATCCCTTTCGGAAGGGCTTCTATCTTTTCAAAAAGTCCTGCCGCCCCGATGGCGGCTTTCACTTTATCCCTGTCCGGCTTGTCATCGCATGAGGAAATGAATTGGGCAACGGTGACCGGCAGCAGGTAGAGATCCTGGAAAACCGCTGAAAACAGGGTGTAGTATTCCTCCACGTTGTAATCGGTGATGGCGTGTCCGTTTACGGTAATCTCTCCCCGGGAAGGGGTATAGAGCCCGCAAAGCAGCTTTACCAGGGTGGTTTTCCCGGCGCCGTTCTCCCCGACGATGGCCAGCTTTTCCCCTTTTTTGATATGGAGGTTGATGTTTGAAAGGGCATGGGTTTCCCCTTCTTCGGTAGGATAGCTGTAGCACACGTTTGTGAAGGTGATCTCCAGGGGCAGATCTTTTTCCTCCGGCAGCGGACAGCCCGCGCCGTGGTTAAAATGATCCGGAACCGCGAAATATTCCCGGTAATAGCCGATTTTAACGGCTTTGCCGATCACATCGTTTAAGAGGCCGCCGATGCCCTCAAGCCAGGCCGAAAAACCGGTGATCAGCCCGAAATAGAAAACGAAATCCCCGGCTCCCAGGCTGCCCTGGAGCACCTGATAGATGAGCACGGCGTAAGCCAGGCCGTTTTGCAATAATGCCAAAATTGCGCTGGAAATCCCGCTCCAGAAACCCCTGGCGGTGATCCGCCTCTCCCATAGAAACCGTTCCCGCTGGCAGCCATCCAGAAGGCCGGTAAGCCAGTCAAACATTCCGTAAACCCGGATATCCTTGGCGTGGTCCAGTTTTTCCGAAAAGCTTTGCAGATACCCTATTTTACGGTCCGTCGCCGCCCATTTGTCCTTATTTTTCTCAACATAAGTCCGCTGCCATTTCCCGAAAGCATAAGTAATATATGCGGACAGAAACAAAAGGAGCAGGATCAGCGGAGAAATGCTTATGATCAGGGCGCCGTAGGTGAAAATACCCAAAAGGTTTGTTAAAAGCGTTAAGATCGAGCCGAAGATATACTCCCCCGCACAGCTGCCGGAGCAGGCGTCATTCATGGCGTTCTGGTATTTGATGTTGATGGCCGGATTGTCTGTATTGGAAAAATCGGTGCGCATGAATTTTGCGGCGATTTCCTCCTGATATTTGTAAGTGAAGCGTAACTGCCGCATTTCGATCCTGTTTTTAAAAAAACGATGGAGCTGGAACAGCGCCCAGAGGGCAAAATAATACCCGCCCACGAGGGCAAGGATTTGCCCCGGGGATTTGAAAAGGCTCACGCTGTCGATGAGCAGCTTCGGGAAATACTGCTCCGCCAGCTTTCCCAGCACGAAAAGGGGAATTTGCGGCAGGAAAAAGAAAAAGTAAAGTCTGTCCCACCGCCAGATGTTTTTCAGGGCGTAGATAATGTTGGAAAATATGCGCTGCCGCGGTCTTTTCTCTTTTTGCTTCATGACATCCTTTTTTTGCTTCATGGCATCCTCCTGTAAAAAATCTCTGGCAGAATTATGATACTGCCGACGCAGACCGGGAAGCGCCGCAAAGCGGCGACCTCCGAAGAAGTCGGCGGAATTCTGCACCGGCAAAATCATTATACCACTGTCAGAGATTTATGGGGATTTTGGCGCGAACGGTATCAAAAACAGCGCGAAAAGGAGATGGGGACTAAAGCGGGATGATGACTTCTGTGGCAAAAATCCCGTCCTCATGCTGGCGGTTGACAAAGCCTTTGTTCCTGGCGGCGATGGAATCGATCCGCATCAGCCCGATCCCATGGCCGCTCCCGGGCTTGGAGCTCACGTACTTCCCGTTCCGCTTTTTCGGGATGCCTTTTGTGGTATTTTGGCAGTAGATATAAAGCTGATTTTTCAATACCCCGATGAAGATCCGGATGGCTCTTTTTTCTTCTTTCGGCTGATTCTGGCAGGCTTCCAGGGCGTTATCCAGGAGATTGCCGATGATGACGCACAGATCGATGTCCGAAACAGGGAGATTTTGGGGCACCGCTGCCTTGGCGCTGACCTGGATCCCTGAATTTTTGATCAGGGAAAGCTTGGAATTGAGGATGGCGTCCAGGGTCACGTTGCCGGTTTTGAGCACGGTGTCGACAGTCGTAAGATCGTCGTTCAGCCGCAGAAGATAGCTCCGGATCTCCTCGGGCTGATCCGTTAGGGCCAGCATTGCCTGGATGTGGTTGTGATAATCATGGCGCCAGCCCCGCATGGTCTTATAGACATTTTCCACCTCTGAAACGTGTTTCTGGATCAGGTCGGATTGATATTCTGCAATCCTGCGGTTCAGCATCCTGCCGAAAATAAGATCAAATAACTTCATGGTAGGTCCCTCCCTGAAGCCTGCATCTTTTGAAACACTGCATCTGAAATGCCGGTTCCAAATATCGGCTCCCAAATCCTAAATCCAGGATCCCAAATCCAGGATCCCGAATCCAAGATCTTAAATCCGGCTTCCCCAATACAGTTTCTAAAATGCCGAAAATAAATACATTTGTATGCGGTCTGCTGTTATCACAGCACGCCGTAGTACTTTAAGTAAGCCGCCTTTACTTCTCTATACAGCTGTCTTGAAACCGGCAGGCGAAGGCCGTTGTCGAGGATCACTTCCTTATTGCCCACGGTTTTCACATATTTCAGTCCTACCAGATAGGAGCGGTGGCACTGGACGAAACCGTCCCCCAAAAGGTTCCTGGCTTCCGATATGGTAGAACGGGTTTCATAGCTTTGGTCTGGGCAGACAAAGGAAACCGTGTGGGAAAAGGCTTCGGCATAAAGGATTTTCTCCACAGACACCCGTTCGATTCCGTCGGCAGTCTTTAAAACCACCGCCCGCTGGGCTCTGGAGATATTTGCCGCCGCGCGGTCTAATACCTCAAAAAGCTTTTCCGGCCGGGCAGGCTTTAAGAGGTAGTGGAGGGCGGAAACATCATATCCATCGGCAATGAATTCCGGGTAACCGGTGATGAAGATGATCTGTGAAAAATCAGAGCGGGCGCGGAGGGTTTTCGCCAGCTCCACTCCGTTCATCCCGGACATCTCAATGTCCAAAAGCAGAATATCCGGCGGGAAATCCGGATAGGAGAACAAAAGCTCCTCAGCCGATGAGAATTCCCGCAGGGAGATTTTTGCCTCCGATCCCGTCTGCCATTGGAGAACAAGATTCTTAATATATTCGCGCTCTTGTGGGTTGTCGTCGCAGAGGGCAAGCTTCAGCATGGCCAGCCTCCTTTCGGTTGATAGTTCCTTTTATTCCGTCATGTCGGTGTCGGTTAATTTGATGAAACGGCTCAATCCTTCCGCATCGCCCGGTGTTCCTTTTTCAGCTCTTCGAAAAGCATCAGGGAGGTCCAGTAGCGGTTGGTGTCCGTAAGCACAGCCTTATAAGGAAGGGGTCCCGCGCCGCATTCCCGCAGGACGCGCAGCACCGCGTCAATCCGTTCGGAGGACAGTCCTGCCAGTACCAGCATGGTGTCCGACAGCTCGGGTCCTTCATATTCCTGATCCGTCGTAAAGAAAAGGGTCTCCCCTGCCAGCTGCCCCAGCGGCTTAAGGTAGTCCTTCCGATCTATCCATTTACAGGGCAGACCAATGGATGAAAGGGCG
The DNA here is from genome assembly GCA_947588205.1 of uncultured Acetatifactor sp. Classification (GTDB taxonomy): domain Bacteria; phylum Bacillota; class Clostridia; order Lachnospirales; family Lachnospiraceae; genus Acetatifactor. The sequence goes on along the minus strand of CANPYG010000018.1, from coordinate 24,593 downwards.
AATTGAAGCCTCGCCCTTTTTATCATATCCGGTACATTGTAAAGCATCGCTGATTCCTTCAATTTATATTCCCCCTGAATTGAAACGTATATCCTCTAAGACCTGGATATTTATACGGATATCTTCGCCTTAAATTTCCCGAAGATGATCATCTGGAGGATTCGGAATACTTCTCCTCACAGTATTTGCAACGATAGATTTTCTTTTCTTCATCCGCCAGTACAAAGACATGGGGCAGCTCCTGCTCGATGGAGGTGATGCACCTGGGATTGTGGCAGCGGATGACGTTGCGGATCTGCTTGGGGAGGGTGAGCTCCTTTTTTTCCACGATTTCACCGTCCTTGATCGTATTGACTGTAATGTTCGGGGCGATGATCGCCAGAACATCCAGATCAATGCTGTCCAGATCGCACTCTATTTTTAAAATATCCTTTTTTCCCATTTTATTGCTTTTGGCGTTTTTAATGATCGCTACGGGATAGTCCAGCCTGGCGAGCTGCAGGTGCTCATACAGGGCAAAGCTTTTACCTGCCTGAATATGATCCAGTACGTAGCCTTCTTCGATTTTGCCTACATTTAACATGATTTCCTCTTTTCTGCACTGTGTTTTTGTACATCAGCCTGTGGAAGGCGGAACCGCCAAGGGGCGGTATCCATTGCCGCGCCCGCAGTGCTCGGGCGCAGCTGAACCGGCCTTTATTTTTTCGGGGGGGGGGGGATATTTTCAGCCCGGGAAATCCTTAGCCCGGAAATCCTCAATCCGGGAAATCCTCAATCCGGGAAAATCCCTCAGCCCTTGATCTCCAGCAGGGTAAGGATCAGCGCCATTCTCACATAGACCCCGTACTGTGCCTGCTTAAAATAGGCGGCTCTCGGGTCATTGTCCACCTCCACGGAGATCTCATTCACTCTGGGCAGGGGGTGGAGCACCAACATATCTTCTTTTGCAAGTTTCATCTTGTTGCGGTCCAGGATGTAAAAATCCTTCAGGCGCACATAATCCTCTTCATTGAAGAAACGCTCCTTTTGAACGCGGGTCATATAGAGCAGGTCCAGCCTGGGCATGACCTCCTCGAGACGGATGACCTCTTCAAAAGGAATTCCCCGTGTCCTCAGCATGTCTGTGATGTAGTCCGGTACGCGGAGTTCTTCAGGAGAGATGAAGATAAAGTGGATGTCCTCATAGCGCACCAGGGCGTTGATGAGGGAGTGGACTGTACGGCCAAACTTCAGGTCCCCGCAGAGTCCCACGGTAAAGCCGGAGAGTCTTCCCTTCATCGTGCGGATGGTGAGCAGATCGGTCAGGGTCTGGGTGGGGTGCTGGTGACCGCCGTCTCCGGCATTGATCACAGGAATGCCGGATTTCTCCGCCGCAACCATGGGGGCGCCTTCCTTGAAATGTCTCATCGCGCAGATATCGGCATAGCAGGAAATGATGCGGATGGTGTCGGACACGCTTTCGCCCTTGGAAGCGGAAGAGGAAGCGGCGTCGGAGAATCCGATCACGCGGCCGCCCAGGCGCGTCATGGCGGATTCGAAGCTGAGCCTCGTCCTGGTGCTCGGCTCATAGAAGCAGGTGGCGAGAATCTTCCCGTCGCAGGCGTGGGCGTATTTGGCGGGGTGTTTCTCAATGTCATTGGCAAGGTCAAACAGCCTGTCCAGTTCCTCAGTGGTGAAGTCCAGCGGACTCATTAAATGTCTCATAGAAATTACCTCCATAGAAAAGTCGAAGAGGAAATCTCTTCGACTTTGAATTCATTTATTGAAATGTTAATAAATCCTCTACGCTCTTACGTCTGGGAGCTGCGGGGGTCTCTGCGGGATAGCCGATAGGAATTAAAGCGACCAGTTCCCGATCCTCCGGGATCCCTAAAAGTGCGGCCGCTTCGTCCTCGTCAAAAATTCCCATGATCACGGAGCCAAGACCCTGCTCGTATGCCGCAAGACAAAATGCCTCGCTGGCAACGCCTGCATCGAACATCTGCCAGGAGCCGCCCTTCTTAGTGGTGTAGGAGCCGTCTCTCTCAAAACCGCTGCGCCCTTTGATGATGGTTACCGCGATCACCATGGGGGCATTGTTGATGATGACTCCATTGCCGGGGAAAGAGGAAGTGCATTCTGCCAGCTTTGCTTTCTTCTCGCCCTCTACGGCGATATAACGGACGATCTGGGTATTTTTCCAGCTGGGAGCGAAGGAAGCGGCAGCGACGATCTCAGAGAGCAGCTCATGGGATACAGGCTGGCCGGTGAACCTACGGATGCTTCTGCGTCCGGTGATGCATTCTTTTGCAGTCATAGTGTTACCCTCCTGTCTTTTCGATTTGCTCCTCTTATGATAACATGTATGGAAGTGACTTGCAATCAAAAATTCAGTTTTATTCACAAAAAGGTTCACAAAAATCTGTTTTCTGAAGAAAAAGATTTGCATATCGCAGCCGCAGAGTTTATAATATAGAGGGGAGAGGAAATCCGTGCAAAAGAGAAGGAGGAAAATATGGAAGAGCGTATGGAAGAGAATACGGAGTTCGTGGAGAGAAAGCGCTGGTTGTTTCTGGGTCTGCCCTTTACCTTTACCAAATATATCATCAAAGAGGATGTGATCACCGTGACCAGCGGTTTTTTCAAAACGGTTGAAAACGACTGCTATATGTATAAGGTGCAGGACGTAGAGCTGTCGACGACTTTAGTCGAAAAGCTGTTCGGTTTGGGCACGATTACCTGCTTTACAGGAGACACCACGCATCCAAAGCTGCTTCTGGAGCATATTAAAAACGCCAGGACCATCAAGGAATTTCTGCTGAAGACCTCCGAAGAGGCAAGGCTTAAGAGGCGTACCGTGAACATGCTGGATATCGGTTCGGACGGGGATATGGATGATCTTCTTGATAATTAAGAATTGAGGATTTTATTGTTCCGCAATGCTCTACAGTGCAGAAAACACACTGTAGGGCGTTTTGCTTGTCTATAATGGAAATCAGGATGATATCTTTTTCGGGGAAGCGAGGACATGTTCAAACAGAAGTCCGGCGGCAAACCAGAAGGGGGCGTAGTCCAGGCGGACAAGCTGTTTGATGTTCCAGCGGGAACGGCGGTAATTCCAGGGGCAGAGGGAATGTCTGGTGAGAAGGTGCCCAGTGATGAACTCGGCTGAAAAGATCAGGGCCATATAAGTGAAGCCGCGAAACCATGTCGGCAGATTTTTCAGCAGGTAACTGACAGGATGGAGGAGGGCTGCGCAGCCATAAATCGGAAACATCCAGATAGAGGTGGTTCCCATAAGCCGCATGTCCCTGCGCCTGAAGGAATCCAGGGCGGTAAAGACGATTTCCATGCACCATCCGATGGTGCCGCATTTGATGAAGTCCTTAAAAAAATGCTTTACAGGAGAAGGAAAAGTATAGGAATGTTCGGGCCGACCGGTCATGATGAAGGCTCCTTTCCGAAGGGCGGGATTTGCAACAGGCTGGTTATTGTTTCCATTCTTTTTAGATAGAATGCCCCGGATAACTGTTTTTATGCAGATCAATGGGCAGATGTTGGAAATGGAGGTATGGGGCGTGGAAAAACGGGAGGATGTGATATGCCGGGAGATTGTGAAAGGTCAGGAGGCTGTGAAAGGTCAGGAGACTATGAAATACCAAGAAGCGTTAGAATATATGGAATCCCTGAACCGATATGGCATCATACCGGGTCTGGACAGCATTAGAAGATTATGCAAGAGCCTGGGCAATCCCCAGGATGGGCTTAAGTTCGTGCACATCGCGGGCACCAATGGGAAGGGCTCCGTGCTGGCGTATGTGTCCACGGTTTTAAAAAAGGCCGGGCTTAAGGTGGGAAGGTATCTTTCCCCTGTGATCTTTGAGTATCGAGAAAAGATTCAGGTAGGGGCAAGGCCGATCACCCAGAAGGCGTTGTGCGAAGGAGCCGAGGTTATCAGGGCGGCATGCGAGGACCTGGTGGGGCAGGGCTTTCCGCATCCCACCGCCTTCGAGGCGGAGACCGCCCTTGCCTTCTGGTATTTCCGTAAAATGAATTGTGATATTGTTGTGTTGGAGACCGGAATGGGGGGAAGGGAGGATGCGACCAATGTGGTTGCCAACACAGTCGTTTCGGTTCTTGCTTCCATCAGCATGGATCACATGAAGTTCCTTGGAGATCATTTGTCCGATATCGCCTGGCAGAAGGCCGGAATCATGAAGCCCGGACGCCCTGTGGTATCCATGGAGCAGGAGCCGGAGGCGGCGGAAGTGATCCAAAGGGAAGCGTCCAGGCTGGGTTGCCCCCTGTTTTTTGCGGATGTGGATAAAGCGGAGCGGATTCATTATGGAATGGAAAAGCAGACCTTTGACTATGGGGATTACCGGGGGCTGGAGATTTCCCTTGCGGGCAAGGTGCAGATTGAAAATGCGGTACTGGCTGTTGAAGTGATAGAAGCGCTTCGCCGGGAAGGCTATCAGATTACGGAGGGCGCCTTGCGGAAGGGGCTTTTGGAGACAAGGTGGCCGGGAAGGTTTTCGGTGATCGCAAAGAAGCCGTTATTCGTTGTGGACGGCGCCCATAACGAGGATGCGGCAAGAAAGCTTGCCCAATCCATTAAATTTTATTTTACAAATAAGAGAATTATTTATATAATGGGGGTACTGAAGGATAAAGAATATGGGAAGGTCATCGGGCTGACCCATATGTACGCGGATCAGATCCTGACAGTGACGCCGCCGGGGAATCCCAGGGCGCTTGGCGCTTATGAGCTGGCGAAGGAGGTTTCCAGGGTGCATCCCCAGGTGACCGCTGCCGACAGCCTTGAGGAAGCGGTGGAGATGGCGTACCTGCTTGCCGGGAGGGAGGACGTGATCCTGGCCTTCGGTTCACTTTCTTATCTGGGAAGGCTGATGAAAATTGTGGAAAAGAAATCGGACAAGGGGTGAATTGGGCGTCCGGGGGAATCGGAAGCCTGTTTGGAGGAATTAGGGACCGGATTAGAAGAATTGCATGCCGGTTTGGAGGAATCGTAATGATAGATCATGAGAAAGTAAAGGAAGCGGTAAAGCTGCTTCTGGAAGGAATCGGGGAAGACGTGGAAAGGGAAGGGCTTCGGGAGACGCCGGAGCGGATCGCAAGGATGTATGACGAGATCTACGGCGGCATGGATGCAGATCCAGGCGAGCCTCTTTCCCGGGTGTTTACGGTAGATCATCATGAAATGGTGCTGGAAAAGGATATTGTTTTTTATTCCACCTGCGAACACCATCTGCTTCCTTTTTACGGAAAGGCCCATGTGGCTTATATCCCCAACGGAAAAGTGGTGGGCTTAAGCAAGCTCGCAAGGACTGTGGAGGTATTTGCCCGCAGGCCGCAGCTGCAGGAGCAGATGACGGAACAGATCGCAGATGCCATCATGCGGTATCTCGCGCCGCAGGGCGCGATGGTCATGCTGGAAGCGGAGCATATGTGCATGACCATGCGTGGGATCAAGAAGCCGGGCAGTAAAACCGTGACCGTCGCGACGAGAGGGGTTTTTGCTGAGCAGGAGGCGCTGCAGAACCGGTTTTTCCAGATGCTAAGGTGATTCTATAGGGGATGCTTTCACACGTTTTTGCAGGAAAGGTGAGGTTCTGAATGCGGCGGATTGATGAAATATTGAAGAACCCGCTTTACCGGGAATATGTACAGGCGAATAAGGAGGCGGAAGCGGACAGGCGTTTTTGCCGCCATGATATGGGGCATTTTCTGGATGTGGCGAGGATTGCGAGGATCATGAATCTGGAGGAAGGGCTTAAGCTGGACCAGGAGTTGATCTATGCCGCTGCGCTGCTTCATGATATCGGGCGTTATGTACAGTATCGGGAGGGCACTCCGCATGAAAGGGCGAGCGCGTGCCTGGCGCCGAGGATCCTAGAGGAATGCGGTTTCGCGCCCGGGGAAGAGAAACAGATCCTGGAGGCAATTTTATCCCATAGGGATGCGTCCGTCGCGGGGGAGAAGAGCCTTCGGGGGCTTTTATACCGGGCTGATAAGGCGAGCCGGGCATGTTTTGCCTGCTCTGCGGAGCGGGAATGTGACTGGAAGAGCGATAAAAAGAACCTGCGGATTACCTATTGAAAGGATCGATTGAAAGGATGGATTGAAAGGATCGAGCCTTTCGGGAGAAAAAATTTGGGGTAAAATTTGGGGTAAAAGTTTTAGGAGAAATGAAATAAATTGTCATTTCAGGAGAAATAAATTGTCATTTCAGGAGAAACGGGAATAGATGAGGATTGGAAACAGGGAATTTGACGTAGAACATCATACCTATGTAATGGGAATCTTAAATGTGACGCCGGATTCCTTTTCTGATGGCGGAAGGTGGAATGAGCTGGATCGGGCGCTTTTTCATGTGGAGACCATGGCAGAGGAGGGGGCGGATCTTGTGGATATCGGCGGAGAGTCCACCAGACCGGGATACGCCGCCATTTCCCAGGAGGAAGAGATTGAACGGGTAGCTCCCGTAATAGAGGCAGTCAGGTCGCGTTTTGACCTCCCGGTTTCTCTGGATACTTATAAAGCCGCGGTGGCAAGGGCGGGGATAGAAGCGGGGGCTGACATGATCAATGATATCTGGGGCCTGAAGCACGATGCGGAAATGGCGAAGGTGATCGCGGCGAGCGGACTTCCCTGCTGTCTCATGCATAACCGTGCAAAAGCGGACTATGCGGACCTGATGCAGGAGGTGGCATCCGACCTGGCGCAGTCCCTGCAGATTGCGGCGCGGGCGGGGATCGCTGAGGATAAGATCATTCTGGATCCCGGCGTGGGATTTGGTAAGACCTATGGGCAGAATCTTGAGGTCCTCTACAGCCTGGAAGAGCTTAAGGCGTTGGGCTGCCCGGTCCTTTTGGGGGCAAGCAGAAAGTCGGTGGTCGGGCTGACCCTTGACCTTCCTGTGGAACAGAGGCTGGAAGGAACGTTAGTGACCACCGTATTCGCTGTCCTGAAGGGCTGCAGCTTTGTGCGCGTGCATGATGTGAAGGAGAATGTCCGGGCGATACGGATGACCGAGGCGATTCTGGGGGCAGGAAGCGGGTCCGGACGATAAGGGCTGAAAGGAATAGAGCTGGCAGGTACAGGTTGGAGGAATCATATGGATGAGATTCGGATTGAGGGACTGGAGGTATACGCTTACCATGGCGTTTACCCCGAGGAAAACGAAACCGGGCAGTCCTTTTATGTGAATGCTGTTTTATATACGGACACCCGGAGGGCGGGAAAAGAGGATAAGCTGTCTTTATCCACCAATTATGGGGAGGTCTGTCAACTGATTACGGACTGGCTGCAGGGCCACACCTGGAACCTGATCGAAACCGTGGCGGAGAGCACGGCAAGGCAGATTTTACTGGAGTATCCGCTTGTAAAAGCGCTGGATCTGGAGGTTCGTAAGCCCCAGGCCCCTATAGGATTGCCCTTTGAAAGCGTATCCGTGAAGGTGCATCGGGGCTGGCACAGGGTATATTTGTCCATTGGTTCCAATATGGGGAACAGGAAGGCGTATATTGAGGGAGCGCTTGAGGCGCTGAAAGCAAATGAGGAGATCAGGATCAGAAAAATATCGGATCTTCTGGAGACTTCCCCTTACGGCGGTGTCGAGCAGGAAAACTTCCTCAACGGTGCGGTGGAGCTGGATACCCTGCTTTCGCCCGGGGAGCTTTTGGACGAGCTGCACAGTATTGAGCAGAGCGCGGGAAGGGAACGTCTTGTGCATTGGGGGCCGAGGACGCTGGATTTGGATATCCTTTTTTATGATAAAAAGATTTATGAGGATGAAAAGCTCATAATCCCGCATGTGGATATGCAGAACCGTTATTTTGTGTTAAAACCCATGGCGCAGATCGCCCCTTTTTTCAGACATCCGATCCTGCATAAAACCATGGCGGAGCTTCTGGATGAGCTGTTAATTTTTTCTAAGGAGGATTCCGATGGGGAATGAAAATCACGTTGTGTCTCCGGCAGGGATGGAAGGAGCCGGTAAAATGGAGATCGCGCAGGGGATAACGAACAGACTCTCCGGGCAGGAGATGGTGGATCACATGTATCGGTATGTGCAGTCCGCTGCTGTTTCCGGACAACTGGAACAGACGCTGCGTGTCCTCCCCTTGATGCGCAGGTTCCACGAAGGGCAGACCAGAAAAGGAGCAGAGGGCAGGATTCCCTATATCGTACATCCCCTCACCATCGCTTATCAGTGCCTTGCCTTGGGGCTTAAGGAGGACGAGCTTCTGGCGACGGTGCTCCTTCACGATGTGATCGAGGACTGCGGCGTGACGCTGGATGAGCTTCCGGTATCAGAGCCGGTAAAAACGGCCCTGGAAAAGCTGACATTTCAGATACGGGAAGGGGAAAACAGGGTCGAGGCAAAAGCGCGGTATTATGCGGCGATCCCCTGCGACCGGATCGCAACGATTGTAAAGGCGCTGGACCGGTGCAATAATATCTCTACGATGGCAATGTATTTTTCCAGAGAGAAGATGCTGGATTATATGGAGGAGACCCAAAGATATGTTCTGCCCCTGATCGAGCAGATGGAAAAGAGATATCCGGAATGCTATAACGCCGCCTTTCTGGTCAAATACCACATGTTAAGCGTATTGGAGAGCGTGAAATATCTGCTGACTTGAGAGCGTGAAATACCTGCTGACACATCAGGATATCCGTTGATTTGTTGGTCTTGTGCGGAAGCTATAGACGGGGAGAAATGATATTTAAGGGCATGGTGGAATCGCCTTTAGAGGCGATCCGGAAGGAATTTCAGCATAAAATGAGCGCACAGACCGGTAAAGAGACCGGTGAGGATGCCGCTCAGTACGAGAAAGGGCAGATATGCCAGAACGCCCGGAACCTGGGTCAGGAGAAGGGCTATGGTAATCTGCCCTATGTTGTGGGAGATGCCTCCCGTTATGCTGGTCAGACCAAGATAGCCGCCTTTTAAAAGCCTGTTCGTCAGATTCATGAAAAAGAGGCTGAGCAGCCCGCCTGCCAGACTGTAGAGGAGGCTGACCGCCTGGCCGAAGAGCAGGGAGGACAGCAGAATCCTCACTGTAAGCACCAGCAGGGCGTCCTTTGCTGTAAACCTGCGCAGCAATACCAGGGTAACGATGTTGGCCAATCCCAGTTTGATGCCAGGAATCGGCACAAGCGGAGGAAGGGTGCTTTCTACGGCAGAGATGATCAGGGCAAGGGTGGAGAACAGGGCGAGTATGGAAAGCTTTTTCGGCTGCATAACAAAACCTCCTGAAAATTGGTAAAAGCTGTGTGAAAGCCGTGTAAAAGCCGGGCTTATTGTACAATGGCATCCAGGGTATTTTCTTCCTCCTGCCCATCGGAAGAGGGGTCATCGGTACTATAAGAAGGACTTGTGTATTCAGAGCCCGTTTCATGAATCTGGATCACCAGCCTGTGGGGCAGGCAGATGATGGGGAGCAGGGAATTGTGCCGAAAGCCCTGCTTTACGCAGAGCTTATCAGGGCAATCCGCCGATATGATGCCGATTTCCCCCGAACGGACTTCAATGATGTTGCTTCCGCCGTCGGGGGCAGTTATCGTTATCGTATAGCTTTCTGTATCTTTTTCCAGGGTCAGACTCCTGAGCAGTTTCCCATCCTGATAAATGTCAGCGGCCAGTTCTTTGGAACCGTTATCTGCCCCCGGGAAAACAGGGACCGACATAAGCAGAAGGAACAGGATACTCACTGTTGCAGTCAGAATGATTCCTATGGTCATAATCTTTGCTCGTTTTCCGACGTCCAATTAGGTTCCCTCCAATGGCAGGATTGATTTTTAAAAGCTTTGCTTTGCAGAATGATCATTCTGCAAGGACGATAAAGGACTATACTGGAAGTATAGCATATCGTTATATTTGGAACAAGAGGATTATCTTCCATTGAAACGAAAAGCGTATCTTCCATTGAAACGAAAAGCGGGCGAAATCAGGTCGGGCAGGCCCACCCCTGGACAGTTCAGGCGCGCCTTTACGGGTGCGCCGTTCCCAGGGCTCCAAAGCTTGACAAACAGGCGGTCTATGTGATAAAAGAGATAAAAGGGGTTATTCGATGATATTTTGACAGGGTGAGGAAGATATGCTGAATCAATTTTCAAGAACAGAGCTGCTTTTTGGAAAAGAAGCGATGGAGAGGCTTGCGGGATGCCGTGTGGCGGTATTCGGTATCGGGGGCGTAGGCGGTTATGTCTGCGAAGCGCTGGCGCGCAGCGGCGTAGGGACCTTTGACCTCATTGATGACGATAAGGTGTGTTTGACCAATTTGAACCGGCAGATTATCGCTACCCGGAAAACAATTGGAAGGTTTAAAACCGAAGTGATGAAAGAGAGAATTCAGGAGATCAATCCGGATGCTGAGGTGACATTGCATAACTGTTTTTTCCTGCCGGAAACTGTTTCCGAGTTTACTTTTACGGATTATGATTATGTGGTGGACGCCGTGGATACCGTGTCCGCGAAGCTGGAGCTGGTGATGAAATGCGCCGAGGCAGGGGTTCCCATCATAAGCTGCATGGGCGCGGGGAACAAGCTGGATCCTACGGCTTTCCGGGTAGCGGATATTTATGAGACCAGGGTGGATCCGCTGGCAAGAGTGATGCGCCGGGAACTGAAGAAGCGGGGGATACCGAAATTAAAGGTAGTTTATTCAGAGGAGCAGCCCCTTCGCCCTATCGAGGACATGGCGATTAGCTGCCGGGCGCACTGTATCTGCCCGCCGGGCACCAAAAGGCATTGCACCGACCGCAGGGATATTCCGGGAAGCACTGCCTTCGTTCCCTCCGTCGCAGGGTTGATCATAGCGGGAGAAGTGGTGAAGGATCTGACGAAGGCGTATGTAAACCGTAAGCCTGGGGAAGCCCGGTGCGGCGCGGGGGAGAGAGAAGAATGATCCGGGAGATCACAGTAGGGGAGCTGGGGCACAGCGTGGGGAACGTGAATCTGAATACGGTGATCGCCTATAAACAAGACGGGATCAGGCATCATTTCCTGGATTCCTATTGATTTACTTGTTTTTTGACGTTCGATATGGTATATTGATTGCAGGAAAAAGCGTTTTGGAAGGAGCGTTTTGCAGGATCCTGCAAGGAGAGAATAAACTTTTCAATAAAGGTGACGTGAGATTAATGGGTGGCATAATGGGCGGTATACCGGGCAGGAGACGGCATGGGGGAAAAGACTCCGCAGGCGATCTGACAAAGGGTCCCATCGGAAAAGGGATTCTGATGTTCGCAATCCCGCTGTTTTTGGGTCAGCTGCTGCAGCAGTTTTATAATATGGCGGATGCCTGGGTGGTCGGAAATTTTGCGGATAATAATGCGTTTGCGGCTGTCAGCTCCGCAGGGAACCTGATTTTTTTGATCACTGGTTTTTTTAACGGAATCGCTGTGGGGGGCGGCGTGGTCATCTCCCGGTATTATGGCGCGAAGGATAAGGTGGGCGTCACCAGGTCGATCCATACGAATCTGCTGATGGGAGTCATTGCTTCTGTCCTGGCGACTTTGCTGGGCCTTCTTTTGATCCCCAGGCTTCTCGTCCTGATGAATACGCCGGACAGCGTGCTGCCGCAGTCGCTTTTGTATTTCAGGATTTATTTTGGCGGCGTTGCCACCGTCATCCTATACAATATCTGTATGTCCATCATGCGTGCGCTGGGGGATAGTCTACATCCTTTGTACTATCTGATCCTGTCCTCCTTGACCAACGTGGTGCTGGACTTATTGTTCGTTGCAGGATTCCACTGGGGTGTGGGCGGAGCGGCGATCGCCACCGTATTTTCCCAGGGGCTGAGCGCCGCGCTCTGTCTTATACGGATGTGCAGGGCAAAGGACGATATGAGGCTGGACAGAAAACAGGTGCGTCTGTATCCGGGCATCATGAAGGAGGTTCTTTCCCAGGGGCTTCCCACGGGCCTGCAGGGTTCTGTGATCAGTATCGGCAATATCGTGGTGCAGTCCAATATCAACGCGTTTGGCGCCTATGCCATGTCCGGCCAGGGAGCTTATGCAAAAGTGGAGGGCTTTGCCTTTCTACCCATCACCTGTATGTCTATGGCACTCCCTACCTTTATTAGTCAGAATCTGGGCGCAAAGGAGTATAAGCGTGCAAAGCAGGGCGCTGTATTCGGTATCGGTTTCGGCGTACTCCTGGCGGAGCTGATCGGCATTGCGATCTATTTCATTGCGCCATGGGCCATCGGGATATTTGTAAAAGAGCCTGAGGCCATCTCTTACGGGCTGATACATGCGCACATAACCGTGCTGTTTTATTGTCTGTTGGCATTTTCCCACTGCGCGGCGGGCGTGCTGAGGGGATGCGGCAAATCCATTGTGCCCATGCTCACCATGCTTTTGTTCTGGTGCGGTGTGAGAATCTGCTATGTGACGGTTGCCATACGTTTCTTCCCGGTATATCAGACCATCGCCTGGGCATATCCCCTGACCTGGGGATTGAGCACCTTATTATTCCTGGTGTTTTTATTGAAGTCGGACTGGACGCATGGGATGGAGTATCAGGAAAAGCCCGGAAAGCTGTCAAAAGGGCATTAAGGCAGGAAAATTCCCGGTTTGGCGGATGGAGCCCTGCGGAAGCGGCGTGGAGAGAAGCCGCTTGGAAAGAAACGGATTGAAAAGAAATGGCGTGGAGAGAAGCCTCTTGGAAAGAAACGGACTGAAAAGAAACGGCGTAGAGAGAAGCCTTTTGAGAAGAAATGGATTGGAAAGAGGCGGCGTGGAGAATAGGAAGGAAACGGACATGGGAAAAAATGGAAACCGGAGTATGGAACAGACTGCGGAGCAGACCATGGAACAGAGCGGTTATCTTTATGTGGATGAGAAGACTCTGAAAAAAGTGGATGAGAAAATGCCCCCGGAAGAGGAGCTGCAGGACCTGGGCGATTTCTTTAAGATATTCGGGGACGCCACAAGGCTAAAGATTCTGTATGTGCTTCTCTGTACGGAGATGTGTGTGCTGGATATCGCAAAGATCCTGGATATGTCCCAGTCCGCGATTTCTCATCAGCTGCGGATCTTAAAGCAAATGGACCTGGTGAAGAACCGCAGGGAGGGGAAGACTATTTTTTATTCCCTCGCGGACTCCCATATCGTCACGATCCTGAGCCAGGGGCTGGATCATATTGAAGAGTAGATCATTTTCCGAATCATAAAAGCTGCAAAGCAGCGGAGGGCGCAAAATGCGGTTACACGAACGGCACGGAACCAGGCTGAAATAACTTAAGAAGCGGAAGGATATAAAATGGATTTACAGGAACTAAGGGATAAAATTGACGAGATTGATTCTCGTCTCGTAGCGCTGTATGAAGAGCGCATGGAGGTCTGCAGGCAGGTCGCGGAGTATAAGATTGAAACGGGGAAAAAGGTCTTTGACCGGAAACGGGAAATGGAGAAGCTTGCCCGTGTAAAATCCCTTACCCACAGCGATTTTAACAGCCATGGGATAGAGGAACTGTTTGAGCAGATCATGTCCATGAGCCGTAAGCTGCAGTATCAAATGCTGGCAGAGCGCGTAGGCATGGGGAGGCTGCCTTTTATTGCGGTGGACGAGCTTGAGACCAGAAAGGCGAGGGTGGTGTTCCAGGGCGCGGAAGGCGCATATTCCCACGCCGCCATGATGAAATATTTCGGGGATCAGGTCAACAGCTTTCATGTGGATTCCTTCCGGGATGCCATGGGCGCGATCGACGAGGGAAGCGCGGATTTCGCAGTGCTTCCTATTGAAAATTCCACGGCTGGGATCGTGAGCGAGATTTATGACCTTTTGGTGGAGTTTGAAAACTATATCGTGGGGGAGCAGATCATCCGTATAGAGCACTGTCTGCTTGGGGTTCCGGGCAGCAGGCTGGAGGATATCCACGCGGTATATTCCCATCCCCAGTCCCTGATGCAGAGCGCGCAGTATCTGCGCGGGCATGACTGGAAGCAGATCAGTATGCTGAACAATGCCTTCGCGGCGAAAAAGGTTGCGGAGGAGAAGGATAAGGGCCAGGCTGCCATCGCCAGTGAGCTGGCGGGACAGATTTACGGCCTGGAGGTGTTGGAGAGAGGGGTGAATCAGGAGGAAAATAATTCCACCAGATTCATTATTGTCACAAACCAGAAGATATTCCGCAAGGATGCGGGCAAGATCAGCATCTGTTTTGAGGTGCCCCATAAGAGCGGTTCCCTTTATCATATGCTGTCCCATTTTATCTACAATAACCTGAATATGTGCAAGATTGAAAGCCGTCCCATAGAAGATAGGACCTGGGAATACCGTTTCTTTGTGGATTTCGAGGGCAACCTGGCGGACAGCGCGGTGAAAAATGCGCTCAGGGGGCTTCGGGACGAGGCCAGGAACATGAAGATCCTGGGGAATTATTAGGAGAGAGCTATGAGACAGCAGGAGTTGATCGTATACCGTAATTTTGAAGATGGACAGCTGCTCACGGATATGGCGTATGTCTGTGAGCATTACCGGGACAGCAGGATCCGGTCGGCAGCTTATACCGGGGCAGCGCCGGACGGCGTGGACGTGACCGCATTGTTTTATCAGTGTATCCATGCCCTGATCGAGCTGGCAGGCAATTATGGATTTCATGGAAACCTGTGGCACTGTTACCTGGCGAATCTGCTGGTGAATAATGAAAACAGCTATTCCATGGGCTGCGAGGGCAGGGGAGAGATCGCCGGTACCATCAATGCGGCGGCGCTGCACGATATCGTGATCTTTAAGGAATTTTATGATTTTGATTTTGAACCTGTAATGGAGCTTTTGAACGTGCCGGAATTTTCCCTGATACAGCATTATGAGAGCAGTATGCAGGAGAGCAGGGTCTACAATAAGCGTATCTGCAGGCGTATCTGCGAGCTGGCGGAGGCGTTCTGCCATGACAGCACGCCGGAAGAGATGAAGGATACGCTGACGCAGTTTTACCGGGAGTACGGGGTCGGAAAATTCGGGCTTCATAAGTCCTTCCGTATTCGGGAGGACGCGCAGGGAGTTCATATCGTTCCGATCCTCAACATCGCCCACGTCCGTCTGGACGATCTGGTGGGTTACGAGATCCCGAAGCAGAAGCTGATCGACAATACCGAGGCCTTTGTGAGCGGACGAAGGGCGAACAACTGCCTTCTGTTCGGCGATGCAGGCACCGGAAAGAGCTCCTGTATCAAGGCCATCGCCAATGAATATTACGACAGGGGGCTCCGTATCATAGAGGTATACAGACATCAGTTCCAGGATCTGAACGATACCATTGCCCAGATCAAAAACCGCAATTATAAATTCATCATTTACATGGACGACCTGAGCTTTGAGGATTTTGAAACGGAATATAAATATCTGAAGGCCGTGATCGAAGGCGGTCTCGAGCGCAGACCGGACAATGTGCTGATCTACGCGACCTCCAACCGCCGCCACCTGATCCGGGAAAATTACAGCGACAAAGAGGATATCAGGGAGGATATGCATAAAAGCGATACCGTTCAGGAGAAGCTTTCCCTGGCTGCGCGCTTCGGCGTGACCATCTATTTCGGATCGCCCACGCCCAAACAGTTCCAGGAGATTGTCCTTGCCCTGGCTGAGCGGAACCATATCACGATGCCTGAAAAGAAGCTGCTGGAGGAAGCAAACAAATGGGAGCTTACCCACGGTGGACTGTCCGGGCGAACCGCCCAGCAGTTTATAGATTATTTACTATGAAAGCCCCGGACGGCGGTTATGTACTGCGCAGGCTGGCTTGCAGCAGCACATGGACATCGGACGGGCAAACCGATATGGGCAAGCAGGGCGAGGTTTATAGCATTTTTTCGTTGAAGGAGGGAGAAGGTAATGGCAGTGAGGACTTTTGCCGCGATCGACGTGGGAAGCTTTGAGCTTTCCATGAAAATATTTGAATTTTCCGGCAAAAACAACATGAAAGAAATCGACCATATCGTAAAGCGGCTTGCGCTGGGAAGCGATACTTACGCCAATGGGAAGATCAGCATTGACAAGCTGGAGGAGCTGTGCCGCACGCTCAAGGAATTTTCCAGGATCATGAAGTCCTATCGTGTGGACGCGTATCGGGCCTACGGCACCAGCGCTATCAGGGAGACAAAGAACAACGCCATCGTTCTGGACCAGATCGAGCAAAGGACCGGAATCAGGATTGAGGTGCTGAGCAATTCGGAGCAGAGATTCCTGGATTACAAATCAGTCGCCTCCAAGGGTGAGACCTTCCGTAAGATCATTGTGGATAAGACCGCGATCGTGGATATCGGGGGAGGAAGCATTCAGATATCCCT
Source organism: uncultured Acetatifactor sp. (assembly GCA_947588205.1). Classification (GTDB taxonomy): domain Bacteria; phylum Bacillota; class Clostridia; order Lachnospirales; family Lachnospiraceae; genus Acetatifactor. The sequence goes on along the minus strand of CANPYG010000018.1, from coordinate 8,285 downwards.
GTTCGATAACGATACTCTTATCGCCACCCAGAACCTGAAGCTGGGTGTTCTGCGTGTGCAGGAGAGGCTGAATCATCTGAACGCAAAGAGCGGTCAGATGGAGAGCCTGATCGACGAGATGGCTTCTGCCCAGCTTTCTACCTTTAAAAAGCTGTACCTGAAGGATAGGACCATCAAGAATATCATTGTGGTGGATGATTATCTATCCTCCTGGGCTGTCCGCAAGTTTGGCAAGGATGTGAATAAGTCCATAGTCGGAATCGCCGAGTATGAAAAGATCATGGAGAACATGCGCACCGGATCCAGGTCCCAGATCGCATCCATGCTGGATATCGCTGAAGATAAGGTGCCTTTAATGTTCATCAGCACGGTGATCCTGAGAAGAACGGCGCTGTTAATGGGCACGGAGAATATCTGGGCTCCCGGCGTTACGCTCTGTGACGGAATTGCCTATGAATATGCGGAGAAAAATAAGCTGCTCACAGGCGAGCATGACTTTGAAAAGGATATTCTTGCCTGTGCGGTGAATATCAGCAAGCGCTATATGGGCAGCAGGAAACGTGCGGAAACCCTGGATGATATCACCCAGACCATTTTTGACAGCATGAAGAAGATTCACGGCCTTGGGAAGAGGGAAAAGCTGTATCTGCGCCTTGCGGCGATCCTGCATGACTGCGGAAAGTATATCAGCATGGTGAACCTGGGGGAGGACTCCTATAATATCATCATGTCCACGGAGATCATCGGTCTTTCCCATATCGAGAGGGAGATCATTGCTAATGTGGTGCGCTTTAACCACAGTCCGTTCCTGTATTACGGACAGATGGGCGGCAGGGAATCCATGCTGAGCACAAACGATTACCTTGTGATCGCGAAGCTTACGGCAATCCTTCGTCTGGCGAACAGCCTGGACCGGAGCCATAAGCAGAAGCTTAAGGGTGTGAAGGCGCAGCTTAAGGATAACGATCTGGTCCTGACTGTGGATACCCAGGAGGACATCACCCTGGAAAGAGGCTTTTTTGAAGAGCGGACAGAATTTTTCCAGGAGGTTTTCAGCGTCCGTCCGGTGTTAAAGCAGAGGAAACAATTCTAGCGCTATTGTAATTGAAATGGAATAACAGAAACGAGGTGGAAGGATGGCAGAGAAGGATTTTAGCAATCCAGCTTATTATATGAATCGTGAGCTGAGCTGGATTTTATTTGATAACAGGGTTCTGAGCGAGGCGAGGGATAAAAGCATCCCGCTTTTCGAACGACTGAAATTTTTGAGCATTACCGCATCAAATCTGGATGAATTCTTTATGGTGCGTGTAGCGTCCTTAAAGGATATGGTGAACGCAGGCTATGATAAGAAGGATATTGCGGGGATGACGCCCAAGGCGCAGCTGGAGGCCCTGTCGACCGCCATCCATAAGCTGGCGGAGGTGCAGTATTCCACCTATAACAGGTCCCTGCTTCCCCAGCTGGAGCAGAACGGACTGCATGTGATCAAGAGTCATGAAGAACTGACGCCGGAAGAGGCGGCGTTTGTCGACCAGTATTTTGAGGAAAACGTGTATCCTGTGCTGACGCCCATGGCGGTGGATTCATCGAGACCTTTTCCCCTGATCCGCAATAAATCCCTGAACATCGGCGCGCTTATGCGCAAGAAAAATCATGACGAGGATCTTGATTTCGCCACCGTCCAGGTACCCAGCGTGCTGGCAAGGATCGTGGAGCTGCCTGCGGACGGGGAGACGCGCAAGGTCATCCTTCTGGAGGAGGTGATCGAGCGCAATATCCAAAAGCTTTTCTTAAACTATGATATCCTCTGCGCCCATCCCTTCCGGATCATGAGAAACGCGGACCTGACCATCGAGGAGGACGAGGCGGAGGATCTGTTAAAGGAGATTGAAAAGCAGTTAAAGAAGAGGCAGAGAGGAGAAGTCATCCGTCTGGAGATTGAGGACGGAATGGATAAGCGGCTGCTCAAGATCCTGAGAAAGGAGCTGGGCGTTGAAGAGCAGAATATCTATGCCATCGATGGACCTCTCGATCTGACCTTCCTGATGAAAATGTATGGGCTGGAAGGCTTCAGTCATCTGAAAACGCCCAAGTATGAGCCCCAGCCGGTACCGGAGCTCCCCGCGGGGTGCAATATCTTTGATGAGATCCGCAAGGGAGACATTCTTCTCCATCACCCGTATCAGACCTTTACCCCTGTGGTAGAGTTCATCCGTCAGGCGTCCCAGGATCCGGAGGTGCTCGCCATCAAGCAGACCCTCTACCGTGTCAGCGGAAATTCCCCTATCATTGCGGCCCTGGCGCAGGCTGCGGACAACGGGAAGCAGGTTTCCGTGCTGGTGGAGCTGAAAGCCCGTTTTGACGAGGAAAATAATATTGTATGGGCGCGTATGCTTGAAAAAGCAGGGTGTCATGTAATTTATGGCCTGGTAGGCCTGAAAACCCACAGCAAGATCACGCTGGTGGTGCGCAGGGAAGAGGACGGGATCCGCAGATATGTCCATCTCGGCACCGGCAACTATAATGACGCCACCGCGAAGCTTTATACGGATGTGGGGCTTTTTACCTGCTCTGAGAGCATCGGGGAGGATGCGACCGCAGTATTCAATATGCTGTCGGGGTATTCCGAGCCGCTCAAGTGGAACAAGCTTTCCCTGGCACCCTTGTGGCTGAAGGGGAGATTCCTTGCCCTGATCGAACGGGAGAAAAAGCATGCCGAAGAGGGGCGTCCGGCAAGGATCATCGCCAAGATGAACGCCCTTTGCGATCCGGATGTGATCAAAGCCCTTTATGAGGCGAGCGCTGCAGGGGTGAAGATCGATTTGATCGTCCGGGGCATTTGCTGCCTGAAGGTGGGCATCCCCGGAGTGAGCGAGAATATCACAGTTCGTTCCATCGTGGGCAACTTCCTGGAGCACGCCAGAATCTTCTATTTTGAAAATGATGAGAATTATGAAATCTACTGCGGCAGCGCGGACTGGATGCCCCGTAATCTGGAGCGCCGGGTGGAGATCCTGTTCCCAGTGGAGCGGCAGGAGCTCAAGGAGGGGCTGCTCCATATCCTGCAGAATCAGCTGAGGGATACTGTGAAGGCGCAGGTTCTGCAGCCGGACGGGAGCTATGAAAAGGTGGATAAGCGTGGAAAAGAGAGCTTTAACGCGCAGGAAGCCTTCTGTGAGGAAGCCGTTGCCCATGCCATGGAAGGACAGGAGGAGCCTGTAACGAGCCGAAGGATCTTTATCCCGGAGATGCCGCAGGATATATGAAGGATACAAGGGGATAGGGAAGAGGCTGTTCCCAGAGGCTGGAAAAAGGCAGGATGGATCGGACGAAACAGAAAAAGAATGGACAAAGGGAAGAATAGGAAGGCTTTATGAGAGTGATTTTGGCGAGCGCTTCTCCCAGGCGCAGGGAGTTGCTGACGCAGATTGGCTGGCAGTTTGAGGTTTGCGTCAGCACGGTGGAAGAGAGGATAAGCAGGACATTGCCCGAAGAGGTGGTGGAGGAGCTGTCCGGACAGAAGGCGGAGGATGTGTATAGAAGGCTTCGGGAGCTGGGAGGACAGCAGACCTTTGAAGCTGGGACAGTCCTTGTGATCGGGGCGGATACCATTGTTTCCTGTGACGGACGGCTTCTGGGAAAGCCAAAGTCAAGGGAGGACGCAGCATCCATGCTGCGTATGCTACAGGGGCGTTCGCATCATGTATATACGGGCGTAACGCTGATCCTTGGCGGCAGCAGGGAACGCCCCTGCTATGGGGAACGCCCTTTCTGCGGGGAACGCCCTGACGCTGAGGGGCAGCCGCTGATCAAATCCTTTCACGAAGAGACGGAAGTGACCTTTTTTCCCATGAGTGAAGAAGAGATCACGGAATATCTGGATACAGGAGAACCCTTTGATAAGGCGGGGGCTTATGGGATCCAGGGGTTCTGTGCCAGATATATTCGGGGTATCCGGGGAGATTATGGAAATGTGGTGGGTCTTCCGGTAGGGCGGCTTTACCAAGAGGTCAGGAAGCTGCTCAGGGGAAAAAACCTGTGTGCAAAGAACCTTTCCAAAAAGCTTGTGATCTTTGACCTGGACGGAACTCTTTCCGATTCCATTGCCAGCATAAAATATTGTGCGGATCAGGCGGTTGCGCCTTGGGGATATGGCCCCTTTGGGATTGACCAATATAAATATTTTGTGGGAGACGGCGCTGCCAATCTGATAAAAAGATGTCTGACGGCCGGAGGGGATACAGAGAACGTGCATTTTAAGGAAGCCTATGCCAGGTATCGGGAGATTTTCCGGGAAAACTGCATGTACCAGGTGGTGCCTTATGAAGGGATACCGGAGCTTCTGGCGGCATTGAAGGAAAAGGGTCTTAAAATAGCTGTGTTTTCCAATAAGCCTCACGAGGAAACAGTCCATGTGATAGAGACCTTATTCGGAAAAGGTTGTTTTGATGTGATACAGGGGCAGCAGCCCGGAATCGCGATCAAGCCCAGCCCGGAGGGCGCCCTCCGGATTCTGGAGCGGGTGGGAGTTACCGCGGATGAAACCGTTTATCTGGGCGATACCGGAACGGATATGAAGACCGGGAAGGCCCTGGGGGCTTATACGGTCGGTGCGCTCTGGGGGTTCAGGGAACGCGGAGAGCTGGAGGCTGATCATGCGGACATGGTGATTTCGCATCCGTCAGAGCTCCTAAGCCTGATTGAGTAAGAATGTTTCCCCTTTTTAGGAGAATGTTTCCCCTTTTTAGGAGAGGTACTTGACGGGAGCGCATATTCTTATTATGATAAATATAGTTGCACAGGTAATGGCATGAACGGTAGAATGGAAAAAGGAGGGCGGATATATGCATGAATTTGATGATGCGGTATTGGAGTGTTTCTTGAAGAATCAATTACAGCTGTTCCCTGAAAGGGTTGCCGAGACCATGGAGGAGGCGGAGGATTTTCTGGAGGACTGCATGGCGGTGGTAGTGGACTCTGTGGAGGAAGTAGTGGAGTATTTTGAAGATGCCGGCATTGATGTGGAAGGCGCTGTGGATGATGAGATACTGGATGCCGATGAGGTGTTCGATATCGGCGACGGAAGGTATCTGATCATAGAGGGATGAAACGGGGGCAAACCTTTGTTGATTTGTTGAGACCAGGCGAATAAGGGGATAACCAGGCTATTTAAGGGACCGGCAGATGGAGCCGGTCCTTTTATGATTATATGAAAATGGTCATTCGGGCATTCAGAGCACTCCTTAATCCTGTTGAAAATATTCTTCAATAATCTCCAGAAGCCCGTCGTGGTCATTATCCAAAGCGGTTACGATATCCGCCCGTTCCTTTACGCAGGGGGCGGCGTTCGCCATGGCGATGCCGACATGGGCGGCTTCAAGCAGGGAGAGGTCGTTTTCCGCATCTCCCGCTGCAAAGGTATGGCTGTGGGGAATATGCAGGTAATCCTGTACAAAGCGGAGGGCTGTTCCCTTGCCCGCGCTCGCCGGCAGGATCTCCAGGTACTGGTCATTGGAAAAGATCATCTGGATTCTGTCGCCGCAGTAGGGGGCGATATGGTCCCTGAAAGCCTCCAGCCTGCGCCTGTCAGCCAGATGGATGCACTGCAGCTTATAAGAGCCCACAGGAAGGCTGTCGGCTATATTTTCCACATATTTTAAAGGAAGATGGATTCTTCGCGTATAGTACTGCAGCTCTTCATTCATATGATGGCAGACGATCTCACTGTCCGTATAGGCATGGATGTGGAGATGCATTTTTTCCGCCTCCCCGATGATGTAACGGATGTCCGTAAGTGAAAGCCTGTGCTCCAGGATCGGGGCCTGCGCGTCGCAGTCATAGACCAGCGCGCCGTTGTTGGAAATGATGAGCATATTAGGATATTCAATCCCCTGGGAGGAACGTACCTCCAGTATGCTGGGCAGGGGCCTCCCGGAAGAAAGGATCAGGCGGTGCCCGGCAGCAGCCATCCTGTCAAGGGCACTCTTCATCGCAGGGGAAATCTCGCTGGCGTTGTTAAGCAAGGTTCCGTCCATATCCGTAAAAAGCAGCCTGCAGCGGGTCTTTTTGAGCTCTGAAAGGATATCCTCCGGCACAAAAAGCTTCCCATAACCGTTTCCCATGTCCAGGCCCGGCTTGTTGGAGCCGTGGAAGTCAGAGCCCCCGGAAAGCAGAAGATGATATTTTTCCGCAAGGCGTCTGACCTGACGCTCCTCGGCGGCGTTGTAGGTGGAATAGATCGCCTCAATCCCGAGAAGACCGGCCTCTTTACATTCCGCTACGAGGGTATCCAGGTCCCTGTCGCTTAGGTGGTAGAGGATGGGATGTGCCAGTATGGGGATACCGTCGGCTTCCAGGATGAGTCTGACCGCCTGGAAAGGAGTCACCTTTTTCCTGGGAACATAATAGGGACAATGATCGCCGATATAGCGCTCAAAGGCCTCGTTGATACTTTTGGTATAGCCCTGTTCCATCATATATCTGGCGTAATGCGCCCGTGTGATGACGGAATCCGGAAAACGCGCCAGCAGCTTTTCATAGGAGATATTCATTCCCGCCTTAGAGAGACGGGCGCACATTTCATGATTCCTGTTCGTCCTGGAATCTATGAATTCCTGAAGCCTTGCGCGAAAAGAGGTGTTTTTATAGTCGATGAAAAGCCCCACGATATGGACATCCCTGCCATGATATTCCGTGGAAAGTTCGATGCCGGGAATTACTTCCGGAATCCCGTCTGATGTTCCGTTGGAGGCTCCCTTCCTGCATGGGTTCTCACCGGATGATCCTTCCATCCGCAGCTTCCCGGCGTAGGAAATGGCTTCTTCCAGCCCGTCTATGCAGTCATGGTCCGTCAGCGCGAAGGCCGCCAGCCCCTTTTGAAATGCGTAATCCACCAGCCCGGAGGGAGTGAAGGTACCGTCCGAGCTGGTGGAATGAACATGTAAATCAATTGCTTTCATGAAAATGTCCTCAATTCTCATCCGCTTCCTTTTGGGCGGTGAAAACAGTCCGTTTTCTCGCCATTTCGTCGCTGGCAAGATATTCGTCGTAACTGGTGATCTTGTCGATGACCGAACCATTCGGAAGGATCTCAATGATGCGGTTGGCGGTGGTCTGTACCAGCTGGTGGTCGTGGCAGGAGAAAAGCATCACTCCGGGGAATTTCATCATACCGTTGTTCAGGGCGGTGATGGACTCCATATCCAGGTGGTTGGTGGGCTCGTCAAAGATCAGGCAGTTGGAGCCGCTGATCATCATCTTTGAAAGCAGACAGCGCACCTTTTCTCCGCCGGAAAGCACCTTAACCTGCTTTACCCCGTCGTCCCCGGCGAAGAGCATTCTGCCCAGGAAGCCGCGGACATAGGTGACATCCTTGATGGGGGAGTAGCCGGTCAGCCAGTCCACAATGGTCAGGTCGTTGTTGAATTCCTCGTTATAATCCTTGGGGAAGTACGCCTGGGAGGTGGTGACGCCCCATTTATAGGAACCCCCGTCGGGCTCCATATTGCCCATGAGGATTTCAAAAAGAGTGGTCTTTGCGAGCTCATTGCCGCCCACAAAGGCGATCTTGTCGTCATGTCCCATGATAAAGGAGACATCGTCCAGCACCTTTACTCCGCCTATGGACTTGGAGAGATGTTCCACTGTGAGTACCTCGTTGCCGATCTCTCTGTCGGGGCGGAAGTCAATGTAGGGATATTTCCTGCTGGAAGGCTTGATCTCATCCAGCTGAATCTTCTCCAGGGCACGCTTCCTGGAGGTGGCCTGCTTGGACTTGGATGCGTTCGCGGAGAAACGGGAGATGAACTCCTGCAGCTCCTTGATCTTTTCTTCCTTTTTCTTATTGGCCTCCTTCATCTGCTTGATCAGAAGCTGGCTGGATTCATACCAGAAGTCATAATTGCCGGCGTAGAGCTGAATCTTGCCATAGTCGATATCCGCGGTATGGGTGCAGACCTTGTTTAAGAAATAACGGTCGTGGGAAACCACAATGACGGTGTTGTTAAAGTCGATCAGGAAATCCTCCAGCCAGGCGATGGCGTCCAGATCCAGATGGTTGGTAGGCTCATCCAGAAGCAGGATATCCGGGTTGCCGAACAAAGCCCTTGCCAGCAGGACCTTAACCTTCAGATTGCCCTCCAGGTCCCCCATCAGGCTGTAGTGATATTCCGTGTCGATCCCAAGACCGTTTAAAAGCATGGCGGCGTTGGATTCCGCCTCCCAGCCGTCCATCTCGGCAAATTCCGCCTCCAGCTCGCTGGCGCGGATGCCGTCCTCCTCGG
>CANPYG010000017.1 GCA_947588205.1 uncultured Acetatifactor sp. | reverse complement strand
TCTGAATTGTATTAAACCACAATATCAATAAAAAGAAAGGAAAAGTGGTGTATTTGGTTATAAATACATCATACAAGAAAAGAAATGATGAAGAACAGTAAAAAAGGGATAGCAGCTTTATTAATTATGGTTATGACATTTGTGCTTGCCGCCTGCGGCAACAGCAAGGGAAGCTCCGGAAATTCGGATGAAGATGTGGAGTATGCGATTATCGGCAACTATGTATATCAAAATGCGGATGGCGGCAATACGGATGAAGACGGCGTTGCATGGTATCTTTATATTGATGCAGAAACGAAATTCCATCTTGTTGGGGTTAAAAACTATGAGAACGCAGCTCCTTCCATTCGTATTGACGAGGGGCAGGTCGTGAGCGTGAATGGATATTCCTTAGATTGCGCATTTGTTCCTTATCAAATGTTCACACAGTACCTGCACCACGGTTCTGCGGATGAAGAAATTACTTCAACTGTTAAATCAATAACGCAGGAAACTATTTCCGAATATATCGATAAGACAGGGGATGAATTTTTTACGATACAGCTAAACAGAACCAGCAATGATGTCCTGAACAGTGGTACCTTTAGTGTATCCGGGGAAGGGATCAGCCTGGGTTGGGGCTCATGGCAGTAAAGGCTGTTTTAATTGCGGGATAAACCAGCTATATGAAAAAATGCCGTCTTATAGCCGAAATATGTGAAAACAAAAGCTATAAGCGGCATTTTTATTAAGGATTAGAGAGGTCAGAATGAAACGGGTTGATTTTAACGCAGGTTGGATATTCCAGGGCGTCACGGGAAAAAATGTGAGGCCTGATGGGGAAAAAGAAGTTGTTCTGCCTCATGATGCAATGCTTTCTGAACCGCGGAAGGAGGAAAATCCCGGGAAACACAACACAGGTTATTTCGCTGGGAACGATTATCTTTATACCAGACATTTTTTTGCCCCACAGTCCTGGAAAGAAAAGAAAATACTGCTGGAATTTGAAGGAGTATATCACAATGCGGAGGTATTCCTGAATGGGAAAAAAGCGGCGGGCAGACCATACGGCTATACAAATTTTTGGGTGGATGCGGATGCCTTCCTGCAGTATGGAACCCAAAATCGCCTGGAGGTCATTGCCCATAATGCGGATCAGCCTAACAGCCGCTGGTATTCAGGAGCGGGAATCTACCGTCCGGTCTGGATGTATATTGGAGAGAAGGAATACATTTTCCCTGCAGGAGTGCAAATACATACCCGAAGCATATTTAGGGGGGGAGCGCATGAATATGCGGCAAAACTGGAGCTGAAGGTAAGAACATCCAGCTGCGGGAAATTGAAGGTGGAGATTCGGAAGGATAACGAGCTTATAGCCGTCCGGCAGGAAGAAACTGACGGAGAGAAAAAAATCCTCCTGGATCTGACGAATGTTCAATTGTGGGCGCCTGATCACCCTGAATTATATACTTATCATATAGAATTTATCGGCAGAAAAGGCGGCGAAGAGGACGGTTTTGATGCGGATACAGATTCCTGTGAGGGAAGCTTTGGGATCCGCATGCTGGAATGGAATGAGAAAAAAGGTTTTTGTATCAATGGTGAGAGGGTGATCCTGCGCGGCGCCTGTATCCACCACGATAATGGACTTCTGGGTGCCTGCTGTTATCCGGAAGCCGAAGAGAGAAAAGTGCATATTCTGAAGGAAAATGGCTATAATGCTGTCCGCTCCGCCCATAATCCCTGTTCGAAAGCCCTGTTGGAGGCATGTGACAGGCTGGGAATGCTGGTGATGGATGAATATGTGGATATGTGGTATATTCATAAAACAGCATATGACTATGCCCTTAGCTTTGAACAGTGGTGGAGAAACGATCTCAAGGATATGGTGGAAAAGGATTATAACCATCCATGCGTTGTGCTATATTCCATAGGAAATGAGGTGGCGGAGACGGCCCAGGAAAGAGGGATCAGGCTGACCGAAGAAATGACGGAATATCTGCATCGCCTGGATGATACCCGGCCGGTTACCTGCGGGATCAATTTGTTTTTTAATTATCTGTATTCAATGGGTTTTGGAGTTTACAGCGATAAAAAGGCAAAGAATGAAAAAAGGAAAAAGTCTGCCCCGGTAGGAAGTGAATTTTATAATACGCTGGCCGGCATTCTGGGGGATACCGTTATGAAGCTTGGAGCGATGCTCCCAGGCAGTGACGCAAAAACCAGGGAGGCATATTCCCGTTTGGATATTGCGGGTTATAATTATGGCATTTTCCGCTATGACCATGATCTGAAAAAGTATCCGGGGCGGCTGATTTTGGGGAGCGAGACTTTTTGTAAGGATGCGAATTTTTTTTATGAAAAAGCAAAACGTCATCCTCGTATAATAGGGGATTTCGTTTGGGCAGGAATGGATTATCTTGGAGAGACTGGAGTCGGGGCCTGGGAATATGGGGACTATGCTCCGCGCCGGGCGTCCCGTGCAGGCTGGCTCACGGCAGGAAGCGGACGGATAGATATTACAGGCACTCCTTTGGGGGAAGCCTTGTATACAAAGGTGGCCTTTGATTGTTCGGAAGGACCTTTTATTGCAGTAAGACCGGTGTATCAGAAAGGGCGCCACTCTCCTTCTGCCTGGAAAATGACAAATGCGATAGCCTCCTGGTCCTGGAGGGGCTGTGAAGGGAGCCAGGCGACAGTAGAGGTCTATACGAAAGCTTACGCGGTAGGATTATATTTAAATGGATGTCTGTTGAAGCGGAAAAAAAGGGGAAAGGATTGTAGGGTTCTTTTTCGGATACCCTATGAAAATGGGGAGCTGAAGGCAGTTGCATATGATAAGGATGGGCTGAAGTTATCCTGTGCTTCCCTGTTTACTGCAGGAAAGGAAACCGTACTGCGGACGGTTCCGGAGAAAAATTCGGTCCGGCCCGGCGGGCTCTGCTTTGTCCGTATCAGGTACACGGATGAAAAGGGAATCGTAAAGCCGATGGAAAGGCATTTCGTAAAGGTCGAGGTATCGGGAGGAAAACTTTTGGGTCTGGGGAATGGATGTCCTTATAATCCTGCCGGGTATTTATGCGATATTACGGATACTTATTATGGGGAAGCCCTTGCCATTATTCAGGCCAGAGAGGAGCGAATAATCACGATTACAGCCACAGACGGAACCCTTACTGCCAGTAGTGAAATTATTATAGCGTGGGAATGAGTGAAGGAATGAGATATTTGACAGAAAAATGGCACGGATTTGTATTGAAGCATGGAGTCCTTGCAGAATTTATCACCTTTTTTATGGTAAGTAACGGCGTCACATTGCTGCAATTAGTTTTAATGCCGATCTTTAAAGAAATGTTTGGAAAGACAGATCTGGTGAATATCAGTTTTCAGATTGGGAAAATGGGGAAAAATTTCGACGGATCGGATTATTACATTTTTAATTACGCAGGAGGCGCCATTGCCCTGGGGGGCGGCGGTGGTCTGGCGTATTTCCTTGCAGTCCAGGTCACAATGGCCATTGCGCAGGTTTTTAATTTTTTTATCCAGAGGAAAGTTACTTTTAAGTCAACGGGGAAAATATGGAAAGCGGCATTCTGGTATTTGGTTGCCTACATAGTGATTACTGTCAGCGCCGCAGCGGCACAGGGCTTCTACAAGGCGCCTGTCTACCATTTGCTGATCGATACCTGGAATCTGGGCAGGTGGGGCGAGACCGTTGCTGATGTTGTGACCATGATAATCAACTGCATTATCTCCTTCTGGGTATTTTTCCCGATATTAAAAATGATTTTCCGCGGGAAAGAGTCCTGAAAATGAAGCGGAGCCATCGATATTTTTTCTGAAAAGGTATTGACTTTTTTATGGGATTGCCTTATACTTTGTTTGAATTAAATGGTAATGTTAAGTAAGAGTGGAACGCGTTCCACTCTTATCTTTTGGTTATTTGGAAAATCCGGGCGGTGAATGGGAAGGTCCGGTTTTGAGAGGGAAGAGAAGAATGTCGAAAAGAGAGGACTATGAGGCGAGGACGGAGGCTTTGCTTGCTCCCATAGCTGCCCGGTGCGGTGTGGGGATCTATGATGTGGAGTATGTGAAGGAAGGAAGCGAACGGTATCTGCGCGCCTATATTGACAAAGAGGGCGGCGTCAGCATCAACGACTGTGAAAGTGTGAGTAGACTGCTTTCCGACGCTTTGGACTTGGAGGATTTTATCCCGGACGCATATATCCTTGAGGTCAGCAGCCCCGGTCTTGGAAGGACCCTGAAAAAAGACAGGCACTTTGAGAAATGCCTTGGCGAAGAGGTGGAGATAAAGCTTTTTAAGCCCATTGACAAATGCAAGGAGTTTGTGGGGATTCTGGACGGCTTTGACGGGGAACAGATCACGATACTGGAAGACGGCTCCCCACGCAGCTTCCCGCGTAAGGAGATTGCGCTGGTCAGGCTGACGATAGATTTTTGACGGACTGGTCCACGGCGGAAACGTCCGCCGGCGGGATTGGATTTACGATGATTGGGGCTTTTATAGATGAACGTCGGCAAAATGCCGGCAGAATGGAGGATGACAGGAAAATGAATAAGGAATTAATGGAAGCATTGGATATTCTGGAGAAGGAGAAGGAGATCAGCAAGGATACTCTTTTTGACGCCATTGAAAATTCTCTGATGACGGCCTGCAAGAACCACTTTGGCAAGGCAGATAATGTTAAGGTGGAAATTGACCGTGAGACCTGTGACTTTCTGGTATATGCCGAGAGAGAGGTGGTGGCGACCAGGGAAGAGGTGGAGGATAAGGCGACCCAGATCGCTTTAGAGGACGCCTTGGAGATTTCCGGCAATGCCCAGGTGGGGGATATGATCCATGTGGAGATTAAGTCCAAGGATTTCGGAAGAATCGCGACACAGAATGCAAAGAATGTGATCCTCCAGAAGATACGTGAGGAAGAGAGAAGCGTCATCTATAATCAGTATTATGAGAAGGAAAAGGATATCATGACCGGCGTGGTCCAGAGGTATCTGGGCAAGAACATCAGCATCAACCTTGGAAAGGCGGATGCGATGTTAAATGAAAGCGAACAGGTGAAGACCGAGAATTTCCGTCCTACGGAGCGTATCAAGGTTTATATCCTGGAGGTGAAGAATACGCCGAAGGGCCCCCGTATCAGTGTGAGCCGTACCCATCCGGAGCTGGTGAAGCGCCTGTTTGAATCCGAAGTGACTGAGATACGCGACGGCGTGGTGGAGATCAAGAGCATCGCCAGGGAAGCGGGCAGCCGTACCAAGATCGCGGTTTGGAGCAACAATCCCAACGTGGATGCGGTAGGCGCCTGCGTCGGGGTCAACGGCTCCCGTGTCAACGCCATTGTGGATGAGCTGCGTGGGGAGAAGATCGATATTGTGAACTGGGATGAGAATCCCGGCAACCTGATCCAGAACGCCCTTTCCCCTGCCAAGATCGTTGCAGTTTTTGCGGATCCGGATGAGAAAACAGCCAAGGTTGTGGTTCCGGATTATCAGCTTTCCCTGGCAATCGGCAAGGAAGGCCAGAACGCGCGTCTCGCCGCAAGACTGACCGGATATAAGATTGACATTAAGTCAGAGACCCAGGCCAAGGATGCTCCCGGCTTCCGTTATGAGGACTACATCGACGACTATGATGAGGACTATGACGAATATGAGGATTATGAGGAAGACGAATACGGGGACGGCAGTTACGAAGAGGGAAATGATGAGGACGGAAACTATGCGGACGGGGATTTTGAAGAGGAAAATTAATTTTTCCTGTGTGGGAATGTCGGCGGCAGGATGAGAAACAGGATGTGACGAGATGGCGAAGAAGATTCCGTTAAGGCAGTGTATCGGCTGCGGGGAAATGAAAGGCAAGAAGGAAATGATGAGGGTCCTGCGTACCCCGGAAGGCCGGATTTGCCTGGATGTTACAGGAAAGAAGAATGGAAGAGGCGCATATCTTTGTAAGCAGGAGGAATGTCTGAAAAAGGCCAGAAAGAATAAGGGGCTGGAGAGGTCTTTTAAGATGAGCATTCCGGATGAGGTCTATAGCCTGCTGGAGGAAGAATTTGAAAGCCTGAAGAAGGAGTTTGAAAAGCTTGGAGCAGAATAAGATTTTGTCGTTGCTGGGGCTTGCGGCGAGAGGGCGCAATTTGGCCAGCGGAGAATTTCAGACGGTGAATGCAGTGAGGAACGGTACAGCCAGACTGGTGATCATAGCGGAGGATGCATCTGCCAACACCAGAAAGTTATTTACCGATAAATGCGGTTTTTATGATGTTCCTGTTTATGTATATGGAACAAAGGAAGAACTCGGACACTCAATCGGCAAAGATATAAGGTCGTCAGTGGCCATACTCAATGCGGGATTGGCGGAAAGTATTATGAAGTATCTGAAAACAGAGACAGCGGGAAACGGAGGTAGATAACATGGCGAATATCAAGGTGCATGAACTGGCGAAGGAATTGGGAAAAACAAGCAGGGATGTTATAGAATATTTACAGAAAAAGGGAGTAGAAGTGAAATCCGTTCAAAGCTCTCTGGAGGATAATGTGGCAGGTATGGTACGAAAGGATTTGGGAAATAGTAAGGAAGAGAAGGCGCCTGTACAGAACGGCGCGGAGGCTGAGGCGCCCAAAAAAAAGAAGAAGATCATTATTGTGAGCAATCAGCAGAATTCCAATATTCCCGGACAGAGGGGACCGCAGGGTCAGGGCGGAAGACCTGTAGGAAGAGGTAATTACAGCACGCAGACCGGATATAGCGGACAGGGCGGTTACAGCTCGGGACAGGGCGGAACCAGACCGGAGCGGGCGAACCGTCCGGAACGGGAAGGAACCCGGTCTGAGCGGGGCGCGCAGAAATCGAAGCCGGCACCTGTAGCGCCGGTCCGGCCAATCAAGCCGTTGACCCCTCCGTCGCCCACTCCCAGCGTGCAGATGTCTTCTCCCAGACCTCAGGCGACTAAGCCGCGTCCGGAGAAAGCCGCCAGAAGGTCTCAGGAGATCCCGGAGGTAAAGCTGGAGGAAAAAGCAATACAGACGCCTGCAGAGGAACGGCAGACTGCTGTAGGGCAGCAGCCTGCTGCGGAGCAGAGGATGGCGGAAAGAGTGGATCAGCAGGGTGCAGTAAATCAGGCGGAGTCCCAGGTTAATGTACCCCGCACGGAAGAAACCGGTACGCAGACACAGAATGCCGCTTTGGAAAATAGTCCGGTGCAGAAGGAGCATACAGTAAAGACCGGCGTCAGCGACGGTCGGACCCCTGAGAGAGATCGTTCGGGTTCCCGTTCCGTAGACGGAAGGGAACGCGAGAAGCGAACAGGTGACAGGACAGACCGCGAGGGCGGACGCACTGCCGATGGAAGAGACCGTGACAGGAGAAGTTCCGACAGAGAAAACCGTGGACGGGAGATTCGCACCGCAGACGGGCGCGACCGGGAGAGTCGTTTCGCAGATGGAAGAAGTCGCGACAGCCGTCCGGCCGATGGAAGGAACCGTGACGGACGCCCTGTTGACGGCAGAAGCCGTGACGGTCGCCCGGCAGAGGGAAGAGAGCGCGATGGACGCGACCGGGAGAACCGTTTCCAGACCGGAGAACGCGGTCTGGGGGCAGGACAGTTCCAGTCAAGAGGAGGAACAGGCAATGGCAGACCGTCCTACAACAGAACGGATGGAGCTTCAAGACCTGCTAGAGCAGGGATGGAAGGCGGTCAGGGTGATCGCCGCGGCAGCGGCAGCGCTCAAGGCGCTGGCCGTGGCAATGCAAATGCTCTCCGCGACGGCAGAGGCAATGCAGGGCAGGGAAATAAATTCAGGGGTAAAGACTCAGCTGGCAGCTTTGCGCCGGAAACTGCGTCCAAGGACATCGAAAAGAAGCGTGAGCAGGACAAGAGGCGTATCAGCCAGGAGAGGGATAAACGCTCCAGAAAAGAGCTGATCTACGAAGAAGAAGAGAAGTTAAAGAAGCCCGGCAGATTTATTAAGCCGGAGAAAAAGGAAGAAGTGGCAGAGGAAGTGATCAAGGTGATCACCCTGCCTGAGACCATTACGATCAAGGATCTGGCTGATAAGATGAAGATTCAGCCCGCCTCCATCATTAAGAAGTTGTTCCTGGAGGGGAAGGTCGTTACCGTGAACCAGGAGATCTCTTATGAGGACGCGGAAGCCATCGCTATGGAGCATGACATTCTTTGTGAAAAAGAGGTCAAGGTTGATGTCATTGAAGAACTCCTGAAGGAGGATGAAGAGAACGAGGCGGAACTTGTGGAAAGACCTCCCGTAGTCTGCGTCATGGGTCACGTTGACCATGGTAAGACTTCCCTTCTGGATGCGATCCGTAAAACCAATGTAACGGATAAGGAAGCCGGAGGCATCACCCAGCACATCGGCGCATATACGGTCAATATCAATAACCGCAGGATCACTTTCCTAGATACGCCGGGACATGAGGCCTTTACAGCCATGCGTATGCGCGGCGCCAACGCCACGGATATCGCGATCCTGGTGGTGGCTGCGGATGACGGCGTGATGCCCCAGACGATTGAAGCCATTAACCATGCGAAGGCCGCAGGCGTGGAAATCATTGTGGCCATCAATAAGATAGATAAGCCCTCCGCCAACGTGGAGCGCGTAAAGCAGGAGCTGACGGAATATGGGCTGGTAGCAGAGGATTGGGGCGGCAGCACGGTATTTGCGCCGGTATCCGCCAAGACCGGGCAGGGTATCGGGGAGATGCTGGAGATGATCCTGCTGACCGCAGATATCATGGAGCTGAAGGCCAATCCCAAGAGGCAGGCGAGAGGTCTCGTGATCGAAGCCGAACTGGATAAAGGCCGTGGTCCTGTGGCGACAGTCCTGGTGCAGAAGGGTACCCTGCATGTGGGCGATTTTATTTCCGCAGGAGCATGCTATGGCAAAGTCCGCGCCATGATCGATGACAAGGGTAAGAGAGTAAAGGAGGCGGATCCTTCTACCCCGGTGGAGATCCTTGGCCTGAACGATGTGCCCAGCGCAGGTGAGGTCTTCCTTGCCCATGAAAGCGATAAAACGGCAAAATCCTATGCCGAGACATATTTAGCGCAAAACAGGGAAAAAATGATAGAGGAGACGAAGGGGAGAATGTCCCTGGACGATCTGTTCTCCCAGATTCAGGAGGGCAATCTGAAGGAACTGAACCTGATCGTCAAGGCGGATGTACAGGGCAGCGTGGAGGCGGTAAAGCAATCCCTCACGAAGCTGACCAACGAGGAAATCATGGTCAAGTGCATCCATGGCGGCGTAGGCGCGATCA
Organism: uncultured Acetatifactor sp.; assembly: GCA_947588205.1. Classification (GTDB taxonomy): domain Bacteria; phylum Bacillota; class Clostridia; order Lachnospirales; family Lachnospiraceae; genus Acetatifactor. The sequence continues at coordinate 28,834 of CANPYG010000017.1, read as the reverse complement.
ACGAATCCGACGTGATGCTGGCAGGAGCCTCCAACGCGATCATTATTGGCTTCAATGTGCGTCCTGACGCCACCGCGAAGGCGACTGCCGAGCGGGAAGGCGTGGATATCCGTCTCTATAAGGTGATTTATCAGGCGATTGAAGATATCGAAGCCGCCATGAAGGGAATGCTGGATCCTATCTATGAGGAGAAGGTGATCGGTCACGCAGAGGTGCGCCAGATCTTCAGGGCGTCTGCGATCGGTAATATTGCAGGATCCTACGTCCTGGACGGAGTGATCCAGAGGAACTGCAAGATCCGTATCAGCCGTGAAGGCAAGCAGATCTACGAAGGCGAGCTGGCTTCCCTGAAACGGTTTAAGGATGATGTGAAGGAAGTAAGGGCCGGCTATGAATGCGGCCTGGTGTTCAGCGGATTCGACCAGATGCAGGAGTTCGATATTGTGGAAGCTTATGTGATGGTGGAGGTACCACGATGAATGAATTTAGCGCACAAGGCGCTAAATGCGTAGCTTCCAACTTGGAGGGCGAATGGTATGAGAAAAAACAGTGTGAAGAATACCCGGATCAATGGTGAGGTGCAGAAGGTTCTGGCTGAGGTGATCCGCGGGGAGATAAAAGATCCCAGGATCAGTCCGTTTACCAGCGTGGTCTCAGTGCAGGTCGCGCCCGATTTAAAGAGCTGTAAGGCTTGGATCAGCGTGCTGGGCGGCGACGAGGAGCGGGAGGCTACCATGCAGGGCCTAAAGAGCGCCATGGGCTTTATCAGGACAAGGCTGGCGAAAACCGTGAACCTGCGCAATACGCCGGATATTACTTTCGTGATGGATCAGTCCATTGAGTATGGGGTGAATATGTCCCATAAGATCGATGAAGTGATTGCGGCGGATAAAAGCAGGGCGTCAGGCGCCCAGACCGGAGACGGCGAAGGGGATATGTTGCAGTCTGCGGAGAGCGAGGATGGTGCGGCGCAGTCTGCGGATAAGGAAGCGGCTGCAGTCCGCAAGGAAGAGTGAACGCAAGAAGATCGGAAGGAGATAGGATAAGCCCCGTTAATGCGGGGCTTATCCTTATCCCGAATATCGTTATATTTTACGGAGGCTGGGTGCAAAACAGGTCTTTGGGGAGCCGCCAAGATGTTTCAATGACCGTATTTCAGTCGGTTTCCCTGAATTGGCGACAGATGATAGGAGAGAAAGAATGAGTGATATGAATATTTTACGGGAATGCGAGGGCGCGAAGTCGATCGGCATCGGAGGGCACGTCCGTCCGGACGGGGACTGCGTAGGGGCCTGCCTCGCTTTGTATCAGTATCTTTTAAAATGTTTTCCGGATACATATATGAAAGTTTTTCTGGAAAAGCCTGCGGATATTTTCCAGGAAATGAAGGGCTATGATGAGATCGACAGCACCTTTGCAGAGGATACGGTGTTTGACGTGTTTTTCTGCCTGGATTGTGCAAATGACAGGCTGGGAGGCGCTGAAAAATATTTCGCGGGCGCCGGGAAAAGGATCAATGTTGACCATCATGTGAGCAATCCAGGCTGTGGGGACGTGAATTATGTAAAGCCCATGGCCAGCTCCACCAGCGAGCTGATCTATGACCTAATCGATAAAGAAAAGCTGGACCGGGATCTGGCGGAAGCCCTCTATATCGGCATCATTCATGATACCGGGGTGTTCCAGTATTCCAACACTTCCCCGGAAACCATGGAAAAGGCGGCGCAGCTCATCCGCTTTGGCTTCCCTTTCCCGAAGCTGATCGAAGAGACCTTTTACCAGAAGACCTATGTGCAGTCCCAGATCATGGGGCGGGCTCTGATCCAAAGCATCCGGTTTATGGACGGCAGATGCATTGTCAGCTGTATCGACCGGAAAACCATGGAATTTTACGGGGTAGGACCAAGCGACCTGGACGGTATTGTGAACCAGCTTCGGAACATTGCAGGAATCCATTGCGCAATCTTCATGTATCAGACGGACGTGCTGGAATATAAGATCAGCTTAAGATCCGATGAAACGGTGGATGTGGCCAAGGTAGCCAAGTTTTTCGGCGGCGGCGGTCATATAAGGGCTGCGGGCTGTACCATGCGGGGCACCTTCCACGACTGTGTGAACAACCTGTCCCTTCATATTGAAAAACAGTTGGACGGGGAGTAAGCCTGAGTGAAAAGAGGATTTAACGGCGGATGGGGATTGCGGATGAGGATTGCAGATGGGGATTGGTATGTATAATGGCGTGATCAATGTCTATAAAGAAGCGGGTTTCACCTCCCATGACGTGGTGGCGAAGCTGCGGGGGATTTTCGGACAGCGCAGGATTGGGCACACGGGAACCCTGGATCCTGCCGCCACGGGGGTGCTGCCGGTGTGCCTCGGCAACGCCACGAAGCTCTGCGACCTTCTTGCGGATCAGGATAAGGAATATGTGGCGGAGCTTCTTCTTGGAGTCAGGACGGATACCCAGGATATGACCGGGCAGGTTCTGGAGGAAAAGGAAGTACAGGTGATGGAGGAACAGGTCCGGGAAGCAGTTCTTAGCTTTCAGGGAGAATACCTGCAGGTTCCTCCCATGTATTCGGCCCTTAAGGTAAATGGAAAGAAGCTTTACGAGCTGGCCCGGGCAGGAAAAGAGGTGGAGCGGCAGGCGAGACCTGTCATGATCCATGGGATCGAGATCTGTAAGATGGAGCTGCCTCTTGTCAGGATCCGTGTCCGCTGTTCCAAAGGAACCTATATCCGCACCCTCTGCGACGATATCGGAGGGAAACTGGACTGCGGCGCGGCCATGTCCTCCTTAGTGCGGACCCGGGTCGGGTTCTTTAAGGCCGAGGATGCTTATACCCTGGCAAAACTGCAGGAATTGAAGGACAGGCAGATGGGGGAAGGCATGGAGATCGGGAAAAAGCAGGATCTCCTGGAAAGCATCCTGATCCCGACAGACGCCTGTTTCCCCCAGGCTCCGGCTCTTCATGCGGCGGGAGAGGGGATAAAGCTTCTGCAGAACGGGAATCCCCTCCATCCCCGTCAGACCAGGGAAAATGTTCTCTATCAGCCGGGGCAGTGGGTGAGGGTTTATGACGAGGAAGACCGTTTTTATGGGATTTATGCATTGGATGGGACTTCCGGCTGCTACAGGCCTGTAAAGATGTTTTTGTAAGATGTGCCTGTAGCTGAAAAATCATTTTTGAAGGAGTAACCATATGGAAATCATAAGGGAGGCTGCCCATTTTCATTTGTGCCGCCCCACTGCCGTCGCCTTAGGAAAGTTTGACGGCGTTCATCTGGGACACAGACGCCTGCTGGATGAGATCCTGGGGCAAAGGCAAAAGGGTCTGGCTGCCTGCGTATTTACCTTTGACCCGCCGCCATCCCTTTTCTTCGGTGGAGGCGACGGCAGGGAGCTCACCACCAGGGAAGAGAAGCGCCTGTTATTTGAAAGAATGGGAGTCGACATTCTCATAGAATTTCCCCTGACCAAGGAAACGGCGGCGACTCCCCCGGAGGAGTTTATAAGAAGGATCCTGGCGGAGGAGATGCACACAAGGTTCATCGCCGCAGGGGTTGACGTATCCTTTGGGGCAGGGGGAAGGGGAAACGCATCCCTCCTGGAAAATCTGGCGGAAGAATGCGGCTATGTTCCCCGCATCATAGAAAAGGTGGAGCTGGAGGGTCAGGTCATCAGCTCCAGCCGTGTGCGGAAGCAGGTGGAGGCGGGCAATATGCCCGAGGCGGAAAAGCTTCTCGGGATGCCTTACACAGTAATGGGGAAGGTTGCCCATGGAAAGGGCCTGGGCAGGACTCTGGGAATCCCAACGGTGAACCTGATTCCCCCGTCCTCCAAGCTCATGCCTCCCTGCGGGGTTTACGCCTCCGCCGTATGGCTGGGGGGCAAGAGATATTCCGCAGTCAGCAATGTGGGATATAAGCCCACAGTGACGCAGGAGCATATTCTGGGGCTTGAGAGTTACCTGTACGACTTTGAGGATGAAATCTACGGGGAGGAAATAGCGGTGCAGCTTCTGGAATTTGAACGTCCGGAGCGGCAGTTTGAGAACATGGATGCTTTAAAAAAACAGTTAGGGGAAGACATCGAAGCAGGAAGGCTGCGGCACTTTTAGCCGCAGTCTTTTTTTGACCTGACAATTCAGCCGGCCCGCCAGATGCCGTTTCCTGTATAGCCGGCCCGTCCGGATGCCGTTTCCTTTATTGACATATCAGGGAATGTTGTGTATAATAAAAGACTACAGGATGTATTCATTCATCTGATGGAGGAAAGCATAGCGCATAAACGCCCTGGATGGGGATTAAAAAGGAGGAAACAGACTATGAATTATGAATTGTCGAAAACGGAAATGGAGATCATGCGGAAGCTTTGGAAGGAAGGGGGAGAAATGACGCCCCGGGCTCTTCTGGAATTCTTTCACGGAAACGGGAAGGACTGGAAACGTCAGACCCTGACCACGATGCTGACGCGTATGGAGGAGAAGGGGATGGTCGCAAGAAAAAGGTGCCTGGTCCGTGCCGTCGTATCCGAACAGGAGTACCAGAGGCAGCAGAGCAGAAAGGTGGTCGAGGAAGTCTTCGACGGTAAACTGGAACGGTTTGTCGCTGCCTTCACAGGCAATACGGAGATATCCGATGAGGATGTACAGACCCTGGAGCAATTGATCGAAAAGCTCGGGCGAAAGGAAGGCTGAATTGAATACATTATGGGTGCTTACCCTTACAGGAAGCTGTATGACCCTGCTTTATTTTGCATGCAGCCGCCTGCACAAGGGTGCGGGAATTTGGAGAAAAATATGGATAGTGTCTGCTTCCCTGTTTTATCTCATCCCTCTCAGGGGGCTGCAGGGCGAATATCTGACTGTGCTGCGGAATAAGGGCATACTGCCTGTCCATACAACGTGGGAGTATAATTCTCTCCATGATTTTATAAAACTGGAAACGGGAACGGGAAATATTTATTACAGCTCTGCACTGCGATGGGACAGGCTGCTTCTGATCTGCTGGCTGGCAGTAGCCGCAGGCCTGCTGGCGTACAGGGAAGGAAAGTACATTTTGAAAAGACGCAGGCTGCTGAAGGGCTGTTCAGAGGAAGAGGACAGGGACCGGCTGGAGACGATGGACAGATTATGCGGGGAAATGAGAGTTCGCCGCCGGGTCCGGCTGTTCTATTGTCACGGGATGATCCCTGCCAGCATGGGATTCTTAAGACCGGTCATCCTCCTGCCGGAGGAGAGGAAGGGAAAGATCCCGGAACAGCTTCTGAAGCATGAGCTGGCCCACATTAAGAATTATGATATGCTTGTACATGCGCTGATCAGCCTGACAGTTACCGTCCATTGGTTTAACCCAGTGGTATATCTGCTGCAGAAGGAATGGAAAAGGGTGTGCGAGCTGGAGTGCGATGAGGCTGCCCTCAGGGGCTGCAGCGGAAATGAGCGTAAAGCATACGCCATACTGCTGGTGGAAGAGGCAAAGAGACAAAGGCCTGGAAAAGGGAGACTTGGAGAGGCTGAAATGCAGGGGGCATCTTCCCTTACGGGGGATGCAAGAAGACTGGAAGAAAGGATTGAGTATATTATGGTAGAAGGAAGAAGGAAGGGAAAATTTGGGGCATGTGTGAGCGGAATAGCGTTTGCGGCCGCCTTGTTCGCCAGTTCATTGACAGTATTTGCTTACAAGGAGACTTATTATCTTGAAAGGGAAAGTGAGACAAATGCAAAGATGGCGTCCGCTCTCATCCCGAAGGGAGAGTATGAGGTAAAGATCGTGCCGATGGGCACTGTTTCACTGACGCAGGAAGTAATATTATATGATGAGCAGTTTATTGATGAAGATGGGAATATTTATCCCGTGAATCGGGAGATTACCGCCCAGGCAGTCTGCGAACATGAATATAAAGTCGGTATTTTTATGAAGCATATGATGCATGCCGACGGGAGCTGTAGGGTAGAATATTATGAAGCGGAGCATTGCATGAAGTGTGGAAATATTAAGTCGGAGAAGTATATCAATGGAATGACTTACGATAAATGCCCCCATAATGGAAACTGGCATGACTGAGGTTTTTGCAGCCGGATGGAAGATAGGTTTTCGCTGAAACGCAAATCACGTAGCAGGGGCAGACTAAATTAAACTTAAAGAATTAAATTTTGTGTTGACGTGTCGTAGAAGAATATGTACAATGAAAAATGAAGACTCGAAGTCTTCCAAATTAACATGTCGGATGAAAAAAGAGGAGGGCAGATTATGAAGGGGAAAAGGATTCTTTGTATTCTCGGGGTATGGGGGATTTTGTTATTATCCTGTGTCCTGCTTTCAGCCTGTGGGCGGAAGGCGGATGCCGATGCCCCGATGCTGGGGATTGATGGTTACGTCTATGTGGCGGAAGCTTTTGCTCCTGCGAATGACGCGGAAAAAGAAGCAGAAGCGAAGGGGGAATCCGGCTGGCGTGATATCAGTTTTTCCAACGGATATTTGTATTATCGTTACAAGTCCCAGTTCTGGCGGATGGCTGTTGCCCAGGACGGTCAGGCGGGGGAAGCCGAAGCCGTGTCTGCCCCGAAAGGCTCATTGCTCAGCTATGCGGCGGACGGGGAGGGGTCTGTTTATTTTCTTGCCGGGGAGGGAACGTTGGATTGGCAGACAGGAGAATGGCAGGGCAATGTCAGCCTATCGAAACTGCTTCCCGACGGAACAGAGGGGTACAGGCAGGTCCTGCCGGAAATATCGGGAGGCATCCTGGTTGTTGGCAACGGCCATGAGCTGTACCTGCTGGCAGAGGATGGGATCTACCTGTTTGATGCGGACGGAAAGGCGGATGGAAAAATAGAGACCCAGGACTGTCTGCAGGATGGAGGAACGCAGAATCTGGTCCTAGGGGAAGACGGGAAGGTCTACTACAGCGTCGCCAATGCGTTCACCGGATCGTCATACACAACAACCTTATATGAAGTGCGGAAGGGACATGGAAGCGGGCTTTCGGAGGCGGCGTCTTATTCCGATACTGTTGGAGGAAATAGCATCTACGGCTCGCCCTGGGGGGTGTTACTTTGTGAGGCTGGAACCATTTCCCAGTACCGGCCGGAGGAGCATTGCTTCCGGGATGTCATGCGGATGCAGGATTCCAATCTGGGAAATCATATCAGTGTAATAAGGCAGATCTCGGAAACCAGCTTTCTGGTATATACATCTGACGAGGAGGTATGGTATCTCCTTACGCGGACCCCGGTGGAGGATATCCCCCAGAAGGAAACCCTTGTATTGGCGGTCACATATCTATCGATGAACCTCAGCCGCTCTGTTACCCTCTTTAACCGGATGAGCAACCGTTACCATGTCATTGTGGAAACCTTCCAGGGGACGGGCTGGCAGGACAGGCTGGACGCCAGGATCGTCTCTTCCGACCCGCCTGACATGTTGGATATGTCCACAAGACTGGATATCCTGAAATATGCGGACAAGCAGGGTTTGGAGGATCTTACGCCCTATTTGGAAAGCAGCAAGGTGCTGAATCCTGAGATGTTCATGGAATGCATCCTGAACGGCTATACAGTAGAAGGAAGGCTCATCTGCATCCCTTCCAGGTTCAACATCCAGGCGTTGGTGGGAAGAAGAAGCCAGGTCGGGTCCCAAAGCGGCTGGACAATGGAGGATTTTCAAAAAGCGGTGGAGGAATATCCTCAGCTTACGCTATTGCAGCAGGTTTATGGGTATGATACGCTTTTTGACAATATCCTGGTCAATGTGTGTTCGAACTGGCTGATGGAACGGTTTGTCGATCTGGACAGCGGGGAATGCCGCTTTGAGGATAAGGATTTTCTGGATTTTATAGAATGGCTGAAAGAATATTCCGATGGAAAAGAGCAGATATCCCATTTTGGCAGCAGTTTTGTGCCGGAGGAGCTTCTTCTTTTGAGAGATGAGATCGGTCAGGCGGGTGATTTCCCCAGATATGAGATTCTTTTTCAGGAAGAGGTCACCATGAAAGGTTTTCCCACGGTTTCCGGGGAAGCGGTTTATTATGGTGTTCCCGCAGACGCGGTGGGCATCCTGGCGAACTCTAAGGAAAAGGAGGGCGCATGGAGCTTCCTGGAATTTTTACTGACACAGGAAGATGAAGACGGATATACCATCCCCGGCAGGAAGGACCTGTTTGAAAAACAGCTTGAGGAAGCGATGGCGGAGGATTACCGGAGGAATGAAAAGGGGGAGATCGTGACCGACCAGAACGGAGAACCCATAAGGGTGCCCAAGGGGGGATGGGTGATCGATGGGGAGATTTACAATTATTATGCAGCCACACAGGAGCAGGCGGATCTGCTTAAGGAGATGGCTGCCCATACGGATTTCTCTTTAAGAGGCTATCTCGAGGAAAATATCTTCGCTATCATTCGGGAAGAGTTATCCTATTATCTTGCCGGGCAAAAGCCGCTGCCGGATGCGTGCCGGATCATCCAGAACCGCGTTACCATCCTTTTACAGGAGTCCGGGGAGTAAAATCGTATATAAAATAAAAAAAACAGTTGTATCTTTTCCTGTTTTCCCTTAAAATAAAAATGATCGTTGTTTTTTTGACTGTGTTTTTGGATGAATGCTTTTATTGCATATGCAGGATTTGCGAAAGCGAAGGGATAACAGATTATGAGTTTAAATATCATTTTGTCGTTGGCAGGCGGTCTCGGGCTGTTTTTGTTCGGTATGGATCTCATGAGCGACTCTATTGAGAAGGTGGCGGGCGCCAGGCTGCGCCATATCCTGGAGATTTTCACCACCAACCGCTTTATGGGTATGATCGTGGGTATCGTTTTTACCGGCATCATACAGTCCTCTTCCGCCTGTACCGCCATGGTGGTCAGCTTTGTGAACTCCGGGCTGATGAATCTGTATCAGGCGGCGGGAGTGATCTTCGGCGCCAATATCGGTACCACCATCACGCCCCTGCTGGTATCCTTTAACCTTTCCGCCATCGCTCCGGTGATTCTCTTAGCCGGGGTGCTGGTTGCCATGTTCTGTAAAAAAGAAAAGGTGAAAAAGGGAGCCGAGGTGATCGTGGGCTTCGGCATCCTGTTTGTAGGACTCAGCACCATGTCCTCCGCCATGGAGGGGATGAAGAATGTGCCGGAGGTCACGGAGCTTCTCAGCTCTTTGCGCTTTCCCCTGTTAGCCACCCTGGTGGGATGTCTTCTCACTGCGGTCATCCAGAGCTCTTCCGTTACTGTCAGTATCGTGCTTCTGCTTGCCAACCAGGATCTGCTGGATCTGGCCATTACCCCTTATATTATCCTCGGCTGCAATATCGGCGCCTGTACCACGGCACTGCTTGCCTCCCTTACCGGTAAAAAGGACGCCAAGAGGGCAGCCATGATCCATCTGCTGTTCAATGTCATCGGTACGGTGATCATTTATGTGGTGTTGTTCTTTGCGCAGGACTTTGTATTTAAGGTGATCGGCGCCATCTCCTCCGATAACGGAAGATTTGTTGCCAACTGCCATACCATGTTTAAGATCTTCCAGGTAATCGTCCTGTTCCCCTTCTCGGGCCTGATCGTAAAGCTGGCCTGCCTGTGCGTGCCCGGCGAGGATCAGAAGATCAGTTACCGGGAAAGCTATCAGTTAAAGTATATCGGGGAAAAGGTGGTGTTCAATCCCGCTACCGCGGTGGTAGGAGTGCTGCGTGAGCTGGAGCGGATGGCCTCCCTTGCCAGTGAGAACCTGACCCGTTCCATGAATGCTTTGATCACCCTGGACCAGGAAGATATCGACGAGGTCTACGAAGTGGAAAAGAATATTAATTTCCTGAACCACGCCATTACCAATTACCTGGTGAAGATCAACCAGGCCACCCTGCCCATCGAAGACTTGAAGAGCCTGGGCGCCCTGTTCCATATCGTAAACGATATCGAGCGTATCGGCGACCATGCGGAGAATATCGCGGACGCCGCCTGCCAGCGCAAGGAAACGGGGGTGGGCTTCAGCAAGGAGGCCCAGAAGGAGCTTGGGGAGATGCTGGACATGGTTATCTTAATGATCCAGTATGCCATTGAAATCTTCGCCAAGAGCGACGAAACCCACCTGCAGGATGTGTCTGTCCTGGAGGATAAGGTGGACGCCAAGGAGAAGGAGCTGCAGCAGATGCACATTGCCAGGCTGACCAAGGGCGAGTGTACGGCGGAAGCAGGGATGATGTTCTCGGATATTATCTCCGGTCTGGAGAGAGTGGCGGACCATGCAACCAATATTGCGTTTGCCATTTCCACGGAGGAGGAGACAGGGATTCCGGCGTAAGACAGGGTGCCGGAAGAAAGACAGGATGCCGGAAGAAAGACAGGATGCTGGAAGGAAGACAGGATGTTGTTCTGAACGCACCCTGTCTTTTTTTGCGGCCTGAAAAAGTCGGCCGGTACGCAATGGGGTAAATTACCAGTAAATACAGACAATTTTATGATGGCAAACTGTTGACAAAAACATGTATAAATTGTTATAATTTGTTTCGAAATGTAACAAAAACGTAATAAATAGAAAATTATTTTTCATAAATGAAGATAAGAAAAGATTATGCAGGAAACGATGCGGAGAAAATATGAGATGAGTACAGAGATGGGAACGGAGATGACACATGGATGGTCATCTATAAAATTCGGGAAGGGTATCCGGTTTGCTGTATTTTGCGCTGTTTTATGTCTGGCTGGTTCGCTCAGGGCGGAGGCGGAAGAGGAGACAGAGGTAGCCAAGAATGTCCTGCCCTCGGTAGGGGTTGAAGCCCTGATCAATGAGGACCGGAGCGAGGAGGAGTACCTTACCATAGCGAAGGAAGCGCAGAACGCCTTCTGGGGATATACGAACCTCGGGATCGCGGATGTGGAGGGGAATCTGAATGTCAGGAAGACTCCTTCCCTGGATGGTAAGCTGGTGGGAAAGCTGCCCGGGAATGCGGCATGTGAGATCCTTGATCTGGAAGAGGACTGGGCGCATATCCGGTCCGGTGAGGTAGAAGGCTATGTAAAGGTACATGCAGTGGATGACCCGGAGGATACATATCTGCTGACGGGTCCGGACGCCAGGCTGAAGGCGAAGGATCTGGTGAGCACAGTGGCCCGCGTCACTTCGGACGGCGTGCGGATCAGAGAAGAAGCCAGTCTGGAAAGCGCGGTGCTCACCCAGGTGCTGACCGGGGAGGAATTGGAGGTCCTTGAGGATCTTGGTGAGTGGGTTAAGGTTTCTGTGGATGATGATGAGGCATATATCAGCGCGGAGTATGTTGAAATAGAAGAGAAGCTGGCATGTGCCGTCAGCATGTCAGAGCTGGCTTACGGCACCGGGGTATCCGATGTGAGGGTGGATCTGGTGGAATACGCGAAGCAGTTTTTGGGGAATCCCTATGTGTGGGGTGGAACCAGCCTGACCAACGGCGCGGACTGTTCCGGTTTTGTACAGAGTATTTTTAAACATTACGGTATAAGCTTGAGCCGCACCGCCCGCACACAGTCCAAGGACGGAACGAAGATCAATTCCTCAGAACTTCTTCCGGGCGACCTGATTTTCTACGCCGACAGCAGGGGAACGATCAATCATGTCACCATTTATATCGGGGGAGGCCAGGTGATTCACGCCAGCAGCCGGAAAACGGGCATTAAGATCAGTAAATACAATTACCGCACTCCAGTAAAATATGTGCGCGTAATCAAGGATTGATCGGTTGGTCGGTCTGTTTGAAAAAAGGTGTTTACTTTTTTTGAAACATATGTTATGATAGGCAAGTATCGGGCAGGGCGTTTTTGCCCGGTAGAAAGCCGGTTCTCAGGTCAGGGAAGCTCCGACCCATCCTTAGGATCAGGCGTTAAGGGAATCTTGGTTCCCGCAGGATATACGATAAAGAAGGTAAGGAGGTAAGTGTCATGATTTCAAAAGAAAAGAAAACAGCGATCATCAACGAGTACGCCAGAACACCCGGTGATACCGGCTCACCTGAGGTACAGGTGGCGGTCCTGACCGCAAGGATCCAGGAGCTCACCGAGCATTTGAAGCAGAACCCGAAGGATCATCATTCCCGCCGCGGCCTGCTGAAGATGGTTGGTCAGAGGCGTGGACTGCTGGCCTACTTAAAGAGCAAGGATATTGAGAGATATCGTGAGCTGATCGACAGACTGGGACTTAGAAAGTAATGCATTGATTACAGGGCGGGGTGTCCGAAGGGTTTTCGGTCGCTCCGCTTTCCCTGTGTTTTATTGTTTTCTGGTTATTGCGGAGCTTCTGGCCGGACGGTCAGGAACAGGAGGCAGTTCGTATGATACAGGGAGGATTCACCCGCGGGTGAATGGCACAGGACAGAATCGTATCCCGAGACCGCTGAAAAGGGCAGATGGGTGGCGTATCACGGCTCTGTTTTTTTCAGTAGTTTCGGTATCTTCTGTTCTGTGCCGGAAAGGACGACGGGGTGAAAAGCAAGGATTTTGCCCCTGAGCATTTGTTATATGAAAACGTATTTGAAAAACAGAATGGAGGAATGATTATGTACCAGACATATTCAATGGAACTGGCCGGCCGTACTTTATCGGTGGATATCAATCGTGTGGGCAAGCAGGCAAACGGCTGTGCCTTCATGCATTATGGGGATACTACAGTGTTATGTACGGCAACTGCATCCGAGAAGCCCAGGGAAGGGATTGATTTCTTTCCTTTGAGCGTGGAATTTGAAGAAAAGCTATATGCGGTAGGCAAGATCCCGGGGGGATTTAACAAGAGAGAGGGCAAGGCGAGTGAGAATGCGATCCTGACAAGCCGTGTGATTGACAGACCGATGCGTCCTCTTTTTCCCAAGGATTATCGGAATGATGTGACCCTGAACAATATGGTTATGAGCGTGGATCCGGAGTGCCGTCCCGAGCTGGTGGCAATGCTGGGCGCTGCCATCGCGACCTGCATTTCGGACATCCCCTTTGACGGACCCTGCGCAATGACCCAGGTGGGCATGATCGACGGAGAGTTTGTGGTGAACCCTTCCCAGGAGCAGTGGAAGATTGGGGATCTGAATCTGACAGTGGCTTCTACCAGGGAAAAGGTAATCATGATCGAGGCAGGGGCCAATGAGGTTCCGGAAGCGAAGATGATCGAGGCCATTTATCTGGCTCATGAGGTGAACCAGACCCTCATTACGTTTATTGATAAGATCGTGGCGGAGGTCGGCAAGCCGAAGCATGAGTACACAAGCTGCGCCGTTCCCGAGGAAATGTTCGAGAAGATGAAGGAGATCGTCACTCCTGAAGAAATGGAAACAGCTGTGTTTACCGACGAGAAGCAGGTTCGCGAGGAGAATATCCGTCAGATTACCGACAGGCTTACAGAAGCATTTGCCGACAACGAGGAATGGCTTGCAATTCTGGGCGAAGCAGTGTACCAGTATGAGAAAAAGACAGTCCGCAAGATGATCTTAAAGGATCACAAGCGTCCCGACGGCAGGGAGATCACACAGATCCGTCCTCTGTCCGCAGAAGTGGATATCATCCCCAGAGTACATGGTTCCGCAATGTTCACCCGTGGGCAGACCCAGATCTGCAATGTCTGCACCCTGGCGCCCCTGTCCGAGCAGCAGAAGCTGGACGGCCTGGATGAGAACGAGGTGAGCAAGCGTTATATGCACCATTATAACTTCCCGTCCTATTCCGTAGGCGAGACCAAGCCTTCCAGAGGACCGGGCCGCCGTGAGATCGGTCATGGCGCGTTGGCGGAGAGGGCCCTGCTTCCTGTGCTTCCCAGCGAGGAAGAGTTCCCTTATGCGATCCGTACCGTATCCGAGACCTTTGAGTCCAACGGTTCCACTTCCATGGCTTCCACCTGTGCATCCTGTATGTCGCTGATGGCGGCCGGCGTTCCCATTAAGAAGATGGTTGCCGGTATTTCCTGCGGGCTTGTGACCGGCGAGACAGATGATGATTTCGTGCTTCTCACCGATATCCAGGGCCTTGAGGATTTCTTCGGGGATATGGACTTCAAGGTGACAGGTACCACCGAGGGCATCACCGCGATCCAGATGGATATCAAGATCCACGGCCTGACCAGACCTATCGTGGAGGGCGCCATCGCAAGATGCCGTGACGCGAGACTTTATATTATGGAGAACTGCATGAAGCAGGCGATTGCCGCTCCCAGACCGGAGGTCGGACCTTATGCGCCTAAGATCATTTCCGTACAGATCGATCCGGAGAAGATCGGCGACGTGGTAGGACAGCGCGGTAAGACCATCAACGAGATCATTGCCCGTACCGGCGTGAAGATTGATATTACGGATGACGGCAAGGTTTCCATCTGCGGTACCGACAAAGAGATGATGGATAAGGCGGCTGAGATGGTGAAGATCATTGTGACCGAGTTCGAAGCCGGACAGGTATTCCGCGGCAAGGTGGTCAGCATCAAGGAATTCGGTGCGTTTATCGAGTTCGCGCCCGGCAAGGAGGGCATGGTCCATATTTCCAAGATCGCGAAAGAGAGGATCAACCGCGTGGAGGACGTGCTCACACTTGGCGACATGGTAACGGTTGTATGCCTTGGCAAGGATAAGATGGGCAGGATCAGCTTCTCCATGAAAGATGTTGCACAGAAATAAAAAGAAAGCCGGAAGCATCTTGTAAAAGGCTGAAAATAGTTTACAGAGAAAGATCAGGGGCATCATTCCGGGATAAATATCAGAATGATGCCCTGATTTGGATTTGAAATTCCGCAGGACGGAATCAAGGAGGTTAATGTGATGGAACTGATGAATTTGTTGAGAACGAGAAGAACCTATCGCCGTTTTGACGAGGATAGGCAGGTGCCAGGGGAGGTCGTGGATGAGATCTTAGAGGCGGCGAGGTATGCATCCAGTGCGGCAAATAAGCAGCCGCTGACCTATGTGGTGGTGCAGGATCCTAAGAAGGTCCGCGAGGTGTTCGGATATACCAAATGGGCGGCTTATCTTCCGGCAGAGCAGGGGCAGCCCAGGGAAGGGGAGCGGCCGACCTTGTTTATCGGCGTGGTGGAGAATCTCGACCGCAATCAGAATTGTGATACCGATGCAGGGCTTGCCATTTCCAATATGACCCTGGCTGCCTGGAACAGAGGCGTGGGGAGCTGCATGATCGGGGCCTGCGACAAGAAGGCGCTGTCTGAAATGTTCGGTCTGACAGAAAAGCAGGTGCTCCATACCGTGGTGGCATTCGGCTATCCTACCCATGAAAGCCACATTGTGGATATAGAGCATCCGGAAGCTCCCGATGCGGTAAAATATTACCTGGACGGGAACCGGGATTTTGTGGTGCCCAAGAGAAAGCTTGCCGACGTGGTGAAGTACCTGTGACCGAGCATAAGACCGTTGTGCGGTAAGGAGGATCGGATGGATTATCTCAGTCTTCTGGATCTGGAAGGACCCGGCGAGGCAATTGAATATATGTCCGGCTATATTTGGGACCTGAATCTGAATCAGCTGATTGAGCTGATCCAGGGGCAGGCTCCCGGCTATGATGTGGAACCGTATTTTTACCGGATGCCGGAGTCGGCAGCCTGCGAAAGCTATCGGAGGCAGATCTATACGGACGTAAAGCGCCCTGAGGTATTTGCGAGTCTTGAGCGGTTCTCTGAGCAGATGCGCCGGTCGAGGGAGTTTTTGGAAAATCAGGCGTCCGTGGAAAAGACCCTGCAGAAGGATGCGTGGTACGCCGCCGCTGTAGACAGCTACTGTGGTGCGGTGGGCCGGCTTCAGGAGGATCTCATGCGGCTGGAGATCAGCTCTCCCGGACTGAGACGTTTATCAGGGCACCTGAATGCTTATGTGGATCGGGAGGAGTTCCGCAGGGGGAAGGAGGCTTCTTCCCGGATCCGGCAGGCGATGGAGGATTTCAGCGTTGTTCTGGTCATCGAAAATAATTGCCTGACCGTTACGCCGGGAACCGCGGGCAGCGCATATGAGGATTTCCTCGGGGAGGGCAGCTCCGGCGCAGGTCCCTTTATGGGCACTCTGCAGATGTCGGTCCTGGAGGAAGAAATATTCAGTATTTACCGGAAAAAATATCCGGAAATCTTTGACAATATCCAGAAATTCGCACAGAGTTTCCCGGACTTTGAGGATGAAACCGTGAAACGTCTGGAAAGGGAGATTCAGTATTATCTGGCGTTTTACCGTTTCGAGAGAACTATGAAGGAGCGCGGCTTTGCCTTTTGCGTGCCCGACAGATGCGCAGACCGCGATATGGAAGCGGCAGGACTGTACGACCTGGCCTTGGCTTGCTCGAATTATCGGAGGAATAAGCCTGTGGTCAGCAATGATTTTGTCTATCATGAGAATGAGTTCTTTTTTGTGGTGAACGGACCGAATCAGGGGGGAAAGACGACCTTTGCCAGAAGTCTTGGGCAGCTTATGTATTTCTGCAGGATGGGACTGGATGTGCCCGCAGAACGGGCCAACATCCATGATTTCAGCGTATTGCTGACGCATTTTTCCATGGAGGAAAGCATGAAGAGCGGCAAAGGCAAGCTCATGGAGGAGCTGGAACGGCTGGTGCCGATGATGGAAAATAAGGCGAGGGGCGCGTTCGTGATCATCAATGAGCTGTTTACGACGGCTGCCCATTATGACGGATGTATTATGGGAGAGCGCGTGCTTCGGCATTTTATCGGCAATCAGTGCAGGGGGGTCTATGTTACCCATCTGAAGGAGCTGGGAGAAGCGGTGGAAGGTGTGGTAACCATGACCGCCATGCTGGAGGAAGGCGGCACACACAGACGGACCTATCAGGTTCTGCGGCATGAGGCGCTGGATGTGGGCTATGCGGAGGATATCGTGAAAAAGTACGGACTGACCTATGACGGGTTAAGTGCGCGTCTGGAAAAGGAAAAGGGGGACTGGCAATGAACGTCCATCTTTTGTATGCGCAAAAAGAGTGGAAGGGGATCCGCCCTTATTATGACAGCGAGAGCATCATAAACGATCTGGGACTGACGGTGCTGTTTCAAACGGCGACCAGGAACCAGGAGGAAGAGGAGGAAGCCATGCCGGCCGCCGTACAGCGGGCGGACAGACATCTGGAGGAAGTGCTGAAGAAGGTAATGCTGGCGCCGTTATCTACGCCGGAGGAGATTTATTTCCGCCAGGCTGTCCTTATGGATTTTATCGAGGATAAAGAATTTACCAAAAAGCTGTATGAGCTTTCCAGGGATATGATGACGCGCTGGGAACGGTTGGGCAAGAATGAGGTGAATAAGCCAGGGGCCGCCAGGGAGCGGGGCATTCAGCTGGTTTCAAGGGTGAAGGTGCTGCATTTGTTCGTCAATGTGCTTGCCCAGATCAAGGACCTGTGCCGCGCCCATAGAGGGTATTTTCAGTCTGAGGGCCTGCAGCGCTTTGCGGACGGGCTGCTGGAGGACTTTTCGGATGAATGGGAAGGAAAGCTGAAAAAGGCGCTTGCGGATATCGCCTTTTTCAGCGATGGTGAAGAGGAATATTCCCTTGAGGGAAGCGGCAGCAATAAGGTGCGTCAGACCCGTATGGTGCTGGGCTTTCAGGTGGAGAACGGGCTGAAGCTGGGGTCGTTTTGGCTGGACAGCCTGGAGACCATCAATAAGAAGTTCCGCAAATCAGGGGAGAAGGTCACATTTTCCGAAAAAATGAAGGTAGCCTTTGCCTCGGAGCCGACGATGATCCTGAAAAGCAGCGACGTACTGGAAGACCTGATGAGACTGGAAAATCGGGTTGTGGAGTACGTGATGGGCTGTTTTGAGCCTTTTATGAAACAGTGCCGGGATTTTTTTGAACAGCTTTATTTTGAAAGCGCCTTTTACAGGGCGTGTTATAATCTTTATGTGCGCAGCTGCCGCACGGGGCTTTCCCTTTGTTATCCAAGGGTCTGTGAAAAGGACTGCCTGTTTTTTGAAAATCTGACGGAATTCTCCATGGCGACCTACCGCGGACGCATTCCTGTAGGCAATGACGGGGATATCCGCAATAAAATGCTCCTGATCGTCACCGGCGCGAATCAGGGCGGCAAGTCTACGTTCCTGCGAAGCCTGGGAATCGCGCAGGTCATGATGCAGTGCGGGATGTTCGTCAGTGCGAAACAGTTTGAGAGCGGTATCTTCCCACACTTTTTTCCTCATTTTACCAGGCGCGAGGACAGCGCCATGAACAGCGGACGGCTGGACGAGGAGCTGGGGCGTTTCGACCGGATCATCGCCCATCTGGGGAAGGATTCGTTGGTCCTTTTGAACGAATCCTTTGCGACAACCACAGAGGAGGAGGGCTCGGATATCGCCTACGATATCATCAGGGCCCTGACGGAAGCCGGGGTAAAGGTGCTTACTGTAACGCATCTGCTTTCCTTTGCCCGCCGGATCTATGAGGAAAAGCGGCCGGAGGCGGAGTTTCTGTGCGCGGAGCGCAAGGCGGACGGACGGCGTACCTATAAAATGGTGAAGAGCGCGCCGGAGCTGACAAGCTTCGGCCTGGATCTGTATGACCAGATTATTCCGGCTCACAGCAGAGAGTGACCGATCCTCTTTTTACTCTTTTTTTAGAATTGTTTATAAAGCGGATATTGTAAAAAGGGCTTCGGAAGAGTAGGATATTATTCATAAGCGAAATGACTGTGCGGCGTTTTTGGCACGCAGCGGCCGGAAGGTAGGGAAGCAGGATGAGAGAGAGATTTTATCGTTTTATGCAGGGAAGGTACGGGAACGACCGGTTCAACCAGTTTCTGATGATCGTGGCGCTGGTTTGTCTGGTGATTTCTTTTTTTGGACCCAATGTTTTCTATCTGTTTGCGCTTGCGGCGATTATCTATTCTTATTTCAGGATGTTTTCAAGAAGAATCTATGCGAGAAGCGCGGAGAACCAGTGGTATCTGAAAATGGAAGGCAGGGTGAGGGGCTTCTTCGCAGGCGGGAGGAAGGAATTATCCCAGCGCCGGAACTATCATATTTATAAATGCCCGAACTGTAAGCAGAAGATCCGGATTCCGCGGGGCCATGGAAAGATAGAGGTGCGCTGTCCCAAATGTAATACCTGTTTCATCAGAAGGAGCTGATGGGAGGACTTCATGTTTGGATATATCATTGTCAATCAGGCTGAGATGAAATATAAGGAGTTCGATGTCTATCATTCCTTTTATTGCGGGCTCTGTCAGGTGCTTAAGAAAAAATACGGAAGAGCCGGACAGCTTTCCTTAAGCTATGATATGACCTTTTTGCTTATGGTGCTGACGGGACTTTATGATCCGAAGACAGAGCTGGGTGAATGCAAATGCATCGCGCATCCTTTTGAGAAGCATACCACAAGGACCAATGTATTCACGGAATATATGGCGGATATGAATGTACTGTTTACCTATTATAAATGTGAGGATGACTGGGCGGATGAGAAGAAGCTCCACAAGCTGCTGTATGGGAAGCTGCTGGAGGGAAAGGTCGGCAAGGCCAGGGAGCGGTATCAGGAGAAGTTCCGTACCGTCAGCTTGTTGCTGCATGAAATGGCGGATGCGGAGAAATCCGGCAGGGCGGATATTGATACCATGGCGGGACTGTTTGGCAGGGTAATGTCCGAGATCGTCGTTTACAGGGAGGACGAGTGGTCCCAGAATCTGTCCCGGTTCGGTTTTTTCCTTGGAAAATTCATTTACCTGATGGACGCATATGAGGACGTGGAGGAGGATATCAAAAAGGGAACCTATAATCCGTTGAAGAAAAAGTACCACAATCCTGACTTTGAAGAGGAATGTAAGACCATCCTCACGTTGATGATGTCGGAGTGCTGCAAGGAATTCGAACAGCTTCCCATTCTGGAAAATGTGGAGATCCTCCGTAATATCCTGTATTCCGGGGTCTGGTGCCGGTATGAGCTTGTCCATGGGAAGCGGCAGGAAAAGGAACAGGGAAAAACGGTGGAAGCAGGAAAAGGACAGAAAGATGATGGATCCGTATAGAGTCCTGGGGGTGGGCAGAGACGCTACCGAGGAAGAGATAAAAAAAGCATACAGGGCGTTGAGCAGGAGGTATCATCCCGACGCCAATATCAACAATCCCAACAAGGACCAGGCCGAGGAGAAATTCAAGGAGATTCAGGCGGCTTACCAGCAGATTATGAAGGAACGCACGCAGGGCTACGGATCCGGATACGGCGGCTATGCAGGAACGGGAGGCGGCTATGGCTCAGCCGGGCGCGGTTACGGCAATTCCGGTGGAACCGGACAAGGCTATGGCGGAGGCTTCGGGGGCTTCGGCTACGGTCCCTTTGGCGGCGCGGGCGGCTTCAGCAATACCGGCTATGAAGAGGATCCCCATTTGCGCGCCGCAGGCAATTATATCCGGAATAATTATTTCAGGGAGGCCCGCAATGCGCTGGACAGTATGGGGATACAGGAGCGGAATGCGAGATGGTACTATTACAGCGCGATCGCCCATTCCGGCATGGGCAACAATGTGGCCGCCCTGGAGCATGCAAGAAAGGCAGTATCCCTTGAGCCGGGGAACCAGGATTATCAGAATCTCGTCCGATCCTTTGAAAGCGGCGGCACCTGGTATGAACAAAGACAGGCCGCCTATGGATATCCTACCTTTGGAAGCGGCAATTTTTGCATGAGGATCATCATTGCCAATCTCATCTGCCAGCTCTGCTGCGGAGGTGGCATGTGCTGCGGGGGAAGGGGATTCTATATTTAGCTGTAATTGTACTGATAAATGTACAAAGCAATTCCGAAAAAGGTATTGCATTTTCCTATCGCATTTATTATAATGAATTACAAGATATAGATGCGAGGAAGGACAAAAGACACTAGATGTAGTATTGCACGATTGTATAGTACGAATTCGCGACCGTATCTGGGAGAACACTGGATGCGGTCGAATTGTATGTGCAGGCGGGATATTCTTATGATGATGAAGAAGGGATGAGAGCCATGATGAAGATTCAGAAGAGAGATGGACGTATTGTGCCTTATGAGGCAGATAAGATCATTCTTGCGATCCGTAAGGCGAACAATGAGGTTGAGGAAAAGGAACGCGCTACAGAGGATATCATTGATGAGATCCTGGAGGATGTGGAAGGGCAGGAAAGCGGGAAGCTGACCGTAGAGCGGATCCAGGATATGATCGAGGCCGATCTGGTGAAGCATAATAAATATACCCTGGCGAAGAAGTATATCGTTTACCGTTATCAGAGAAGCCTTTTGCGCAAGTCCAATACGACGGATGAATCCATTCTGAAGCTGATCCGCAATGAGAATAAGGAGCTGGCGGAAGAAAACTCCAATAAAAATACCAGGCTGGCCTCTACCCAGCGGGATTATATCGCAGGCGAGGTTTCCAGGGATGTGACCAGAAGGCTGCTTTTGCCGGAGCATATTTCTATGGCGCATGACAACGGAGTGATCCATTTCCATGATGCGGATTATTTCATCCAGCCCATTTTTAACTGCTGTCTGATCAATATTAAGGATATGCTGGATAACGGTACCTCCATCAACGGCAAGATGATCGAGTCTCCTAAGAGCTTTCAGGTGGCGTGTACCGTAACCACCCAGATCATTGCGGCTGTAGCCAGCAACCAGTATGGCGGCCAGTCTGTCAATATCAAGCACCTGGGCAAATATCTGCGCAAGAGCCGTGTGAAGTTCGAGAACCAGCTGAAAGAGGAATTCGGCGACCAGATGGATGCCGAGACCATGAGGAAGGTTGTGGATATCCGCCTGAAGGATGAGTTAAAGAGCGGTGTCCAGACAATCCAGTACCAGATCAATACCCTTATGACCACCAACGGTCAGTCGCCTTTTGTGACGCTGTTCCTTCATATTGATGATCAGGACGAGTATGTAGAGGAAACGGTTGAGATCATTCAGGAGATCCTGCGCCAGAGACTGCAGGGCACGAAGAATGAAAAGGGCGTTTATGTGACTCCTGCGTTCCCGAAGCTGGTATATGTCCTGGATGAGAATAACTGCCTGAAGGGCGGGAAATATGATTATGTGACTAGGCTCGCGGCACAGTGCTCCGCGAAGAGAATGTATCCGGATTATATTTCTGCCAAGAAAATGAGGGAAAACTATGCCGGAGAGGTGTTCTCCTGCATGGGCTGCCGTTCTTTCCTGTCTCCCTGGAAGGATGAAAACGGCAATTATAAATGGGAAGGGCGTTTTAACCAGGGCGTGGTCAGCCTGAATCTGCCCCAGATCGGTATTCTGGCAAAGGGCGACGAGGAGAAGTTCTGGAGACTGATGGATGAGCGCCTGAAAATCTGCTATGAGGCGTTGATGTGCCGGCATAAGTCCTTAAAGGGCGTGGTGTCGGATGTGAGCCCCATTCACTGGCAGTATGGGGCCATCGCCAGACTGGGCAAGGGGGAGAAGATTGACAAGTATCTTGAAAACGGTTATTCCACCCTGTCCTTAGGCTATATCGGTCTGTATGAGACGACTTACCTCATGAAGGGCTGCAGCCATACCCAGCCGGAGGGCAAGGAATTCGCGTTGCGGGTTATGGACAGACTGAACGCGGCGGTTGCTGAGTGGAAGGCCAAGACCAGGCTGGGCTTCAGCCTCTACGGCACTCCGGCAGAATCCCTCTGCTATCGTTTCGCAAGGATTGACAGGGAAAAGTTCGGCGATATTGAGAATGTGACGGATAAGGGCTATTATACCAATTCCTATCATGTGGATGTGCGGGAACCCATCGACGCCTTCACCAAATTTTCCTTTGAAAGCGAGTTCCAGAATAAATCCCTGGGCGGCGCCATTTCCTATGTGGAGGTGCCCAATCTCATCAACAATGTGGAAGCCGTTGAGGAAGTGATCAAGTATATTTACGATAACATCCAGTACGGCGAATTCAACACCAAGTCCGACTACTGCCATGTTTGTGGCTTCGACGGCGAGATTCAGGTGAATGACGATATGGAATGGGAGTGCCCTCAGTGCCATAACAAGGATCATTCCAAGATGAATGTGACCAGAAGGACCTGCGGTTATCTGGGCGAGAATTTCTGGAATGCGGGCAAGACCAAGGAAATCAAGGCGAGGGTGCTGCACCTATAGGGGGTATTACATCCATGAACTATGCGACGATCAAGAAGCACGACGTGGCAAACGGACCGGGAGTGCGTGTTTCCCTCTTCGTGAGCGGCTGTACCCATCATTGCCCCGAATGCTTTAACGCCGAGGCGTGGGATTTTCAATATGGACAGCCTTATACGGAAGAAACGCAGGAGGAGATCCTGAAGGCGCTGGATCACAGCTATATCAGGGGTATCAGCCTCCTGGGCGGCGAGCCCTTCGAGGACGCCAACCGCCGGACAGTGACTGCGCTGCTTAAGAGGGTGAGGGAGCTGTACCCCGAAAAGGATGTCTGGTGCTACACAGGATATACCTATGATACGGATCTGCTCCGCTGGATCCAGGAAGGGAAAAAGGATGTACGGCTCCTGCTTTCGCTGATCGATGTCCTGGTGGACGGAGAATTCATTGCTGCAAGGAAGAATCTGCGCATCCCATTCCGTGGGTCCGAGAACCAGAGGATCATTGACGTACAGGCGTCCCTGCGGCAAAAGGAAACTGTTCTGGTGAAGGAATATATTCTTTGATCAGGGGATTGGGTTTTCCCTGTGGTAAGCAATTTAGGTATGTTTGAATATAAAGCGGGAAGGAGCCTCAGATGATGTACGATCGGAATCATACAAGGATGAAATCCATCATATGTTTTTCCTTTGCGATTCTTACCGTCCTGTTCCTCGGCGCCTGTTCCAAGGCATCCCCTAATGTCGGCAAGGGAATGCGGGCGATAGAGGAGCTTGATTATCAGGCTGCCCTTGACTGCTTTGAACAGGCTGAAACGGAGCATGAGGACGCCCGGCAGATCTACCGCGGAATGGGCATCGCGTACATGGGGCTTGCCGATTATGGGCATGCGGTAGAAAGCTTTGAAGAGGCCCTTAAGCTTAGCCGTGGACTGGTGCAGTCCATGGATTATGATATCAACTATTACCTCGCAGCCGCCTATACCAAGTGCAGCCGCCTGAATGATGCGGAGGTCACATATGATGCGATCCTCGCCCTGAAGCCCGACGAGGTGGAGGCATATTTCCTGCGCGGCAATGTCCGATTGGGTCTGAATAAGGCAGAGAAGGCGAAAGAGGACTTTGATCAGGTAGTTCAGATGGAACCGCGCAACTATGAGCGTCTGATTCAGATTTTCCAGGTGCTGGATAATTACGGTTACAGGGAAACGGGGCAGGCTTACCTGCAGGCAGCCCTGGATCAGGGCAGCAACATGTCCGCATTCGATAAGGGAAGGATTTACTTTTATTTGGAGCAGTACCAGAACGCCTACATGGCCCTGGAGGAGGCGCGCTCTACCGGCAGCGCGGAGGCCTATCTGTATCTTGGACGGGCGTATGAGGCCACGGGAGACTATAATTACGCCGCCAATGTTTACAATTCGTATCTGGCACAGAAGACGGACAGCGCAGAGATTTATAATCAGCTCGGTCTGTGCGAACTGCAGAGAGGAGAGTACCAGAACGCGCTGAACGCTTTCCAGGCGGGCATGAAAGTCGAGAACAACGAGATCATGCAGTCCCTTTCCTTTAATGAGATTGCGGCGTATGAATATCTGGGAGAATTTACCAGGGCGAAGGTGCTCATGGAGACGTACCTTCAGAATTACCCCGACGACGCCAATGCGCAGAGGGAGAATATGTTTTTGAGTACGAGATAGGACGGCCCGGAATGGAATGTTCCGGGGTAGAATGTCCGTAAAGGAAAGATAAGCGGCCACACCCCACAGGAAGATGAATTTCTGTGGGGTGTTTTGTATGCCGCGCCTGGCAGAACACGTATCCGAATTATGGAATGTATTTTAAAGCTACTATTATATACTTAAAAAAATTTTGGAATCTTACATATAATTATTATTGACAAAATCATCAAAATGAACTATTCTAAACGTGTAAAAGCTTTAAGGGTTGCACTCATTTGTTTTAATCTGTTTCATCTAAGATTCTGCTGTTTATGGCGTTTCAGCCGTTTCACCGGATTTTAGAACAATTTTATACAGACCAACATGTAATTATGGAGGATAAGTTTTTCAAAGAATGTTGAATTATATTAAATAAAATAATAATTTTAATTATTATAAATATTAAAACAACTATTTTAAGGAGGTATCATTATGGGCAATGAAAAAAAGAACGCAAAAGAAAAAGGGATTGATGAAAGGAACAGGCTGTGCGAGGGAAAAAGCGAAGAAGGGATCGGGGAAAATGGCAGCTCGTATACGTCGGATCTGCAACAGGAGAGCCCGGGTTCAAGGGTGACGGAGCAGGATTTCATTTACGGAACGGAGGCCAGGACAGAGAGTGGGAAAAAGCACACAATAGAGGATTATTATGCCCTGCCGGATGATCTGCGTGTAGAACTGATTGACGGCGAATTTTTCATCATGAACGCCCCTACCTCATTCCATCAGCTGGCAGCGGGAGAGGTATACCGTCAGATACAAAACTTTATCCGGGAAAATAAGGGGAAGTGTATGGCGTTCATATCCCCTGTGGATGTGCGTCTGGACTGCGATGATTATACAATGGTCCAGCCGGATGTGATCATTGTGTGCGACAGGGAGAAGATAGAGCGCTGGGGGATTATGGGCGCGCCTGATTTTGTGCTGGAGGTGCTTTCCCCTTCCACGAGCCGTAAGGATTCTGTTCTTAAGCTCAAAAAATATATCAATGCGGGCGTGAAGGAATACTGGATGATCGATCCGGATGCCATGAAGCTGATCGTCATCAATCTGACAGAGCATTCGGAGCAGACCCCGGAGATTTATGGTTTAACGGGAAAGGTGCCGATCAATCTGTATGAAGGAAGGCTGCAAATCGACCTGGATATCGTGGGAGAGCTCATTCGGGAATTTTCCTGATATCTGAGTTGACCTGAAGGGCTGTTATGTGGTACAATGTCGACCGTAAGGACAACGGTCGACTTTAAGGAGCACAACAATGATTAATCGATTGATCGCGAAGATTCAACAGACTAATGCCCCCATTGTGGTGGGGCTGGACCCAACGCTGAAGCTGGTTCCCCGGCATCTTCAAAAGGCGGCTTTTGCCGAGCTGGGGGAGACCTTAGAGGGCGCCGCGGAAGCTATCTGGCAGTATAACAAGGGGCTGGTGGATGCGATCTGCGACCTCATTCCTGCAGTGAAGCCCCAGATCGCCATGTATGAACAGTTCGGGATTCCCGGTCTGGCCGCTTTTCAGAAGACTGTGGATTATTGTAAGGAAAAGGGTCTGATCGTGATCGGGGACGTTAAGCGCGGGGATATTGGTTCCACATCGGAGTCCTATGCCATCGCGCATCTTGGAAAGGTCCGTATTGGAGAAAGGGAGCACTACAGTTTCAATGAAGACTTTGCGACAGTGAACCCTTATCTGGGTTCCGACGGGGTGAAGCCCTTCATGAAGGTCTGTAAGGAAGAGAAAAAAGGGATTTTTGTCCTGGTCAAGACATCCAATCCCAGCAGCGGAGAATTTCAGGATCGTTTGATCGACGGCAGGCCTCTTTACGAGATTGTCGGGGAAAAGGTTGCAGAATGGGGCGCGGACTGTATGGGCGACAGCTACAGCTATGTGGGCGCTGTGGTGGGTGCTACCTATCCTGAACAGGGCAAAGTCCTGAGGAAGCTCATGCCCAAGACTTTTATTCTGGTTCCAGGCTATGGCGCGCAGGGCGGAAAGGGCGCTGATCTGGTGCATTTCTTTAATGAGGACGGCCTCGGTGCCATCATCAATTCTTCCCGTGGGATCATCGCCGCCTATCAGCAGGAGAAATATGCGCGCTTTGGGGAGGAAGGCTATGCGGACGCAGCCAGGGCTGCGGTCATTGATATGAGAGAAGATATCGCACAGGCGCTGGCGGCTGGAAGATAAATGCAATAGCAGTGTCCGGTTATGTGGGATCTGAGAATAAGACAATAGAGAATAAGACAATAGAGAATAAGACAATAGAGAATAAGACAAATAGAATGTTTCGGGAATAAGACAATATAATAGGAGCAGGAGTCAAGTCTGATGGAACAGTACAAAAAAGAGTTTATTGAGTTCATGGTGGACAGCCAGGTATTAAAGTTTGGTGAATTTACATTGAAGAGCGGCCGTAAGTCCCCTTTCTTTATGAATGCGGGCGCTTATGTGACCGGCGCACAGTTAAAGAAGCTGGGCGAGTATTATGCGAAAGCGATCCATGATAATTACGGGGATGATTTTGATGTGCTGTTTGGACCGGCGTATAAGGGAATCCCCTTGAGTGTGGCGACCACGATAGCCTACAGTGAGCTTTACGGGAAGGAGGTCCGTTACTGTTCCAACCGCAAGGAGGTCAAGGACCATGGGGATGTGGGCATCCTGCTTGGCAGCAAGCTGAAGGACGGGGACCGGGTTGTGATCATAGAGGACGTGACCACCTCCGGCAAGTCCATTGAAGAGACCTTTCCCATTCTGATGGAGCAGGCCCGGGTGGAGATCAAGGGATTGATCGTTTCCCTGAACCGCATGGAAAAGGGACTGGGCGGCAGGATCAGCGCCCTGGCGGAGATCAGGGAGAAATACGGCTTTGATGCCAATGCCATTGTGACTATGGCTGATGTGATCGAGCATCTTTATAACAAGCCTTATAAGGGAACGGTATATATTGACGATGCTTTGAAGGCTGCGATTGACGAATATTATGCTGTGTACGGCGCATAATGAAGGGAAATATATGGAGGTATGGAATGGAAGAAAGGGTTTATAAAATTATGGGTGGTTCCGGCGCATTGAATATTGTGCTCGGCGTTATAATGCTTGTGACGGGCGTGACCTGCGGGATCCTGATGATTGTCGGGGGAGCCAGACTGCTGGCAGGGAAGTCCAAGCTGACCTTTTAACAATGGCTGCGGTCAATTCTTCCTGGCCGGGGATCTCTTAATTGAATAGAAGATGTCAGAAGATAAGCTTCGCATTATGATAAATGCCGCCAGACGTTGATATGTCCGGCGGCTTAAGGTGTTTAGAAAGGGAAAAGAAAGTGGCGCATCGGAAGGGATATATTTTTACAAAAAAGAAGCATTCAAGTAAGGCGATCATGGCTACGATACTGGGAACAATCAGCTTGATCTCCCTGTGCGCGGTGATTTATCTGTCCTATTTAAAGGCGGGTGATATTCCCTCCAAATACGGTTTGACAGGACTTTTGATCGTCCTATTTTCATTAAATGGACTCATTCTGGGGCTGATCACGGTGAAGGAAAAAGATATGTTCCATCTGTTTTCCTGGCTTGGGATTTTGCTTAACGGTCTGTCGCTGCTTGGGATGGGTCTGGTTTTATATGCGGGGATGCTTGGATGAGTGAGAACAGGGCGGATACAAATCTGATACAGGAAAGGTATAGTCTGATTTCGCAGAGGCTGCGGGAGATTGCGTCAGAAGACTTTCCGGTTCCGGAGCTGGCGCGTTACTTCCATGAGGCAGCCTTTTTTTTGCTGCGGGAGGAAGGGCTTTGGAATATGCGGGAGGAGGGGCTTTGGAATATGCCGGAAGAAGCGTTTATGGGAGAGCCCCTCTTTGCGGATCTTGAGGGAAATGCCTACGAAAGCAGTTATGCCAACCCTGCTTATGCCGTGCGGAAGCTGGGAAGGACAATCGGAAGATATCTGTCTTTTCTTTATTATGAGTTAAAAGCCCTGTCTGTGCTTACGGGAGGGAGGCATATTCCCGATAAGCGAGATACCGCTGCCCGGGTGGAGGAACGCCTGATCCGCATGGAGCTGTTTACCGAGGTATACACT
>CANPYG010000016.1 GCA_947588205.1 uncultured Acetatifactor sp. | reverse complement strand
TTCTCCCATTCTGTAGGAGTTAATGCCACTTTTTCCCAAAGCCCTTTCAAAGTGGAAATAAACTTTTCACTTCAGCTGCCGAAAAATTTTTTAAAATTTTGTGAAAAGGACTACACATTTTGCAGAAAATACGGTAAAATAGAGCAGTGTGTAATTTCATCTGTCTGTACAGGCATCGGAAATAGGATAAAACGATTGAAAACAGGCTGTGCAAAGGCGGCGCAGTACAGTTTTGCAGTGATGAAGGCATGACGATGAGAAGTATGAAGGGAAGGAGACATTTTATTATGTCTAAGAAGGAAAAAGTTACAGAGACACCCGAACAGGAGAAAAAGGTTGTAACGAGATATGACCGCAGAATGCAGAAAAGAAAGGAACAGGAAGAGAAGCTTCAGAGGGAGCATAAGATCACCCTTGGCATCAGTGTTGCGATCCTTGTGGCAGTGATTGCTTTAATCATTTCTTTTCCCATCAGAACCTTTATAGCCGTGAACCAGGAATTTGTAAAAATTGGCGGTGAAAAGATAACGAAGGTTGAATTTGACTATAATTACTATACGGCGATCAATACGTTTTACGCCCAGAACGGCGCATATCTTTCTTACTTTGGACTGGATCTGTCGTCTGATCTGTCCCAGCAGATGTATTCCAGCACCCTGACTTGGGAGGATTTTTTCCAGAAGACGACGGCGGAGAATATCAGGACCAGCAAGGCGGTGATGAAAGCCGCAAAAGCGGAAGGGTTTGAATACGATACAACGGAAGAATATGCCAAATTCCAGGAGAACATCAGGGAACAGGCAGCCAGCTCCAGCGTGAGTACGGATAATTACCTGAAGTCGCTTTATGGTTCATATGCCACGATGGGCAGAATTGAGAAGTATGTAAAAGATGGATTATACATGAGTGCATATCTGTCCCATGTGAGAGAAGGAAAGCAGCCGGGCGAGGCGGACATCCTTGCTTACTATGAAGAGAATAAGGATAGTTATGATTCTGTGGATTATCGTGTCGTGCAGATAGATGCAGAGCTTCCTACCGAGCCTACGGAGCTTGCAGATCCCCAGACGGAAGAGACGGAGGACGCGGAGGATTCCTCCGAAGCCGGAACCGAAGGGGAGGGAGAAGACGAAGAGCCTTATCAGCCTTCTGACGCGGAGATCGAAGCGGCCATGGAAGCCGCCCATGAGAAAGCGGTGGAAGCGGAAAAGACCATTGAAACGGATGCTGAGCTGGTAGAGAATACAACCAGGTCGAATCTGAATTATAACTATAGCAGCTGGCTGTTCGATGCGGAGCGGACCGAAGGGGAGACCACCGTTATTGAAGATTCTACCAACCATGCCTATTATGTGGTTCAATTTGTGAAGAGATATCGTGATGATACGCCGACGGCAACCTTCAGGGCGATCATCACGGATGAAACGCCCGGTGAAACCATTCTGGATGAGTGGACAAGCGGAGCTGCCACGGAGGAAAGCTTTATTGAACTGGTTCATAAGTATAACGAGGATAACAGTACCACGGACGGGCTTTATGAAGGATATGGGCAGAAGACCCTGAATGAATCCTTATCTTCATGGCTGTATGCGCCGGAGAGGGCTGCAGGGGATACGACGGTTATTGATTCCGAAGACGGTTCCTCGCATTTTGTCCTTTATTATGTGGGAGCAGCCCAGCCTGAATGGTATTATACGATTCGGACCCTGGTGCTGGAGGATGTTATGGATGAATATTTGGAGGAAGTTTCAGCCGACCTTGAGATTGAAGACAGAAAGGGCAATCTGAATTACCTCATCGTGGAATCCTCCGTTGCCGCCCAATCTTCTGCCGAAGCTGAGAACTCCACTGAATCTGGGGAAGGTACGGAGACCGCGGAATAGTAAATCATTTGCTGAAAAGGAAGAAGGGAACCCTGGGCTGAGGTACAGTTCAGGGTTCCATTTATAAAGGGGTGAGCGGATGAGGATAGAGCTGCCGGAAAAAGTAAAACGGATCATTAAGCGTCTGGAGGAAGCAGGTTTTGAAGCTTATGCGGTGGGCGGCTGTGTTCGGGATACCCTTTTAGGCAGGAACCCGGACGACTGGGACATCACAACCAGGGCAACGCCGGCGCAGATAAAGGGCCTTTTTCATAAGACCATAGATACCGGTATCCAGCACGGTACGGTGACGGTGCTGATGGATGGGGAAGGCTTTGAAGTAACAACTTACAGGATAGACGGGGAATATGAGGATGCCCGCCATCCTAAGGAGGTTTCCTTTACAACGAGCCTTGAGGAAGATTTGAAGCGCAGGGATTTCACGATCAATGCGATGGCTTATAACGACAGGGCGGGTTTGATCGATTTGTTTGACGGCAAGGGCGACCTGGAAAAAGGGATTGTCCGCTGCGTTGGGAACGCGGAGGACCGTTTTTCGGAGGATGCCCTGCGCATGATGCGGGCAATCCGCTTTTCCGCCCAGCTTGGATACGAAATAGAGGCGGGCACAAAGCTGGCGATCTGTGGGCTTTCGGAAAATATTCGCAGAATCAGCGCGGAGAGGGTTCAGATGGAGCTCAATAAGCTGGTCACATCTCCCCACCCGGAAATGCTGCGTACCGCGGGTGAAACAGGAATATTAAAGGTGGTACTGCCTGAGCTGCAGCTCGCCATGGAGACACCGCAGGAGCATCCTCATCATTGCTATAATGTAGGGGAGCATATCATTCATACCATGCAGCAGGTAGAAGCCACGAAGGAATTGCGGCTTGCGGCGATGCTTCATGATATCGGAAAACCGCAGTGCCTGACCGTGGATGAAAAAGGGCTTACCCATTTCTATGGACATGCCCGTGCCAGTGCCGAGCTTGCCAGAGAGGTTCTGAGGCGGTTAAAATATGACAATCATACCATAGATACGGTCTGCCGTCTGGTTTTATACCACGATTATGGAAACGGCGTGCAGCCTGACCAAAGAAAGGTCCGGCATGCGATGAACAAAATAGGGGAAGATTTATTTCCAATGCTCTTCGCTTTAAAAAAGGCGGATATTCTCGCACAGAGCGGATATCTTCGGAAGGAGAAGCTGGAAGGCCTGGAAGAGTGGAAGCGGATTTACGATGAGATACTGGAAACGGGACAATGCGTATCTTTAAAGACGCTGGCAATCACGGGCAGGGATCTGATCGCCATGGGGATGAAGCCCGGTAAGCGGCTGGGGGAGGTATTGGAAGAGGCGCTTAAGCTGGTGCTGGATCACCCGGAATACAACCGGAAGGAAATCTTACAGGAATGGGTCCTTGAAAATCATACTTTATGAAATCCCTTCATAAGATAGGATAGATTGAATGGAATGAAATCCTATCGAATAATCACAGCATCAGGCGGGCTGTGCAAATACCTGGAGGGATCATAATGAATGACAGAGCAGTCGGTTTGTTGGAGCAGTATGATTGTGAAGTGTTGAAGACCAGAAAAGGGAGAGGCGCCATCCTTTGTGAAACGGATAAAGGAGATATGATTTTCAAGGAATATCCCGGCAATCTGGAAAAGGCAAGACTTCAGGCCCGTCTGTTAAGTCAGATCCATGAAAAGGGCGAGGTACGCGTGGAAACCCTTATCCCTACGAAGGAAGGACAGCTTCTGGTAAAGGACCACGAGGAAAAAGCCTACATTTTGAAAACTTATTTTGACGGGAGAGAATGTAATATATTTGATAAAGCGGAGTGTGTGGAAGCAGTGCGTCTCCTGGCAAGGCTTCATGGCAGTATGCAGCTGGAGACAGAGGAGGGCGGCAGCTTTTATGCCCCGGAAAAGGAGTATGAGAAGCATAACCGGGAGCTGAAGAAGGTGAAGCGTTATCTTCGCGACAAAGGGCAGAAGACCTGGTTTGAGATCTGCCTGCAGCAGTCCCTGGATTATTTTCTGGAACAGGCAGAGCGTGTGACGCAGGAATGGAAGCAATATAGCCTCCTGACTCCCGGACAGCCTGAAAGCAGGCGGTTCTGTCATGGCGATTTTCAGTATCATAATATCATTCGTCTGGAAAACGACTGGTATATCGTCAATTTTGAAAAAATCATCCGTGACAATCCGGTGCGGGATCTGTATCTTTTTATGAGGAAGCTTCTGGAAAAAAGCGATTGGTCTGTGGCGTTAGGCAGGGAGCTTTTGGAGGTCTACGAGGAGAGGATGCCCTTGTCCGCCTATTCCAGGATCGATTTGTACTATAGATTGGCATATCCCGAGAAATTCTGGAAGATCGTAAACTTTTACTTTAATGCCAGGAAAGCATGGATGCCGGAGCGCAATCTGGAAAAGCTGCAGAAGCTTTTGGATCAGGAGGAGGAAAAACAACATTTTTTGGATGAAATATTCCGTAAAGTCCGCTGAAAAAACTTGACAAACCCTTTAAAAACGGATATATATATGTATAGGTGTTTTGGAAGGGGCATTCATTTTGCCATAAAGGAGTGCGGAGTAACCGGAACATTCTAGAAAATACAAATAGAAAACTCATATAGGAGGAGTTCATTATGAACAAGACAGAATTAATTGCTGCTGTTGCTGAGCAGGCTGGACTTTCTAAAAAGGATGCAGAAAAGGCTGTAAAGGCTTTGACCGAGGTTGTTACTGAAGAATTGAAGAATGGCGGAAAGGTTCAGCTGGTAGGCTTTGGAACCTTCGAGGTTTCTGAGAGGGCTGCAAGAGAAGGCATCAACCTTCAGACCAAGGCCAGGATCGCAATTCCTGCTTCCAAGGCTCCTAAGTTCAAGGCCGGCAAGGCGCTTAAGGATGCTGTGAACGCATAATTGCCAGGAGATGGAATCAATTACTTCAGAGAACCTGTACAGGTTCTCTGTTTTCGTTTTGCGGATAACTTGCATGAAAGCAGCGGACGGAGCGTGTCCTATGCGGATGCCGCGCTGCTATTGCCTGCAGAATATCCGGAACAGGAGGAGCTTATGAGGTTAGATAAATATTTAAAGGTTTCCCGTCTGATTAAGCGCCGCACAGTGGCTAACGAGGCCTGCGACAGCGGAAGGGTGCTGATCAATGATAAGCCCGCCAAGGCGTCGGCAAATGTAAAGGAGGGGGATATCATAACCATTTCCTTCGGAAATAAGGAGGTAAAGGTTGAAGTGCTGGACGTGCAGGAGACCGTCCGCAAGGAGGAAGCGAAGGAGCTGTTCCGTTATCTTTAAATACGCGCGGCGCCGCAATCATAAACGGTGGCCGGTTCCCATATACTGTAAAAGAAAAACAGTATCGGGGAGGGCCTATGGAGGATTTAAACAATACAGGCGCGAATATGCATAAGCTGACCATGCTGAATCGTAGGACATGTAGCATCAGCGGCGTAAACGACGTGCTGGCTTTTGACGTACATGAGATTCTCCTGGAGACAGAGCAGGGTATGCTGATGATAAAGGGAGAGGATCTGCATGTCAACAGGCTTACGCTGGATAAGGGCGAAGTGGATATTGACGGGAAGATAGATGCTTTCACATACTCCGACGTGTCGGGCGCCGGCAGTTCAAAGGGGGAGTCCCTGTTTGCCAGGCTGTTCCGCTGATACGGACCGGACGGGGCGGGTAAGTGTTTATGACCGATGAAAATATTTTTTTGCTGCATGCGTTTGTCCTGGGGGTTTTCATTACCTTTGTATATGACTGGCTGCGCATTTTCAGGCGCGTGGTTTCCCACGCCGCCCTGGCGGTGTCTCTAGAGGATTTGGGATTCTGGGGCTTCTGTGCGGCGGAGGTTTTTTTGCTCATGTATCATGAGAGCAACGGGAATCTGAGATGGTTTGCGGTGCTGGGCGCCCTTGCCGGGATGCTCCTCTATCGAAAAACGCTGAGCAATCCGCTTGTAAAATATGTTTCCCTGCTTTTGCAGAAGCTGTTTAAGCTGCTGGGCAGGCTTTTTGGAAGGCTTTTGGGCTTTGTCTGGAAGCCGGTGGTGGCAGGCAGAAAAAGATTTTTCTCTTTTTTGAAAAAAAGATTGACGTTATCCGGGAAAACGCTTAGAATGGTTGTCAGGAAGCGATAATTTCAGCGGACAAGGGCAGATGCGGCAAGGAGCGGATTCCTGGTCCGCCGATGCCCGATAAAGAGAGAAAACGCGCGGGGAAAGGAGCTGTCATGGCGAGAAGGGCTGCATATCGTAAAAATCATCAAAACAGATTCAGTATGTTCCTCGTGACGCTGGTGGTGGTTCTGATCCTGGTAGCGGTTTCCGTGAAAAGTGCGGATCTGAGGGGGAAGCTCGCAGAATATGCCGTGGAAGAGCAGGAGCTGGACCGGCAGATCGAGGATGAGAAGAAGCGTGCGGAGGAGATCGAAGAATACCGGAAGTATACACAGACCAAAAAGTTTGCGGAGGAGATCGCAAAGGAAAAGCTTGGGCTTGTATATGAGGACGAGATTCTTTTCCAGCAGGAGTAAGAATTTTTGGATTCAGGAATCCGCGGGGAGCTTGGAACGGAAAGGATAAAAAGGTCAGAGAGCAGGGTGCTAAGGCACGCCTGCTTTTTTTGTCGCATAAAAAAAAGAAAACCGTTCCTCTTTTTGACAAAAAGTTTTGGCCTGCAAGGGTATACTGTGGATATTCCACGGCATGAAGCGCCTGCCGCATAGGTTGGCTGCAGCTGTAATCGTGGGAAAAAGAGTCAGGAGAGAGGAAGAATATGAAGACAAGAATGGACAAGCCGGCAGAAAATCTCCTTGAAATATCAGACTTTGGGAAAAGCAGATTGATGGGTTATGCGGATTCCTTCCGGGAGCTGGCGAAGAACCTGGAAGGAGATTTTGAATATCAGTCGGATGACCGGGAGAAAATGCTGATGGCAAGAAATCAATGGGAGAACAGGCAGGTATTATGCGATCATCTGGTTGAAATGGCACAGATCATGACAAAGGTAGCTTCGGAGGTTTACCGCTACAGACCGGTGGAGGAAAGGCGCAGAAAAATCATCCTGCATACCCTGAAGCAGGAAGGGATTGCCGTAAAAGATCTGTTTTACATAGAAAGGCCGGGAAAGCGCACGGGAATGTGTCTTTCCATGAACAGCGTCAAGCGCGGCAGCAGGAAAGCCGGCGAGGTGGCGGATCTGCTGTCCGTTGCGCTGAACCGCAGGCTTTCCATGTCCTTAAACAGTCCTTATCAGGTGGACGAGAGCCCCAAAAGCTTTATGCTGGTGGAAGAGCCGTCCTATGTGGTGATGACCGGGGCGGCCCGCGCGGTCCGGGAGAATGAAGCCTGCTCCGGGGATAATTATGCTTTCCTGGAATCGGAATGCGGAAGGGTGACAATGCTTCTTGCGGACGGGACCGGTTCGGGGGAAAAGGCGAGCGAGGACAGTGGAAGGATTCTGGATCTTATGGAGAAGCTGATTGAAGCGGATTTTGCCATGGAAAATGCGATGAACCTGATTAATAATGCAGTCCTTACGCGGGGGCAGGACAAGAATCTGTCCACGCTGGATATCTGCGATCTGGATTTGTACGAGGGAACCTGTGTATTTTATAAGGCGGGAGCCGCCGCTTCATTTATCAAGAGAGAATATCTGGTGGAGCAGATTGATACGCACAGTCTTCCGCTGGGCGTCCTGCAATCCCCGGAATCAGAGATGGTCGCCTGCGATCTGATGGATGGGGATTATATCATTATGATGACGGACGGAGTGCTGGACGCCCTGGAAAGGAACCGTTATGAGGAAGCCATGAAGCGCATGATCGGCGAAATGAAGGAGCGCAATCCGAAGGAAATGGCGGAACGCATCCTGCAGTTTGTGCTGCACTGCAGCCAGGGCAGGATTCTGGACGATATGACGGTTATCGTGCTGGGGATGTGGGAGAGCGGCCATTAACGGAGGCTCGCCCGTTCCCGGGGGCTCGTCCGTTCCCGGAAGTGAACGGAGCGGCTGAACTGTTACCGATATTTAAACTTCTACGGGAAAAAGAGGATTCCGTTCTTGATTTTTGCGGGGAAATTGACTATAGTGAAAATATGGAAGATACAAAAAGAATTGAGCAGAAGGTTTTTAGGTTCATAGGGAAGCACAGAATGTTGACGCCGGGAGAGGGCGTCGTAGCGGGTGTCTCAGGAGGGGCAGACTCTGTTTGCCTCTTATTTGTATTATCCAAATGGGCGGCAGAGAATAACGCGTCAATCCATGTGGTGCATGTCAATCATGGGATAAGGGAGGATGCGGATAAGGATGCGGCATATGTCCGGCAGCTGTGTGGGGAGCTGGGGCTTCCTTTTACGTTGGTTATGCGGGATGTGAAAAGGGAAGCGGGGAAGTATAAATGCTCCGAGGAGGAGATGGGAAGGATTCTCCGTTATGAGGCATTTGAACAGGCGGCTGTCCAGGTTGGGGCGCAAAAGATCGCAGTTGCCCATAACGGAAACGATCAGGCGGAGACCATGCTGTTTCATTTATTCCGCGGCAGCGGGCTGTCCGGATTGTGTGGGATCCGTCCGGTGAGGGGGCAGATCATCCGTCCTCTGCTGTGCCTGGAGCGCAGGGAGATAGAGCAGTATCTGAACGAAAAGGGAATCTCCTTTTGCCAGGATAGCACCAACGCAGGGGATGATTACGCCCGGAACCGTATCCGCCACCATATCCTGTCTTATGCGCAGGAGCAGATTGCAGAGGGATGTGTGCTTCATATGAATCAGACCGCGCAGGAGTTGCAGGAGCTGCAGGAATATCTGGAAGGGCAGACGAAGCTGGCTTACGGACAGGTGGTCAGCGGGGAATGGAGACAGGTCCCGGACGGCGGGAAGGCGCAGACGGAACAGGAACAGGGAGAAGGATTTCGCTTCGTGCTGGACCGGGCGCCCTTCATGAAGCTTTCCCCGGTTATTGGCAGAAGGCTTATTATGGATCTGCTGAAGCAGCTAAGTCCGCAGGGAAAGGATATATCCCGTATTCATATAGAGTCTGTGATGGGCTTATTTTCAGGAGAAGGGAATAGGCGCGTGAATCTCCCTTACCGGATTCTGGCAAGGAGACAGTATGATACGGTGATCCTGGAGCGCGCAGAAGGCGCGCGGGATGTAACGGTGGAAGAGAGACCTGAAGAAGGGTCAAGAGAGAAGACGGAAAAGAGGCCGGAAGAAAAGCGGTGTGAAGACCGTGGGGAGCGGGAGGACAGGTTATGTATTCATGTGAACCCCGACGCCCTGGCTGGCGGGGAGACGATAATTCCCCTCGGAGAAGGACAAGCGCTTGGATTTTCCTTGTTTGAAAGGAAAAAAAATGAAAATATTCCGAAAAAAAAGTATACGAAATGGTTTAATTATGATAAAATAAATAAGATTTTGACTGTTCGAATGCGTGAGGAAGGAGATTTCCTGACATTGCGGGACGGAGAACAGAATCAGATCCATCAATCCCTCAAACGGTTTATGGTGAATGAAAAAATACCCGGGGAGGAACGGAATACGATTGCTTTGCTGGCGGAAGACAGGCACATCCTCTGGGTGATCGGATATCGCATCAGTGAATTTTATAAGGTCAGTGGAAATACGAGACTTGTTTTGCAGGTACGGTTATTGAGGCGCGAAGGAGAAAACTTCATTGAAATGGAGGAGAGAAGATGTCAGAGCATGTAAGAGTTCTTTTATCGGAAGAAGAGGTTGATGC
Source organism: uncultured Acetatifactor sp. (assembly GCA_947588205.1). Taxonomy (GTDB): domain Bacteria; phylum Bacillota; class Clostridia; order Lachnospirales; family Lachnospiraceae; genus Acetatifactor. The sequence continues at coordinate 28,643 of CANPYG010000016.1, read as the reverse complement.
AAGGATTCAGGCGATCGGCGATCAGATCAGCAGGGATTACGAGGGCAGGCAGGTGCATCTTGTATGTGTGCTGAAGGGCGGAAGCTTCTTTATGTGCGAATTGGCAAAGAGGATCACCGTTCCCGTATCATTGGATTTTATGTCCGTGTCCAGCTATGGAAAGGATACCAAGTCCAGCGGCGTAGTGAAGATTGTGAAGGATCTGGATGAATCCATCAAGGACAAGGATGTGCTGGTGGTCGAGGATATCGTGGATTCCGGAAGAACCTTAAGCTATCTTTTGGAGATGCTCAGGGACAGGGGGCCTAAGTCGCTCCGTCTGTGTACGCTGTTAGATAAGCCGGAAAGACGTGTAGTGGAAGTGAATGTGGATTATACCGGATTTGAGATCCCGGATGCATTCGTGGTGGGTTATGGCCTGGATTATGACCAGAGATACCGTAATCTGCCATATATCGGTGTCGTTGAATTTGACTGATAGTTTGATTTAGACAATGGAGGCTGAGTGTTGAAACAAAATAATGGCGGTAGTTTTTTCCCAATGATTTTTTTCCTGCTGATGATCGTGCTTATTGTCGGTGGGCTAGGACTGTTTCAGCGGACAGAATATGAGTATAGCCAGGAACAGCTGATTACAGATGCGCAGTCAGGGCTGATCAGGTCGGTGGAGATCACGCCCAATTCTGAAACCCCCACTGGTTTTCTCTCTATCCGGAGGACCTCCGGGGAAGAGAAGACGCTCTATGTGACGGATGTTGAGAAGGCGGAAGAACTGGTAAGAGGCCTGGGGATCACTCCGGTTATAAATGATGTGAAGCGGGAGAGCTGGCTGCTCACCACCCTGTTTCCCATGCTGATCGTCCTGGTTGTAGGCGTGTTCCTCTTTATGATGTTCAATGCGCAGAATGCCAACGGCGGCGCAAACGGAAGAATGATGAACTTCGGAAAGAGCCGTGCGAGGCTGTCCATAGGGGACAATAAAGTGAATTTCCAGTCCGTGGCGGGGCTCAAGGAGGAAAAAGAGGAGCTGGAGGAAATCGTGGATTTCCTGAAGGAGCCGGGGAAATTTACCAAGGTCGGCGCCAGAATCCCCAAAGGAGTTTTGCTGGAGGGGCCTCCCGGAACCGGTAAGACCCTGCTTGCGAAAGCGGTGGCGGGAGAAGCCGGGGTTCCGTTTTTCAGTATTTCCGGTTCTGATTTTGTGGAGATGTTCGTCGGCGTCGGCGCATCCCGTGTGAGGGATCTTTTTGAGGAAGCGAAGAAAAACGCCCCCTGTATTATTTTCATCGACGAGATCGATGCCGTGGCAAGGCGCCGCGGCACAGGTATGGGCGGCGGACACGACGAGAGGGAGCAGACGCTGAACCAGTTGTTGGTGGAAATGGACGGCTTTGGCGTGAATGAGGGGATCATTGTGATGGCTGCCACGAACAGGGTGGATATCCTTGACCCCGCAATTCTTCGTCCAGGACGTTTTGACCGCAAGGTGGCCGTTGGAACCCCTGATGTGGGTGGAAGAGAGGAGATTCTGAAGGTTCATGCAAAGAATAAGCCCCTTCGCGACGATGTGGACCTGAAGCAGGTAGCGCAGACTACCGCAGGATTTACCGGGGCCGATCTGGAGAATCTTCTGAACGAGGCTGCCATTGCCGCCGCGAGGGAGGACAGACCCTATATTGTACCGGAGGATATCAACAAATCCTTTGTAAAGGTCGGAATCGGCGCGGAGAAAAAAAGCCGGATCATTTCGGATAAGGAGAAACGCATCACCGCCTATCATGAGGCGGGGCATGCCATCCTGTTCCATGTGCTGCCGGATGTGGGGCCGGTCTATTCGGTGTCCATCATTCCTACCGGAGTAGGCGCTGCCGGATATACCATGCCCCTGCCGGAGAAGGACGAGATGTTCCTTACCAAGGGCAGGATGCTGCAGGATATCATGGTGTCCCTGGGCGGAAGGATTGCTGAGGAGATTATCTTCGGGGATATTACCACGGGCGCGTCCAGCGATATTAAGAAGGCGACCAAGGAAGCCCGGCGGATGGTTGCGCGTTACGGGATGAGCGATAATATCGGCGTCATCTGCTACGACGACGATGACGACGAGGTGTTTATCGGGAGGGATCTTGCCCATGCCAAGTCCCACAGCGAAGCTGTCGCCAGCGAGATAGACCGTGAGGTCAAGATGATCATTGACGACTGTTACGCCAAGGCGAAGGAGATCATCCTGAACCATGAGAATATCCTTCACGGGTGCGCGGAGCTTCTTTTGCAGAAGGAAAAGATTGGAAGAGAGGAATTCGAAAGTTTGTTTGCGTAATTTTGTACAAAAATCAAGATGCAAATTTGTGAAATTTGTGGAAACTGAGAATAGCCAAAAAGATTAACCCATGCTATTATAATACTCGTAACCCCCCAATACATTATATAGTTTTTTGCTATACCCCATAAGAAAGAAATACCTTCTCTAAAAAAAGACAGCCTGCGGGCTGTCTTTTTTTTGGTGGAAAAAGTAAACGATTTTGTACAAAGGACTTGCAGTCTTCCCTGGTTTTGGGTACAATATTGGAAAAGAGAAAGGTACTGGTTATATGGAAATTGACAGATTGAAACAGGCGGAATACTATTCCCAGTATCTTACGGGGATGCGGCCCGTGTTTAACCGAAGGGGATTATTCAGCGATACAACCGAAAATTATGTGACTCCGGCGGAACCAGCACCGTATGACCTGGTAACGATACGTTTTCGCACGGCAAGAAATAATGTTGACCGTGTTTTTTTTGTCCATAACGGACAGAAATATTTGATGAATAAGGTGGAGACAGACTCCCAGTTTGATTACTATACACATGAGCAGCAGATGGAGAATGAAAAGCTTTCCTATTATTTTCAGGTGGAAACCGGCAAGATTGTGGGATATTATGACACCAGAGGCCTGATCCAGAAGGCGGATGAGTATTATTCTTTTGTGATTATTCCGGGCTTTAAAACCCCGGAATGGGCGAAGGGCGCCGTGATGTATCAGATTTTTGTGGATCGTTTCTGCAACGGCGATCCCTCCAACGATGTGGAGACAGGGGAATATTCCTATATTCATGAGCAGGTGAAAAAGGTAGAGAACTGGTATCAGTATCCGGCCGGCACGGACGTCAGAAATTTTTATGGCGGAGATCTGCAGGGCGTGCTGGATAAGATGGACTATCTGGAGGACTTGGGCGTTGAAGTGATCTACTTTAATCCCTTGTTTGTGTCCCCCTCCAATCATAAGTATGACATCCAGGACTATGATTATATCGACCCCCACATTGGAAGGATCGTAAATGACGCAGGACAGCTCCTGCAGCCCGGGCAGCAGGAGAACAGGTTCGCCTCAAAATATATCAATCGCGTGACAAACAGGGAGAATCTGGAAGCCAGCAACCTGTTATTTATGAAAGTGGTTGAAGAGGCGCATAAAAGGGGGATGCGCGTTATCCTGGACGGGGTATTCAATCATTGCGGCTCCTTTAATAAATGGATGGACCGGGAGAGGATATACGAGAACGCTTCCGGGTACCGGCCGGGAGCGTATGTGTCGCAGGACAGCTCTTACCGGGAATATTTTCATTTTTCAAAGGACGCCTGGCCCTATAATTCTTCCTATGAAGGCTGGTGGGGGCACGATACCCTGCCGAAGCTGAACTATGAAGGGTCAAGGGAGCTTGAGGAATACATTTTACAGGTGGCAAGGAAGTGGGTTTCCCCGCCTTATAATGCGGATGGCTGGAGATTGGACGTGGCGGCGGATCTCGGACATGACAGGCAGTTTAACCATCTTTTCTGGAAAAAGTTCCGTAAAGCGGTAAAGGAAGCCAATCCAGACGCCATCATCCTGGCGGAGCATTATGGAAACACCGGTGAATGGCTGCAGGGGGATGAATGGGATACCGTGATGAATTACGATGCGTTTATGGAACCCGTGACCTGGTTCTTAACAGGGATGGAGAAGCACAGCGATGATTTCCGGGGCGATCTGTTAGGGAATGCCGGCAGCTTCTGGAGCGTCATGAAGTATCACGGCGCCAGCCTGTCCATGCCGAGCTGGATGACTGCGATGAATCAGCTTTCCAATCACGATCATTCCAGGTTCCTCACCAGGACGAACCGCAGGGTGGGACGGACCAATAACCTCGGGCCGGAGGCGGCGAATACTGGAATTAATAAGGGAGTGTTCCGGGAGGCTGTGGTTATGCAGATGACCTGGATAGGGGCGCCTACTATTTATTATGGGGACGAAGCCGGGCTGTGCGGGTTTACGGATCCGGATAACAGAAGGACATACCCCTGGGGCAGGGAAGATCAGGAGATGATTGCTTTTCACAAAGATATCATCCGGCTGCGCAGGGAAAACGATGAACTGCGCAGGGGTTCCATCAAGGAGCTGGACTCTGACCGTAATTACCTCGCATACGGACGGTTTCACAGAGAGGGCCAGTGTGTGATCCTTATAAACAATAACGACAGCGAGGCCACCAGGGACGTGAAGGTCTGGGAGACCGGAACGGAGAGAGAAGGCTGGATGAAACGACTGCTGCAAACCTCGGAGGAAGGGTATTCCCTGGAGGAAGTTGATTATCCGGTCCATGCAGGCAAGGTTACCATTACCTTGCCGAAGCATTCAGGGACAATCCTAAAATTCCGAAAGGAAGCGGGAGAAAAGCCGGACGTATTATAATATAAAAATATAAGAAAGATGAAGGAGAGATAGCGATGAAAATTTGTCCAAACTGCAACGCAACTGTTGATGACAGCTCTACTTTTTGCCCTTCCTGTGGGGCGAATCTCGGTGGGAATCCGAATCCCCAGCCGGGGCCGCAATCAGGACCGCAGCCGGGTCCCCAGCCCCAGAATGGCTTCGGCGCGAATCCCGGCGGCCCGTATTACGGCTATGCGCCGATAGATCCCTATGACCATACTGCGGAGTTTGATCCAAGGGACATTTCCGATAACAAGGTGATTGCCATGCTGGTTTATCTGTGGGGCGTGATTGGCATCATTATAGCGCTTCTGAGCAGCAATCATTCCAAATACGCGGCATTCCATGTCCGTCAGGCTTTGAAGTTTACGGTCGTAAACGCCCTGCTTGGGATTTGTGCGGCGCTACTGTTCTGGACGATAATCATTCCCATCGCATATGGGGTTGTTGAGGTGGTGTTGTTTGTGGTAAAGATAATCTGCTTCTTCCAGATCTGCAAGGGGAAAGCGGTGGAGCCGTACATAATCAGGAGTCTGGGATTTTTGAGGTAGGCTAAAGCCGGACCGGTCCGCGACGTGGCTTGCACGGCAGATATGTGGGCTGGAACTGTTACAATATTTTTGTAAAAAAAGCAAATCGATATGGAAATCGGTTTGTTTTTTTTGTATAATAGGAGACAGGGGGAAAGGTACATAGAATACCGTAAGGCGGGTGTCAAAGGACTGTCATAAAAAGGACGTATCAAAATAAAAATGAAAAGCCGCAAGGAAGGGAGAAGCAGATGAAAGATATTATTTTGGCAAAGTTTGCAGAGATATTCGGGGATTGTGAAGGCGCGCAGACGTATTTCGCGCCGGGCAGGGTGAATCTGATCGGAGAGCACACGGATTATAACGGGGGTCATGTTTTTCCCTGCGCGCTGACGATTGGAACCTATGGGGTGGCGAGAAAGAGGGATGATAACAGGCTTCGTTTTTATTCCATGAATTTCCCGGGGAGGGGCGTGATCGAATCTTCCCTGGAGGATTTAAAGCCCGATAAGGAGGCCTACTGGACGAACTATCCCAAGGGAGTGATGTGGGCGTTTGAGCAGAGGGGAATGAAGATTCCCTGCGGCATGGATCTGATGCTCAACGGCACGATTCCAAATGGCTCCGGGCTGTCCTCCTCCGCATCCGTAGAGGTGCTGACGGGTTATATCCTGCGGGATTTCTTCGGCTTTGATGTGACGAATCAGGATCTGGCGCTGATCGGGCAGTATTCGGAAAACAACTTTAATGGCGTCAACTGCGGAATCATGGATCAGTTTGCCATTGCGATGGGGAAGGAAAATCATGCGATCTTTCTGGATACCGCAGACCTGTCCTTTGAGTATGCCCCCATTCAGCTTGAGAATGCTAAGATTGTCATTGCCTCCAGCAACAAGAAAAGAGGCCTGGGCGATTCCAAATACAATGAACGCCGCAGTGAATGCGAGACAGCCCTTGCCGAGCTGCAGAAGGTGATTCCCATCAAGTCGCTGGGCGATCTGACGGAGGAGGCTTTTGAAGAGCATAAGGAGGCAATAAAGAGCGAGATCCGCCGTAAGCGCGCAAAGCATGCGGTGTATGAGAACCAGAGAACGATTCAGGCTGTGGAGGCGCTTAAGAGAAATGACGTGGCGCTTTTTGGGCAGTTGATGAACGCTTCCCATGTTTCCCTTCGTGATGATTATGAAGTGACCGGCATAGAATTGGATACGCTGGTGGAGGAAGCCTGGAAGGTTCCGGGCGTGATCGGCTCCCGCATGACCGGCGCCGGATTCGGAGGCTGTACCGTGAGCATCGTAAAGGATGACTCCATCGAGTATTTCATTGACGCGGTGGGCAAAGCCTATGAGAAAAAAATAGGTTATGCAGCGGATTTCTATGTGGTGGAAATCGGGGACGGTCCCCGCGCAATATAGGGAATCCTATGGGAAATCCGATGGAAAAGGCACATATGTGAATGACGTAGGAAGCTTTCTAAAGGAAGCGCCGTTTGGGCGGGTAGGAGAAAGCTTCGCCGACAGCGGCAGAATGAGAGGGAATATGATTCAGACAGATATCAGGAAATTGGTATTGTATGGTGTACAGACAGGATTAGTTCCTAAGGAGGATGTAGTATTTACCACGAACCGCCTTCTGGAGTTGTTTCAGCTGGATGAGTTGGAGGATGAACCGATGGACGCTGCAGAAGGGCAGATTGCCGGTGAGGACGGCAATGCGCCAGGCGCCTGTCATGTGACCATGCGGGAGGATGAGCTGGAGGAGGTCCTGGGACGGCTTCTGGATTATGCCTATGAAAAGGGAATTACCACGGAAAACAGCGTGGTTTACCGGGATTTGTTCGATACGAAGATTATGGGCATGCTGATGCCCAGGCCAAACGAGGTCATTAAGAAGTTTTATGAGCTGTATGAGCAGGTTTCCCCGGAAGCGGCGACAGATTATTACTATAAACTGAGCCGGGATTCCGATTATATCCGCAGATACCGTATCCGCAAGGATATGAAATGGGTCGCCCCTACGGAATACGGGGATTTGGATATTACCATCAATCTGTCCAAGCCGGAGAAGGATCCGAAGGCAATCGCTGCGGCGAAGAACGCAAAGCAGTCTGGGTATCCGAAATGCCTGTTGTGCCGGGAAAATGAAGGCTATGCCGGGAGGGTGAACCATCCCGCCAGGCAGAACCACCGCATTATTCCCGTAACCATCAACGGAAGCCAGTGGGGATTCCAGTATTCTCCATATGTATATTACAATGAGCACTGCATCGTCTTCAATTATCAGCATGTGCCGATGAAGATTGATCATTCCGCATTTTGCAAGCTGTTTGATTTTGTGAAGCAGTTCCCGCATTATTTCGTGGGATCAAACGCCGACCTGCCCATTGTAGGGGGCTCTATCCTGAGCCATGACCATTTCCAGGGCGGCCATTATGAGTTTGCCATGGCGAAGGCGCCCGTAGAGCGCACCTTTACGGTAAAAGGCTTTGAAGATGTGGCGTCCGGTATCGTGAAGTGGCCTATGTCCGTAATCCGTCTCAGCGGAGAGGATACGGACCGCATTATTGCCCTGGCAGATGTGATCCTTGCAAAATGGCGGGGGTATACCGACGAGGAGGCGTTTATCTATGCCTATACCGACGGGGAACCGCATAATACCATTACCCCTATTGCCAGAAAGCGCGGTGAAAAATATGAACTGGATCTTGTACTGCGCAATAATATCACGACAAAGGAGCATCCGCTGGGAGTGTACCATCCCCATGCGAACCTCCATCATATTAAAAAAGAAAATATCGGTCTGATCGAGGTCATGGGACTTGCGGTGCTTCCTGCCAGATTAAAAGAGGAAATTGCACAGCTTAAGGAAGCCATGCTTGCCGGAAGAGATATCCGTGAAGAAGAGGTACTCGCGAAGCATGCGGACTGGGTGGAAGAGTTTTCCCCGAAGTATGAGAAAATAGACGCATCCAATATCGACGCCATCATGGAGAAGGAAATCGGGCTGGTATTTATGGAAGTGTTAAAGGATGCAGGCGTTTATAAGAGAACCGCAGAAGGGCAGCAGGCTTTCGACAGATTTGTAGGGAGCTTATCCTTGTGACACAGGATATGCTTTTCAAAAGATTTGAGGAAAAACGGTTTGAGAGATCAGGGGCTTTTACCGTAAGGAAGAAGAGGAAAGAAAGTTTTTGCCGCATCTGGAGCCGTTCCGCCTGTAGAAAGGCAGGAGACAAATGAAAAAGAATACAGCGAAGATATTGGAAGCCTTGGATGCATATTATGGAACAGAATACCGCTGCTCCCTGGATCATGAAAATGCCTGGCAGCTTTTGATCGCCACCATGCTGAGCGCCCAATGCACGGATGCCAGGGTGAATCTTGTGACTCCTGCGCTTTTTCAAAAATATCCCGATGTGGGAGCCTTTGCCAGGGCGGATCTTAAGGAGCTGGAAAAGGAGATTCATTCTACCGGCTTTTACCACAATAAAGCAAAGAATATCATCGCCTGCTGTCAGAAGCTCGTATCGGAGTACGGGGGAGAGGTGCCGCGGACGCTGGAGGAGCTGACTGCCCTACCCGGCGTGGGGCGCAAGACCGCCAACGTGATCCGGGGAAATATTTATCATGAGCCCAGCATAGTGGTGGATACCCATGTGAAACGCATTTCCAGAAAGCTTGGGCTCACTGAGGAGGAAGATCCGGTCAAGGTGGAATTTGACCTGATGAGGGAGTTGCCCCAGGACCACTGGATTCTTTACAATATGCACCTTATCACTCTGGGAAGGGAAATTTGCAAAGCGCCCACGCCTAGGTGTAAGGATTGTTTTTTAAAGGAGTTGTGCCCTTCCGCAGAAAAAGATGCCGGATAGGACTGTTGCGGCAGTTCAGCAGTTCAGCCCCGCCCGGAAATTAAAATGAACATATGCCTTGCAAATCCATGGGAAGTTGGTTATAATATCCGCAAAGGATGGATGGGCGCGGGATTTCCCGGCGTCTGCAGGATGGGAGGTTTTAGCCGTGTTTAATTTAAACAGTAAAAAGAAAAGAATCATTGCCGCCGTCATTATAGGATTATTGATTCTCGCCATGATTCTGCCTATGATCGCATCTGTTTTGGGTTAGTCCGCGTTTGTTCTGAGGGAAAGGGGATGGACGTTTGTTATGAAGCGAAGTAGTCGTATATTGCGGCTTCTGGGTCTGTCTGCCGTAATGCTGTTTCTGGTCCTGTCAGGAGCAGCGGCGAAGGAGTCGCGGGCGGAAGAAGCCCCGAAGGAGCCTGCGGCAAATTCTCCCGTGATAAAGACCGGCGTCTACGCAGGGGAGATCGATCTGTCCGGTATGACTGAGGCTGAGGCGGTCCAGGCGGTCAATGCTTATATAAATAATCTGAAGTCCGCGCAGATTATGCTTCTGACAGGCGACAACCAGCAGATTGCCGCCACCGCAGGAGAGCTCGGGCTCTTCTGGTCTAATCCTGAGCTGGTTTCAGAAGCGCTGGCGCTTGGCAGCAGCGGAAATGTAATAGAACGGTACAAGGCGATTAAGGATTTGGAACATACCAAAAAGGTTTTTCCGATAGAATATAATTTCAGCGTGTCGGATATCAATGCATTTCTGATCAATACCTGTTCAAAATATGATAAAGAAGCGGTGAACGGTTCCCTGAAGCGTGAAAACGGAGCTTTTCAGTATACAGAGGGGCAGCCGGGATATCGTCTGGATGTGGAAAAATCCATTGATGCGATTTATGATTTTCTGACAAACGGATGGTCCGGCGGCGCGGGTACGGTGGAGCTGATCGTTCAGTCTGTCCAGCCGAAAGGAACGGAGGAGGAGCTGTCCCAGGTGAAGGATCTTCTTGGCAGCTTTACGACCTCCTTTGCCAGTTCCGATGCTGACAGAAGCGCGAATGTGACGAACGGGTGTCATTTTGTCAATGGAACGCTGTTATATCCGGGAGAAGAATTTTCTACTTATAATACGGTATCCCCGCTTACGGCAGAAAATGGATATTTTAAAGGGGGCGCTTACCTGAATGGCCAGGTTGTGGACAGTATCGGCGGAGGAATCTGCCAGGTGTCCACCACGCTGTATAACGCCGTCCTGCTCGCCGAGCTTGAGGTTACCATGCGTTATAATCATTCCATGTCGGTCAGCTATGTGGATCCCTCTGCGGACGCCGCAATTTCAGAGAGCGCAGGCAAGGATTTCCGTTTTGTGAATAATACGGATACCCCGATCTATATTGAAGGTTATGTAAAGAATAAAAAGATCACCTTCAATATATATGGAAAGGAAACCAGAAGCGCGGACAGAAAGGTATCTTATGTCAGCGAGATCCTGGAGACCACGCCTCCCTCCGAGCAGATCAATGCGGATACCTCTAAGCCGCTGGGGTATATTTCCGTGGGAGGAAGCCCCCACACCGGGTATAAAGCCCGGCTTTGGAAGGTTGTTACGGAAAACGGGGTTGAAGTCAGCCGGGAAAAGGTGAATTCCAGCAACTACCGGATGTCTCCCAGGATCGCCACAGTGGGGGTCGTGACAGAGGATCCCAATGCATATAATGAAATTATGGCGGCAATCGGAACCGGAAGCATTGATCATGTAAAAGATGTAATTGCCCTGTTGATTCCCCCTGCCCCTGCGGAGAATGCCGGACAATAGACAGCCCCTTTTCCGAGAGAAAACCGGGAAATCCAATAGGAGGATCCGGTCTGACGGCTGAAAGGGGATTGGGAGATTTCCATGAGGATTGGCAAGCTATCGGAGACAGTATTGAAGCGTTCTGTAATAAGGCAGATCAGATCAAAGAGGATAGAAGTAATGGATGGCGCAGGCGTAGGTCGCGACTGCGCTATCTTGGCGTTTGGTGAAGGCGCCAGGACAGCGGTCTGTGTCCAGGAGGCAGTTATCCATAGGATGGATGATATGGGGCTTTTGATCAACCATGGCATGAACAGCCTGGCGGCAGCGGGCGCAAGCCCGGCAGCGGTGACGTTGGCACTCCTGCTCCCTGAAGCAATGGAAGAATCGGAATTGCGGGAGCTGATGGCCGAGGCTGAGGGCATCTGTAAAGGTCTGAATCTACAGATCGCGGGAGGGCATACCGCGGTGAGCGGCGCAGTGTCGCAGCCTGTGGCGTCGATAACGGCGTACGGTGCCCTGGAAAAAAAGCTTAAGGGCGCTGTCCCGGGGCAGGATATCGTGCTTTCAAAATGGATCGGCTTGGAAGGAACTTCCCTTCTTGCAGAGGAAAGCAGGGCCGGTCTTCTGACCAGGTATCCGGAATACCTGGTGGAGGAAGCGCGGCGCTTTCGGGAATATATTTCAGTAATACCTGAGGCGGAGCTGGCGCGGCAGGCGGGCGTCAGCGATATGCATGATGCGTCGGAGGGAGGCGTTTTTGCCGCTCTCTGGGAGCTGGCGGAGCGCGCCGGCGTGGGTCTGACCATCGATCTAAAAAAGCTTCCCATCCGTCAGGAAACGGTGGAGGTTTGTGAATATCTGGAGCTCAATCCTTATGAATTGTTGTCAGGCGGCTGCCTGGTCATGGTTTCAGAGGATGGACCGGGGCTGGTGCATGTGCTCGCGGAGGCGGGGATTCCGGCGCGGGTCGTTGGAAGCATTACGGAAGGCAACGACAGACTGATCCTGAATGACGGTGAGGCACGGTATATGGATCGCCCGAAAACGGATGAAATATATAAGGGCATGGAAAGGAGATTCAAATGAGAGAAGAGTTGTTATCAATTATTGAAACGAACAGTCGTATTGATTTAAAGGAGCTGGCGGTTATTCTCGGCGTGGAGGAGATCGATGTGGCGAATGAGCTGGCAGCCCTGGAAGCAGAGGGCGTTATCTGCGGCTACCATACCCTGATCGACTGGGATAAGACTTCCCTGGATAAGGTGACCGCCCTGATCGAGGTACGCGTTACGCCCAAGAGCGTGCATGGCTATGATGAAGTGGCTCAGAGGATTTATAACTATCCGGAAGTGAACAGTGTCTACCTGATCTCCGGAGGATTCGACCTCATGGTCATTCTGGAAGGCAAGAGCCTGAGGGCGGTCGCGGCGTTTGTTTCAGAGAAGCTCGCAACACTGGATGCGGTGCTAAGCGCTTCTACTCATTTTATCCTGAAAAAATATAAGGACCATGGAACGATTCTGAATCAAAATCCCACTGATGAAAGAGAGATGATCACGCCATGAGAAATCCCCTGTCCGATGTATGCGTTGCCATAAAGCCCTCCGGCATCCGCAAATTTTTTGATATCGCCAGCGAAATGAAGGATGTGATCTCCCTTGGAGTGGGCGAGCCCGATTTTGACACCCCCCAGCATATCAGGGATGCAGGGATTTATTCCCTGGAAAAAGGACGCACCTTTTATACCTCTAATTCCGGCCTGGTAGAGCTGAGGATGGAAATCTGCAACTATATGAAAAGGCGGTTCGGTCTGGAATATGCCTATAACGACGAGGTCCTTATCACAGTGGGCGGTTCGGAGGCCATAGATATCGCCATCCGCGCCATGGTCAATCCCGGTGAAGAGGTGATCATTCCCCAGCCCAGCTTTGTGTCCTATGAGCCCTGTGCGCTTCTTGCGGGCGCCAGACCCGTCATTATAGAATTGAAAGCAGAGGACGAATTCCGCCTGACTGCGGCGCAGCTGCGCGAAGCCGTCACGGACCGGACAAAGCTACTGGTATTGCCCTTCCCTAACAATCCTACAGGGGCGATCATGGAGAGGAAGGATCTGGAAGCCATCGCTGAGGTGATCATTGAAAAGGATATCTACGTTCTTTCTGATGAAATCTATATGGAGCTGACCTATAAGGGGGAACCGGTCACCATTGCAAGCCTTCCCGGGATGAAAGACCGCACCATTGTGATCAATGGTTTTTCCAAGGCTTACGCCATGACCGGCTGGAGACTCGGCTATGCCTGCGGACCCAGCCTTATCATGAACCAGATGCGCAAGATTCACCAGTTTGCCATCATGTGCGCTCCCACAACCAGCCAGTACGCGGCGGTGGACGCCATGCGCAGCGGGGACGAGGATATAGAGCGGATGCGTACCTCCTATAATCAAAGAAGAAGATTCCTGGTAAATGCTTTCCGGGAGATGGATCTGGAATGCTTTGAGCCTTACGGCGCGTTTTACATATTCCCCTGTATCAGGGAATTTGGGATGACCAGCGAGGAATTTGCGACCCGCTTCCTGGAGGAAGAAAGGGTGGCAATGGTGCCCGGAAGCGCATTTGGAGACTGCGGGGAGGGATATCTGAGGATTTCCTATGCATCCTCCATGGAAAACCTGAAAATAGCCATGGGCAGATTAAAGCGCTTTGTAAAGAAGCTGCGGTCGGAACGGATGTAAACGGAAGAAAAGTGTGATGGGGGGAAGACCGACAATGCATATTATCTTACATCAGCCTGAGATTCCGGCGAATACAGGCAATATCGGAAGAACCTGTGTGGCCACGGGCGCCAGCCTGCACCTGATAGAACCGTTGGGATTTCGCCTGAATGAAAAAGAGATCAAACGGGCGGGCATGGATTACTGGCAGCATCTGGACGTGACCAGGTATGTGAATTTTAGGGAATTCCAGGAAAAACACCCGGGAGCAAGAATATGGATGGCCACTACCAAGGCGAAGAGATCCTATACCGAGGCAGCCTTCGCCCCGGATGATTATATCATGTTCGGGAAGGAAAGCGCAGGAATACCGGAGGAGATTCTGGTGGAGCATGAGGAGACCTGCATCAGGATTCCCATGCTTCCTACAATCAGGTCGTTAAATCTGTCCAACGCCGTGGCAATCGTTCTGTATGAGGCGCTCAGACAGAATGCGTTCAGAGGACTTGAAACAGAAGGGGAGCTGCATCGGCTTCATTGGAAAACAGAGGGCTAAGGAAGTTTAAAAAAGAAAGGAAATGGCTTGACAAATCCTATAAATTTGTGTATTATCTTACTGTTGTTAAAGGAAATTGACCGTAATATGTGGGGTTTTGCTTCATCTATAGGGCATAAGCCTTTACAGCTGTAAGAAAGCGATGCGTGGCTCAGCTTGGTAGAGCGCTACGTTCGGGACGTAGAGGTCGCAGGTTCAAATCCTGTCGCATCGACGAGAGTTAAAAAGCCGCCTCCATAGTACGGGGCGGCTTTTTTCTAACGTGCGCCCGGCGGCGCACGTTTCTTACCCTGGTTCTACGCCAGGTTGATATAAAACCCGGATAAAATTCCCACGGGCACATGATCCGCAAAATCGAATTCCTCTGTGCGGTCCTTCTCAAAATAATATACAGTGATCCTGTTTTTGAGGGGATCCACGATCCAATATTCCCGCACGCCGGCTGCGCGGTAGGCGAAAAGCTTGGTAGAATAATCAATATATTTGCTTCCCGGAGAAACCACCTCGATCACCCAGTCGGGCGCGCCGATGCAGCCTTCCTCACTCAGCTTGCTGTTGCTGCAGATTACGCAAAGATCCGGCTCAACGTAGGTCCGGTCGTCCTCGTTCAGGATTACGGTAAATGGTGAAATGTATACCTCCCCGGCTCCGCTGGAATTCTCAAGGTATTGTGATATTTTAATCGCCAGGGTCAATAGAATGCGTTGGTGTGTTCTTCCGGGAGGCGTTGTATAAAAAATCCTCCCGTTGATTAGCTCGGCGCGCTCCCCCTCCGGTAGTCCGTAGATATCCTTTATTGTATAAAAACTGTCCTGTGACAAAGCCATAATAATGCCTCCTCTAAATTTATCATTTGCTTTCTTTATTATAATTCATTCTTTTTGAATTGACAATAACCATCTGTTGAATCTTGTAGAAAACAATACGCCCTAAAACGCCCTGGATTTAACCGCCCGGGAGAAAAGCTTCTTGAATCCGGGGAAAAAGTATAGTATTATAAAGCATGTCCTGAAAGGCAAAAATAAGCGGGTGGAAGAATCCGCCGAGCGGAAGACTCCATAAGAGAAGGGAGAACAGAATGCAGGCAGTTTGCACTTTAAAAAAGGGAGAAGGACGCACGCTGAAGGCGGGCGGAATGTGGGTATATGATAATGAGATCGCGGCGATAGAGGGTGCCTTTGAGAACGGCGATATTGTGGAGGTTCATGATTTCGACGGCTTTTTTCTGGGCGTCGGCTTTATCAACACCAATTCAAAGATAACGGTTCGTCTGCTTTCCCGCAGAAAAAATACGGTGATCGACGAGTCGTTCATGGAGGCAAGGGTGAGGGACGCCTGGGAGTACCGGAAGCAGACCATCGATACGGACAGCTGCCGCCTGATCTTTGGGGAAGCGGATTTTCTTCCGGGGCTTGTGGTTGATAAATTTTCCGATGTCTTGGTGGTGGAATCGCTGGCGCTGGGGATTGACCGCTGGAAGCTGGTCATTTTAGATGCTGTTAAACGCGTGCTTTTGGAGGATGGCATCCGGATCCGCGGAGTCTATGAGCGCAGCGACGCCAAGGTGAGGGAGCAGGAAGGGATGGAGCGGCATAAGGGCTTTATCGGGGAACCCTTCGATACAAAGGTGGAAATTGTAGAAAACGGCGTCCATTATATTGTGGATGTAGAGGATGGGCAGAAGACCGGCTTTTTCCTGGATCAGAAAAATAACCGCGCTGCCATCAGGCGTTTCTGTAAGGGGAAAAGGGTCCTGGACTGTTTTACGCATACGGGTTCCTTTGCATTGAACGCGGGTGCGGCAGGAGCGGCAGATGTGCTGGGGGTGGATTCATCCGAGCTGGCGGTTGAGCAGGCCAAGGAAAACGCACGCCTCAATGGTCTTGAGGAGCGGGTGAGGTTTTCCTGCGAGGATGTGTTTGAACTGCTCCCGCGTCTGGAAGCACAGAAAGAGCAGTACGATGTGGTGATCCTGGATCCGCCCGCTTTCACCAAGTCCCGTAATTCTGTGAAGAATGCGGTAAAGGGATATCGGGAGATCAATCTGAGAGGGATGAGGCTGATCAGGGACGGAGGCTTCCTCGTCACCTGCTCTTGCTCCCATTTTATGGATCCCGAGCTGTTCGCGAAGACTATACGGGAAGCGGCGAATGGCGCGCATAAGAGACTGCGCCAGGTAGAATTCCGTACCCAGGCCTGTGATCATCCGATCCTCTGGGCAGCGGAACAGTCCTATTACCTGAAGTTTTATATTTTCCAGGTGTGTGAAGAAAAGTAGGGAGCACGGCGGGAAAACAAAAAGCGGGGAAACAAAAAGCAGGAAAACAGGAGAAGCGGCATGATACACGTTATAGAGCATACGATCATAGATACTGTCAGGCTGGTGCCCTTTTTGTTCCTGACCTATCTTGCCATGGAATATCTGGAGCATAAGGCTAGTGAAAAAATGGAATCGGCTGCCCGCAGGGCAGGCAAATGGGGTCCTTTGCTGGGAAGCCTTGCCGGCGTTGTGCCGCAGTGCGGTTTTTCCGCAGCGGCTTCCAATCTATATGCAGGCAGGGTGATTTCCCTGGGATCCCTGTTCGCGATTTATCTGTCCACTTCGGATGAAATGCTGCCGATCCTGCTTTCAGAACGTGCGGAATGGGGATTGATCGCCCGGATTCTTCTCCTGAAAATTGTCATCGGGATGGCTGCCGGGTTCTGTGTGGATCTTTTCTCCTCAAGGATGAAGGACGTGCAGGAGCATGAGGAAGAGCATCATCATATCCATCACCTCTGCGAACAGGAGCATTGCCAGTGTGAAAAGGGAGTCCTTCGCTCTGCAGTCATGCATACCCTGCAGATTACTTTTTTTATTCTGCTGATCACCTTTGCGCTGAATCTTCTTCTTCATTTCGGCGGAGAGGATATTCTTGCGGATATTCTGACGAATCATCCTGTGATAGGTCCTGCGGTTTCAGGACTGGTGGGGCTGATTCCCAATTGTGTCGGCTCCATCGTTGTAACTCAGCTTTATCTTCAACAGGCGATGAACTTCGGCACGATGATGGCAGGACTCCTGACCGGCACGGGGGTAGGCGTCCTGGTATTATGCAGAATGAATCATGACCGCAGGGAAAATGCGATGATCATTGGCTTGCTGTATGTAATCGGAGTTGTCGTGGGAATCTTACTGTAGAGGATTCCCCTCTCCTGCCGTCCTTTTGGATATATGCCGGAATTATTCTATCTCACTCCACCGCGATCCTTTTCGCCTGCTTCAATGCCTTCGCTACGGGAGGCAGTGAAATCACGACCACAGTGAGCAGACCCTCCAACAGGATGTAGGAATAATTATAAATGATCGGATAGAACGCTGCCAGTTCCTTGGGAAAGTTTTCAGGCATATAATCCATCCAGTACAGGTATCCGCCCAGGGTGTGGAATGCTCCCCGCAGGAAGATTCCCAGGAGATAACCCTTTAACAGTCCGTTTTTGCTCTTCCAGAAGAAGCCTGCCGCACCCAGCGCGGCAAAGGCAAGGATATAATCGCAGCATACCTGGAAAAAGCTCAGGACGTAGGGTTCCTGCAGGAACTGCAGGATACCGTAGGCAAGCCCTGTGGTAAGCCCCACTCCGGGTCCGTACCAGTAGCCCGCCAGACAGATAAAAAGCATACTGAACAGGCTAACCTTGCCGCCGTAAGGCAGCTCGGGGCCTACCGGGATAAAGGATGTGACGAAGGCCAGCGCCATAACTGCCGCGCAGCATACCAGCTGTTTGGTGGACAGCCTGGCAGATTCGTGCTTCCTGCGGTAGAGCAGGGCTGCAGCCGCAAACAGAAGGATCATAGCCAGGATACATACGGCATAACCTAATATAGTCAGTTCGCCGTCAACATTAACTAATTGCATAAAAAAGCCTCCTTTGATTATGCAAGGAGGGCGGTCATCGCGTTTATGCCGGGATATCCGTCAGATGCAGGCAGCAATCCCCATACCTTATGTCCGTGCCGGATGAATTTCCCTTATTCAGGGAGTTCCCTTTTTCAGGGAAATCACATATCGGAGAAATTCACATATTCGGAGGAAATCTTACACCTGAAAATCTTATATCTGCGGGAATCTCATATAAACGTCTGCTTCCTTACGCCGGTATTATCCGGGTCAAGTAGTGAGGGTTAGAATCCGTAGGATTCAGTCTCAGCGATGTGCACCCCTAGCAAATGATAGTATTGTATGTAACATGCATTACTATACTTTACTTTGCGCCAACTGTCAAGGTATCGAAAAATATTTTTCGGCAGACAGAGAAAAGACAGAAAAAAGAGTAACAGTTCAGCTGCGACATTCGCAAAGCCGCGCTTGCGCGCTTTCCGTCGCTTCCAAGTCCGCTCCAAAGGAGCGGACATACTTCCTTTGCTCATAAAATGGCGCTCCCTCAGCCGCCAGACATGATGGAAAATTCGTGCAAGCACGATTTTCCATCAAATCAGGCGGCTGGCTGAACTGTTACAGAAAAGATAAAAAAAATGAAAAAACCTCTTGCAATTCCGAAAAACATATAGTATAATCTACAACGTGCTTAGGAAACAAGTAAGCGCTGCTAGCTCAGTTGGTAGAGCACCTGACTCTTAATCAGGGTGTCCAGGGTTCGAGCCCCTGGCGGCGCACGGAAGCCCCGGGATTCGCTAAATGGCGGGTTTTGGAGCTTTTTTCTTACTTAAAATCTGGCGGGATGATCATTTGGTTTTATAAGAAAGGAAAAGCGATGATATTCGACACACATGCGCATTATGATGATGATGCTTTTGATGAAGACCGGGAAGCGTTGCTGGCAAGTCTGCCTGATCGGGGAATCGGCAGGGTAACGAATATCGGCTCCAGCCTGGAGGGGTGCAGGAGAACCATTGGACTGATGGGAAAATATTCTTATATTTATGGGGCTTTGGGCGTTCATCCTTCGGACACCGCAGAACTGGACGAAGCATCCTTCATGTGGCTGAAGGAGAAGTGTGCGCTTCCGAAATGCGTTGCGGTAGGCGAGATCGGTCTGGATTATCACTGGGATACGCCGAACCGGGAAACGCAGAAGAGATGGTTTGCGCGTCAGCTGCAGCTTGCCAGGGAAGTCGGTCTGCCTGTGGTAATTCATTCCAGGGAGGCTGCCAAGGATACCATAGATATCATGACGGCGGAGAAAGCAAAGGAGATAGGGGGCGTGCTCCATTGCTTCAGTTATACGAAGGAGAGCGCCAGGATTTTTCTGGAGATGGGATTTTTCTTCGGCATAGGGGGCGTGCTGACCTATAAGAACGCAAATAAATTAAAGGAAGCGGTGGAGTATATTCCCATGGACAGGATTGTTCTGGAGACGGATTGCCCATATCTGACTCCGGTGCCCTTTAGGGGAAAACGCAACAGCTCTTTGAATCTTTCCTATGTGGTGCAGGAAATGGCAAGGATAAAAGGGATCGCCTGCGAAGAAGTAGAGCGTATCACCTGGGAAAACGCCTGCGGGCTTTATCGGATGCATCCCTGATGGCCCGTTTGGACGATGGGAAAAACGTATCGGAAAAGGGAAACAGGGAAAGAAAAATAGGAAAAGGGAAATCGAAAAAGGGAAATAGGAAGAAACGAATGGGAAAAGTATAGGAAAGAAACATATCAGGAAAGAAGTGACAGGACTGTGTTATTCAGTAATAAAGACCTAAAAAAGCTGATCATACCGCTTGTGTTGGAGCAGGCGCTGGCCATCACCGTGGGCATGGCGGATACGATGATGATTTCCTCCGTGGGGGAAGCGGCTGTGTCGGGAGTGTCCCTGGTGGATATGCTCAATAACCTCATAATAAGTATTCTTGCCGCGTTGGCGACCGGAGGCGCGGTGGTGACGTCCCAATTCCTCGGTGCAGGCAAAACGGAGGATGCCTGCCATTCGGCAAAGCAGTTGATCTATACGGCGGGCCTTATCACCATAGGGATTTCTGCCCTTGTGATGCTTTTCCATAAACCTGTCCTGAAGCTTTTTTTTGGAAGCATTGAAAAAGAAGTTATGGACGACGCCATTATCTATCTGCTGATATCGGCGCTGTCCTTCCCTTTTCTGGCAGTTTATAATGCATGCGCGGCGCTTTTCCGTTCCATGGGCAATTCCAGGATCACTTTGAAGGTATCTATTTTGATGAACATCATCAATATCGGGGGCAACGCTTTTTGCCTGTTCGTGCTGCATATGGGCGTTGCCGGGGTTGCGGTTCCCACCCTGGTATCCCGCGCCGTAGCAGGAATTGTGTTGTATATTCTGCTTCTGAATCCGCAAAATACCGTTCATCTGATTCCCGGAAGGTTCCGGTTTGAGATTGCGGTGGTGAAGAAGATTCTTTTCATCGGTATTCCCAGCGGAATCGAAAACGGGATCTTCCAGCTGGGGCGTGTGCTTGTGGTCAGCATTATTGCGGGCTTCGGTACTGTGCAGATCGCAGCGAACGGAGTGGCGAACAGCCTGGACAGCATGGGCTGTATCATAGGGCAGGCTATGAATCTTGCCATGATTGCAGTCATTGGGCGCTGCGTGGGCGCTGGGGACCTGGCGCAGGTGCGTTATTACACGAAGAAGCTGCTGGGGATTACATATTTCTTCACCATTTTATGCAATACAACGATGCTCCTTTTCCTGCATCAAATTCTGGCGTTTTATGGGCTGGGCAAGGATACTACTGATCTGGCGTATCAGCTTGTAATGATCCATAACGGGATTGCCATGTTCCTTTGGCCGGCGTCCTTTGTCCTGCCTAATATGCTCCGTGCCTGCAACGATGTAAAATATACCATGGTGATCGCTATTTTTTCCATGTGGGTCTTCCGTATCGGCTTCAGCTATATCCTGGGGGTAAATATGGAAATGGGAGCCATCGGCGTGTGGATTGCCATGGTCATGGACTGGATTTTCCGGGTGATATGCTTTGCGGGGAGATATCTTAAGGGAACCTGGAGAAAGCATTGTGCATTATAGAGAAAACGGAAAATGTTCCGGGGAAATTTTTCAGTGATATTTTGTAAAAAAGCGGAATACTCTATGAAGTAGAAACGGATTATCGAAAAAGCTTTGATTTTTTCAAAAGGCAGGCTGAATGGAAAAAGGGATGAAGAGCTGGGCGAAGCTGGCGATATCGGGCGCTGTTTTATGCGGGGTATTGTTGCTTTGCGCCTTCACATCAAAAGGCAAAAATGCGGAGACTGAAGTGGAGGATGCGCTTGAGAAGCTGAAAAAGGTGAAAAGCATGGAGACAACGCTGACCATGAATATGGATGCGGAGGTCCTTAAGCTCAAGCTGAGCGCTTCTGCAGCTATGGATATGGTATCTTTCAGTGATCCGTTAAAGATAAAAGCCGATATGACCGTGGATCTGGGATGGCTGGGCAGCAGCGATTTTCAGGCTTACGCATATGAAACGGAGGATAATTGTCGGCTGTACTTAAAAAAGGGCAGAAGATGGGTCGGTGAAGAGGTGGAGGCTGACCAGTTAAAGCGTTACAACGGCAAGCAGATGATAGAGACTTACCTGGAGCAGCTGGATGAGCTTGTGAAGGAAGGGGAGGATGACCTGGGTACCGGAAAGGCATACCGTTATAAAGGAGTCATTCATAATACAGGATTGGAAAATGTGCTTCTGGACACCGGATGTATCGAAATGCTTTTAACCTTGCTGGAACAGGATATGTTGAAGCCTTTGGGAAGTTTTTTCCGCAAGAATGAGGAGCTGATCCCTGAACTGATGCGAAGGGCTGAGGATATGGAGGTGCTTCTTTGGATAGATCAAAAAACGGGTTATCCCGTTCGGTGCTCCATGGATATTACATATATGGTGAACGCTGCCCTGGAGGAATTCGTGCAGGCAGATTCATCGGAGGATACAAAGGGCAAGAAAGGATTTTTGCAGAAAGCGAAGTCAAAGCTTATGTCCACAATTCAGGTTCCCAGTACGCAAATTGTGATCAACTGTGGCGCTTTTAATGAGGCGGAGGATTTCCAAATACCGGAATAGCGGGGCGTGTAAGGAAGGATGTACAATTTGGGCTTTGAATTATTATAAGCTGGCGGGCTCCCTTGAGTGAATAAACGGCTGAGTACGGCTTGCACGAGGAAAAACCAGCGCGAGGGAAAACTTGAAGGAAACTTAAAGGAAACTTAAAGGAAGAAATGAAAAAAACTTAAAGGAAGAAATGAAAGAAAACTTGAAGGAAGCAACGAAAGAAAACTTGTAGGAAGACAAAAAGAAGAGAGAAAAGATAACATGAAAAAGAAACCGAATATCGTATTTATCATGTCGGACGACCAGGGTGCATGGGCGATGCGCTGTGCCGGAACACCGGAGCTATATACGCCGAATCTGGACCGTATTGCCGCATCCGGAGTACGGTTTGAGAATTTTTTCTGTGTTTCCCCGGTTTGCTCTCCCGCGAGGGCGTCCCTGTTGACCGGCCGGATCCCTTCTGCCCATGGCATCCATGACTGGCTCCGGTCCGGCAATCTGGACGCAGAGCGTTTTGCTGCCCAAGGGCGGGAGAACCCATATGGGGGTTACAGGGATGAGCGGAAGCCAATCTGTTATCTGGAGGGTCAGACGACGTACACTCAGCTGCTCAGCCAGGACGGGTATACCTGTGCCCTGTCCGGGAAATGGCATCTGGGTGACAGCATCCGCCCGCAATGCGGTTTCTCGAAATGGTACACTATGGGCAAAGGCGGGGCGTTTTATTATCATGCGGATATGGTGGAAAATGGGAATATTACGGTGGAACATGGGAAATATGTGACGGAGCTGATTACGGATAAGGCGCTGGCATATCTGGATGAAATGAATAATCTTCCCAAGGGTTCGCCCAAGGATTCTCCGAAGGATTCGCCTTGGATTGCCCATCTGGACAATCCTTTTTACCTGGCTGTCCATTATACGGCGCCTCATTCGCCGTGGGGAGCGGAGCAGCATCCGCAAAAATGGATTGATTATTATAAGGATTGTGCTTTCTCGGGCATACCGGATGTGCCGGATCATCCAGATATGACTACGGAACCGGTATACGGAACGCCTGCCCGGAGGGAGAATCTGATCGGTTATTTCGCGGCAGTCAGTGCAATGGACGAACAGATTGGCAGGATTCTTGATCGTCTGGAGGAGCTTTCCCTGATGGAGGATACTCTGGTGATATTTACGTCCGACAATGGAATGAGCATGGGTCATCATGGCATATGGGGAAAAGGAAACGGCACCTTCCCCATGAATATGTTTGATACAGCGGTTAAAGTTCCTTTCTTGGCATCCTGGAGGGGGCAAATACCTGCAGGACGCGTCTGCGGGGAGCTGGTGAGCGCTTATGATGTGTTCCCTACCATATTAGAGC
The DNA here is from genome assembly GCA_947588205.1 of uncultured Acetatifactor sp. GTDB lineage: Bacteria > Bacillota > Clostridia > Lachnospirales > Lachnospiraceae > Acetatifactor. The sequence continues at coordinate 5,071 of CANPYG010000016.1, read as the reverse complement.
TGGCTGGTATTGAATGGGAAAATACAGGGGAACGAACGGAGTTCCCGCAATTATGTGGACGGGATTGCGCAGGACTTCGGCAAAGCGGTGGGGCATGTCTTCCGGGCAGAAGCTTTGCGGGTCTTTTGTTACAGAAGAATAGCTTACGGGAGCGGTATCCGTCGCCCGATAATTCCTCTGAGAGAGGCGTAAATGCGGTAATGGTCTTTGATGAATACGGACCGGTCAGAATGATCCGTACAAAAGAATGGAAGTACATTCACCGCTACCCGGACGGCAAGAATGAGTTATATTACCTCAAAACGGATCCGGCGGAAGAGGTGAATTTGTACGGACAGCCCCAGTATGATGCGAAAGCCTTGGAGCTGAAGAGCCAGATGGAAGAGTGGTTTATGGGTTATGTGGATCCGAAAATCGATGGAACAAAAGAAGCTGTAACAGGCTGTGGGCAGATAGAGAGGGCCGGACGTCATTTTCCGTAATCTCCGCCGGGAGCCTATGCTCCCGGCGGTATGAATTATTTCATGACGCTCATCCAGCAGCCCTCCGCCCCGACACCGTTTTCCGGAGGCGTAAGAACGCCTTTATCAATAAGAACCTCCACAACGCTGTCCAGGATCGGCGCATTCGCAATCGTATTTGCAAATCTCCATTCTCCATGTAAGTATTCCGGAATGCTCCCTTTGATCAGGGATGCGATTTTTCCCGCAACAATCCTCGCATCTTCCTCAAAGTACCCTTTGCGAAGGCCATCGCTGATCTCAAAGAGACGATTATCGTCCTTCATCTGGCTGACAAGTATCTTGGTATAGAGCATGTCGCCGTCACGGTACAAATAACCGCACTCGATCGCCTTTGCCGCGTGTTCCTTTTCGGTTTCGGACAGAGAGGATATATCCAGACCGCAGACTGCCCGAAGCGCCAACTGAATCTGCGGATCCTGGGAAACATTCAGCCCGCAATGAAAATGCGCTTTTATTCGCGTAATGTAGATATTATCAAGACAGATTTTCGTATATCCGCATATGTTTTCCGCATATACCCCATCCCAGCCTGCGCTGTAATGTTTACCGTTATCAACCCATCCATATACACTAAAAGGGCGGTCTGTCTTTCCGTACTGTGAAAAATATTTTTCCGAAAGAATGCGCTCCACATTGCCTGAAAATGCACCAGCGATTCTGGAAATCTGCTGCCAAAGGATCAGGTTTAAGTCAACCTTCTTATTCAGATACGGGAAGGAAAGATATTCCTCCTTATGCTTTGTGATATAATCCGAGATGGTTTCGCAGATACTTGGAAGATGCTCGGCGTACGCGGCGTGGGCCTTTTCAACCATTTCTTTATCCATCAAGATAAAGTTGATGGCATATTTGCCGTTTTCCATTCTGCGGAGAAGACCATATTCACCGTTTTCTCCCCTTGCAAGGATTTCAAGCTCCTCTTCAATGTAAAGGGTAGGCACATTCAGTTCTTCTGCGATCTCGGACGCGCTCATGGGCTTTTTATGGCAAAGCCATAAAACGTGCTTTGAAAACATTCGGTTGCAAACATTTCGGGGATCTCCCCAATGGGGATCACCGGTTGCCCACATAACATAATTTATTTCGTCAAGAGCCAAAGGTTTATTAAAGGTTTCTGTCATGTTTTCTACCTCGCTTTTAATTTTTTGTCTTGCCGAAAACAATCTTTGACGGACAGCGCCGTCGCTGGTATTTTGCAGCTTTGCTATTTCCGCGGTGGACAATCCGTCTAAGTAGTATAGGATCATGACTTCGCGGTATGCCCTGGTTAAGAATGCAATGCGTCGGTAAACAGCGCGAAGCTGCTCATCGCTGTCATCCTCCTGCTCCTTTGCAGCCACAAATTGTAAGACTTCATCCGCGTCGCCGTCATAAAATGCATCTGCATGTCTTCTGCGGCTGTTTGAAAAATCAGCATACACATTTCGGGCAACTCTCCAGATAAACGGATACAGATTTGTTATTTCTCCGTCTGTATGGGCCGCCTTAACCAATGCGAAGATGATGTCCGAACACAGCTCCTGGGCCTCATAGCTGTCATTCGTCCGCGCATAACAAAACCCAAACAGCCTGTCCAACAGGTCGTCATCAAATTGTTTCAGCAATTCTTGTTTTTTCATGGCTATACTCCAAGCGATTGATCAATGCTTTCACCTATATAGTCTGGGAAAAAGTCCATTTGTTAGGCGGGGTAAGGGATAAAATAAAATTATTTTTTCCTTGTGAATTTCACTGCCGCCAGGCGCACCTTCAATTCAGAAGCCGCCAGTCTTCCCTCCTGTTGATATTGTACCATCCAAATAGGAAGAAATCCACCCCGAATAAATATTCAATAAAATTTTATTGTAATTCGATAAAAAACTATTGACAAACATTAATAGCGATGCTATATTGAGGTAAGCAAGTGACAGGGGCGGACAAACCCGCTGCAAAGTAGACAAAAATGGAACGTTTGGAGGTAAGAATTTATGAAACAATCAACATTGGCAAAATGGCTTAAGATCGTACTGGTCGGGGTCGGCATATGCGGAATCGTGGGATATGCATGGGTGATTCCTTCTTTTGGGCAAAGTCTGGTGCGCGACAATCCCGAATTCGCGCACTGCTATTATCCGTGGCTGATCTTCCTGTGGGCGACGGCGGTTCCTTGTTATATCGCATTGGTTTTGGGCTGGAGGATAGCGTCCAACATCGGGGAAGACCGTTCCTTTAGTATGGACAATGCGAAGCTTTTAAAGTGGATCGCCTATCTGGCAGTGGGCGATGCGGGATTTTTCTTTGTGATGAACGTATTGTACCTGTTTCTGGGTATGAGCCATCCAGGTGTCACCCTGGTTTCCCTGATCGTGGTATTTGCAGGGATCGCGGTGTCGGTAGCCGCGGCCACCCTGTCCCATCTGGTGCATAAGGCGGCGGAATTGCAGGAGCAGAGCGATCTGACCATATAGCAAAGCGGTCATTTGGAGTATCTGTCTATTAAAGTCTGAAATTGCTGCAAGGAGAGATGTGTTTATGGAAGAGGATATTATTTTTAACATTGATGTTATGCTTGCCAAGAGGAAAATGAGCGTTACGGAGTTGGCGAACCGGGTGGGCATCACCATTGCCAATATTTCTGTCCTGAAAAACGGCAAGGCGAAGGCGTTGAAGATTTCCACGCTGGCGAAGCTGTGCGAGGCGTTGGACTGCCAGCCGGGGGATCTGCTGGAATACGCCCCAAAGAAGCGCAGTGAAAAGTGAAGTGCGCAGTCTTCGGGGGCGATTTCTGCGCAGTGTACGGCATCAACCGAAATTGGTTAAGGGAAAGGGAGAGTATTTATGAGTGAAAATAAATTGCTTGGGAGTATTGAAGATAACACAACATGGCAGGAGGGCAGGGCTGTGGGAATAAGCCCCGTACAGAGGGCGGAAGCGTCGGCGGCCCCGGGTTCCAATCTGCAGCTTGTTCCTGAGCCGCAAGAGACAGAATATACGAAGAGGCTGAAAGACGGATTTGGTTTCTTCGGGCTGACGGCCTTTTTGTTCGCCTGCTTTTATGCTTTTTGTATGTTCCGCAATCCGTCGGGCATCACCTACCCTTTTTTCGTGGCAGGAGGTCTCTGGTTTTTTGGCTCAGCCTTTCAAAAACTTGGGATTTCCTGGAAAAAAGGAAGCGTCTTTTACATGGCGGGTATAATGCTGCTGGCGATATCGACTTTTTGCACGGATGATAACAGGATCATCTGGATGAACAAGGCGGGTATTTTCCTCCTGCTTATCTGTCTTTTGTTAAACCAGCTGTACGACACTTCAAAATGGCGGTTCGGAAAATATGTGGGCAGTATTTTTGGGGTAGTATTTGGCATCCTGGGTGAAATGGGAAGACCGTTTGAGGATGCGTTCAGCTATCGTAAAAAGCACGGAAAAAGTACGGGCGTAAAGATATTTTATATGGTTGCGGGGATCGGAATCGCCGTGCCGATATTTTTTGTGGTGTTTCTGCTTTTGTTCAGCGCGGATGCGGTATTCAGAGAGCTGTTTAAAAAGCTGTTTTTCGCAAAGCTGGATGTGACAGGTTTTTTACATTTTTGCCTGATGATTGCAGTCATGTTTCTGGCGGTCTATTGTCTCCTTTGTTTTCTTTGTAAAAAAAGGATAAATGAGACGGTGAAGGACCATCACACAGGGGAGCCGGTTCTGGCGATCACAGTTACCGGTATACTCACTGCTTTGTATCTGGTTTTCAGTGTAATACAGATTGTGTATCTTTTTCTGGGACAGATGCGGCTCCCGGACGGATACACCTATGCGGAGTATGCCAGGGAAGGCTTTTTCCAGCTCCTTGCGGTAAGCGTCCTGAACCTGGTCATTGTGCTGGTGTGTATGGAGTATTTCCGGGAGAGCAGGGTACTAAAGGCGGTTCTTACGGTCATGTCGCTTTGCACCTTTATTATGATCCTGTCCAGCGGATGGAGGATGATCATTTATATCCGGTATTATTACCTGACATTTTTAAGGATTTTCGTGCTATGGTCGCTGGTGGTGCTGTTCTTGCTTTTCCTGGGGGTTGCGGCAGGTATTTTCCGTAAAAGCTTTCCTCTCTTCCGTTACAGCTGCGTGGTTGTGACCTGCTGTTATCTGGTGCTTTCCTTCGGTCATCCGGACTACTGGGCCGCAAAGGTGAATGTGGCAATGTCGGGTATGGAAGCGGGTGAATCGGACTCCTTTTTCCTGGGGGAGAGTTACAGGGATTATGATTTCCTGTCGGGCTTAAGCGCGGATGCCGCACCGGTATTACTGCCCCACCTGGCGGCCCAGACCGCCCGTGAAAATCTGAAAAATGCAGAAGCTCCGGAAGATCCTGCGTGGCAGGGAGCCCGGTATCTTGCGAAAATGGAGGAGAAGAGCTCACAGATCAGTCTGAGGCGTTTCAATCTCTCCCGGTTCATTGCCGCCCAAAATCTGAAGAAATATTCGAAATATTTTGAAAGATAGCTTGAATGCCAAAGTAAATTCCAGTGACAAACGAAATTCCAGAGTGCCAGAGAAAATGCGGGGTTCAGCCAACT
>CANPYG010000015.1 GCA_947588205.1 uncultured Acetatifactor sp. | reverse complement strand
GTCAGATATCTATTTCGTATGAAATATATCTGGCATTTTTTGTTGCAGAAAACAAGTTTTGGGACGGCCTGGGGGGGGGTGATAATTGCTTGACTTGCGGTGTTTTTTTTCATAATTTAATTTAAATTGCAACTGCCAGTTGACATATAGTTGGTGGAGCGCAACTGTGCTTTTTGGTATAATGAGAACACAAAAAACACAAGGAGGTTTTCGATATGAGTTTGAGTGAAAATATTAGACTGAAACGGGAAGAACTTAAACTGTCTCAGGAATATGTCTCAGAGAAGTTAGGAGTAAGCCGTCAGGCAGTTTCAAAATGGGAAACCGGTCAATCCGAACCGACAGCGAGTAATCTCGTTGAGTTGGCGAATGTTTTTGAGATTGGATTGTCGGAGCTCGTTGAACCGAATAAGCACCCATCAGAAAAGACCCCTGAAAAAAAGAAGCCGAATCCGATTATTCGCGCCAATCTCACAAGAATTGCGATTACGATGCAGGCGGCTTTCCTTTTTGCCGTTACACAGGCAATATACCAGTTTCGTCATGCGGATTATCAGAACAAGGGGCTGTACAGAGGTGAATTTTTCTTTGTTCTCGTATTATTGCTACTGGCGTCCATTTGGATGTCCACCAACCACCTGTATGAAACGGATGTGGTTCAAAGACGAAAAAATGTAAAGATAGAACTGATCTATTGTTGTGTACAGACAGGAATTGCTTTGCTTACGATTCGTTTTGAAATGGGATTAGTTGGTATGGTCATCATCATTGCAGTCGCAAGTTTCTATCTCCTTTACATTAATCCCAAGTTTATGAACCGCAAATTGACAAAGTAGGCAACGAAAGAAGGAAGCATTTTGCTGCGGAAAAGCGAAGCCAAGTAGTAAAAAAGAAGAAAAAGGTTAAAACGGACTTCAATCAATTCCAATTTGTCTTAGTTACCCTCTGAAAGCCCTGTAATTTCAGGGCTTTCCACCTATTCTATGCTCAAACCTTATGTATTTCCCTTGTTTTTGCCCTTATCGGCATAAAAACCCCTACATATGTTACCCAAACAGGAATAGAATTTTGCAGTTTCTTCCCGGTGTATCTATTTCTGCATCTCTTTCTTAACATCCACAATATCCCCATACCTCACCAGCACCACATTCCCCATCTCCTTCGCCCTGTCCACACACCCTTTTGTGAACCCGGATTTGGCAAAGAGATAAAAGTGCTTGTATTGATACGGGAGCAGCTCGCTGCGCTTGACCAGCGTTTCCAACACGCCGAGGTCAACCTTTTCGTTCGTCCATTTACATTCCCCAAAAAGGGCGGTATCCTTGTCCTGCTCGGCGAGAATGTCGATTTCGACCTGCTGTTTTTCTTTCGGGTCGTTGCCCCACCAACGACCGAGGGAGAAAAACTGCACCGGACATTGCCCGGCAAGCAACAGCTTCCATAAATACTGATTGCAGATCTCCTCAAACACCTTACCCATATAGTCGTGCAAAAACGGCTCAATGCGCTTGTAGGCGAGGTCGGCTGCGCCACGGGCAATAATGGAATTGTTTTCCGGCACAAAGCGGTACCAGAAGCGGAACAGGTTGTCCTCGATGGCGTAAATCGCCTTCCGGGACGCCTTTTCGCCGTAAGGCGTTTCTTTTCGGATAATGCCGAGGGCGACGAGGTTTTTCACATAGGTGGAGCACACATTGGTGTCCTCGCCGACCTTGCCGGATATCTCCGACATTCGGGTAGAGCCGGTAGCGATTGCCGTGATGATGGCATTGTAGAGCGAAGGCTCCCGCACCTCCTGTTTCAGCAGATTTTCCGGCTCCTCAAACAGTGCAGAGGTGGGGTTCAGAAACGTATTCTTGATATTGTCCTCGACGCTCATCTTGTCGTTTATTTGCAGCAGATACTGTGGCGTTCCGCCGACGATCCCGTAGAGCAGCGCCTTGTCTTCTTCGGAGAAATTTTTGAAATAACAACAAGCTTCTTCAAATTCGAAGGGAACGATCTTTATCTGCGCCGTCCTCCGCCCGTAAAGCGGGGCTTTGTAGGCAAGGACGTGATCCTCCATGTAGGACATGGACGAACCGCAGAGAATCAGCATCAACTTTGAGTTGTCCTTGTACTTGTCGATGAGCAGCTGAAACGTAGAGGCGAGGCTTTTCTCCGACCGGGCGACATAGGGGTACTCATCGATGGCGAGGATAAGCCGCTCCTGTTCGGACAGCTTGAACACATACTCCAATGCCGCCTGAAAGGAGTGAAAGGAGCCGTCCGTTTCGATGCCCGTACGGTACTCTAAAATGCTCTTGCTGAAATTTTCGAGATTTTGCTTGGCATTGCTCTCCATGCCCATGAAATAGATGGCGTTTTTGCCTTGAATAAATTGATTGATCAGCGCCGTTTTTCCCACACGCCGCCGCCCGTATATGACTGTGAATTCGAATTTGTTTGAGGAATACAGTTTGCTCAGAGTCTCCAATTCCCGATCCCTGCCAATAAACATCGCGCTACCTCCCATCCTAGGGTATATAAAGTATAACGCAAAAAATAAATTAGTCAAGTATGATTCGGCAAATCTTGCTTGACTAATTGTGAATTTTTTGAAACTTCCTAACAGAACAGGTGAAGGACTGAACCCATACACCTATGGACTGTTCTTCCTCGGTAGGTAATGCAAGATCGGGAAGATAATAGTTGTCTTGCGGGGTGTAGCGGATGCCCATCTTTTCATCAATAATTTGTCTGTTCATCCATTACAATTATACTATAAAAAGTGCCAAAATACAAGACTGGTATTCGCTTTCGGGAAGTGCTATGATTTGTTTCAAATAAAAAAATGGGGAGGAATGTCTATGAATAAGGACTGGATGATTTTGCTGCAGCAGCAGAACCAGCTTGCTAAAGTCCTGGAAACGAATCAGGCTACTGCACAGTTTGGTCTTTCTTTGACGGCTCAGGATGCAGAACTCATATTGGAAGAACAGAAAAATGCTTTGAAAGAGCAGAAAAGAGTGGAATTTGGGCAGGGGATTGTTCCTAAAATCATTTATGAATTTTGCGATTCGGATTATATCGACCAGAATAATTATGTTGATACCATAGTCCGGCTTCAAGAGATCTTCTATTTATATAAGAACGAAATGCAGGATGAAATCACGGATGATGAACTGCTTCACTTGATGAAAGAGCAATTTGAAAAGATTTGTTTTGGGGATTTGGACTATCTGGAAGGGACATGTCTTGCTAATTTTGCACAGGCGATCCGGGCAGGATATGAGGGTTATAAGGATACGGACGGATATGGCGAGTATTCAAAATTTGATGAAGTGAAAAGATGGGATTATGAATTATATTGTCAGGCTCTGAGTGCACTTTTCGGGGGGTGAGAAGCAGTGAATTATACTATGGAAGAATTGGTGCCGATTGTTGGAAAACTGGCGGAAAAATATACCGCCAATGAGAGTACCTCCATCACATACGAAAAAGCGGATCAGTTGATGGAAGCGGTTTTATATTGTATTCACGAACTGGAGCAGGACGGAGGCAGCTTTGCAGTATCGACAGATGGAATATCCGCACCAGTTTCAACAGATTGGATATCCGCGCAGCAGGCATACGAGACAGGGTTGTTGCGTGTTGAGAGTAAGGTAAAGAAAGCATTGGATTTATATAATTCAATCATGACAGATTTCAGGCATTATGAGAATAAGTGTTTCTATCGTACTTTTGTTTTAGAATTGCCCCATTTTTTTCAGAGATATGATGTCAGGTTTGAACCTCAAAATACGATTCTGATCCTGGATTATCCTGTGTTAAAGGATATTTCCGAATATACCGGGATCGATAAAATATATGAGTATATCCGGTGTATCTATTTGGAACAGAAATTTCTTGGCGTTTTCCCGAAGGAATATGTAACTGGTGTATTATCAAAATGTAGGGATGAAACAGGCAATCTGTGCGAGCCCGTTTTGGTTGACGTCATCAGACATATTTTACTGAAAAGGCCTTTAGCCGAACCTGATTGGTCAAAGGAGGATCACATACAGATACAGGCTGCATTGACGGGAACTGACGTTGATGAGGTGAGAAAAGAATTGCAAAAAATAATGGAATCATTCGTTCAGAAGTATTGCGCAGGCGATGAGGAACTTCTGGAATACTTACTTGGGGATATTAAGAATATTGCAGTCCAAGTGAAGCGATCTTGTGATTGAGTTCCCTTGGAAAGGCTTCATATAATGTATATGTCTAAAGGGACAAGGTTTAATACAATCTGCACCCCTCCGATTAGATGGCATTCTTTTATAGTGCCGAGAAAAGGCCTATTTCAGGCTTATTGAACTGCTAAAGTTCAATAAGATAAGACATTTCTTGAATAGCCGATTCACTTCTTCGCCAGGAAGATTCATAGACTGAGAAAATTCATTTGATATTATGAATATTGAGGGGCGATTTGGGTGGGTACACCTGCCTTCTCAAAAATGAGCGACCCGATGTGGAATCGAACCACATTTTTCCCCTTCATAAGTACATTTTAGCAAATATACTTATGAAGGGGGACGTCTTACCGGTAGACTATCGGGTCGTAATTCATCTAATAATTGCGGTAGTTGATTATTTAAACTATCGTCTATTCTGAAACGTGTATTGATATATGCCAGTAAATATTTTTCCTGCCGTTGAGGTTTATACTTTCGCAATGTTGCAATATTTGATTTAGGCATATTTGTAACAATTTTCTTGTAATCATATGAAATATTGTAATATATGTACGTCGCTAATTCAATGCATGACCGCGAGAACATTACAAAATCATCAAAGGAAATTTTTTCATAGCTATTTGGAGCGGATAATTTAGAAAACTTAGTATTCGTTTTGAATTTATATTTTTGCAATTTACTATATTCTTTAGAATGTGAATCAAAATCGTATAAATCATGTACTGCGGTATTACGGATTAGACGATAATACTCACATAGCTCAATCAAAGGTTTTATGTCTTCTGGTATATTTTCAGTAAGTGTATTCTTAATGACACATTTTAGCCAAGATTCGGTTTGTTGTTTCTCCTTGAAGCTGTATTTACCGTATGATTTCACTTGATAATATACATCCTTCAGAAATGTCTCAAAGCATAGGTGTATGTTTACAATATAACTCCTCGAAATAGCATTAACCATTTGTTCTGCATTATAGCTGGTCAATGTTATGGCATACCGAGAAGCGAGGGCAATAAAATCTTGTCGTTTACCTATCTCGGATTCATGCTCCATAACAAGACATCTTTTTGATAATTCGACAAATTGATTGATGGTACAATATTCACCGAGTACATCCTTAAATTTGTGCAAAATGTTTTTTTCATATAAGTTGTCTGTTTCTTTCATTCATCACTAGTATCCTTTATTTTCAATTCAGCAAGCATAAGCCGCTCTAAACGTGAAATATCTGGAAATACAACCTTTTTCCCCCGTGCATGAAGCTGCCGAAGCTGTTTCATATTTGTGCTGATTGTCCGGTGAATAGAATGTTTTACAGGAACGGGGTTGTTATTACGGGTATGTATGTGATCGAGATAGTATTCTGTTACCGGAAACATATTCTGCAACAGGAAGGCGGCTTTCTTTCCATCAAATTTCCCTATAACGATAGTCAGACATTTCCCGTACTTTTGTACTTGCTTATCATAGATCGCTTGAAATTTATTTACTCGGCTGCTGAGCGGGACCATCCAGAAAAGCCCCGTCTTTTCATCCCGCAGGCAGTAAAATGTGGGACGGTATGCACCGTTCTCCTTATTTTGCATGAGTTTGTCTTCTTTTACTTTTTCAAAATATTCATCTTTAATATGGTAAACATATCCTTCCTGGTAAATCATAGTCTCCCCACTGATCAGATAAAAATAGCCCTACCTTTCGATAGGGCTTGATTTTCGGACCGGACATTTATTAGACGCCTCCGGTGAGCGAACAATATTTTCGAACCGTTCATTTATAGACCGCCAGCGGTGAGCGGACAATATTTTCGATGATGGATCTCTCCCTCATCACTACTATTATTATACGCAGGCGACGAAAATATGTCAATTAATTTTAAGGAAATTTTTGATTTCCATTTAACAGCTTTCCATTTAACAAAAGACCGTTCCATGAAAGATGCTGCATTTGCCGGATGATTGGAAAGTAAAGCATTGTTGAGGCTTCCTCATCTGTCCCACTATACTTTTTCTACCGATAAGCGTATAATACAGAGTATGATGCAATGTAAATCCGTCAATCCATCTACACGCTCTGCAAAGGAACAAGATTAAAATGAAGAATCACAAGAAAGATTTAAAAACTTTTTATATCCTGTGGTCAACGCAGTCTTTTTCCCAGCTGGGCAGCGCCATGACAAGCTTCGCGCTGACGCTGTGGTTATATGAAACAACCGGTTCCGCCTTGCAGACGGCGCTTCTCTCCATCTGCTCCTATACGCCGTATGTACTGATGAGCATTTTTGCAGGGGCTCTTTCGGACCGATGGAATAAAAAACGGACATTGCTTGTCTGCGATACCTTCGCCGCGTGCTGTTCCGTGACGATTCTTATTTTATTAAAAACAGGCTCCCTGCTGCCTGTCCATATGTACGTGCTGAATGCGGTAAACGGTCTGATGAATACGGTGCAGCAACCCGCCAGCGAAGTAACAATGACACTGATTATCCCCAGGGAGCAGTACCAAAGGACAAGCGGTCTGCGGTCATTTTCCAACTCCCTCGTCACGATTTTACACCCCGTACTTGCAACAGCACTTTATGGAGCCGTGGGAATGGACGGAGTGATCGGCGTGGATCTTGCCACCTTTGCCGCAGCTTTCGCAGCATTGGCGTTTTTCGTGCATATCCCATCCCCGGATGTACAGCATCAGGACGGTTCAAAGGGGTCAGTCCTGTCCAGCGCTAAGGAAGGTTTATCCTACCTGCGCCAAAATGGTTTGATCCTTTGGCTGATCTTATTTCTTGCGGGAGTGAATTTTGTCGCATCCGCATTTGATGCGGTCCTTCCGCCCTATGTGCTTTCCCATGAAAACGGCGGAAGGGCGGTGTTGGGAATTGTCATGTCCTGCGCCGGGCTTGCGACGCTGGCAGGCAGCCTGGCAGCTGCCGTGCTTCCCCCGCCCAAGAACCGCATCCGCGTAATCCTGTTTACCATGCTGTTTTCCCTGGGAACAGAGAATTTTATCCTTGCATTTGCAAAGACGCCAATATGGTGGTGCATCGCCCAAATCGTCGGCTGGTCCGTCGTTCCCATCATGAACGCCAACCTGGATGTGATCCTGCGCAATACCATTCCCCTGGAAATGCAGGGGCGGGTTTATTCCTGCCGGAACACAATGCAGTTTTTTACCATTCCTATTGGCACCTTCGCAGGTGGATTTCTGGTGGATAAGGTCTGTGAGCCATGGATGGCGCAGGCAGATCCGGAGGGGCTGCTGACAAGCATATTCGGCATGGGAAAAGGCTCCGGGGCTGCCCTTGTAATGTTTATCCTGGGAATCCTGGGGATCGCAGTCTGCCTGGTATTTGGAAAGATTCTCCGAAGATATGAATTTAAGGAAACAGTTGAATCAACATCTATATGTGATTTTTTCTCAAATAAATGTTGATTTTATTGGGAAAATGAGTATAATAGGAGCAGGAGGGATAGACTATGCTCATTCAATTTAGATTTAAAAATTTCAAATCATTTAAGGATGATACAATTCTTGATCTCTCTGCGACCAAAATTACGGAATACTCCGACCGGGTGATTCAAGTAGGCGCAGAAAAGATTTTACCAACAGCTGCTATCTATGGCGCAAATGCAAGCGGGAAGTCCAATGTAGTCGAAGCATTTCGTTACATGACCACTTATGTAATGGAGTCCTTTGCTTATGGCGGAGAAATTGACGATAAAAAATCAAAAACAAGAAAACCCAAGCTTACTCCATTTTTATTTGATACTACAAGCAAAGATGCAGAGTCTTCTTTTGAAGTCTATTTTATAACTTCCGAGGAAAATGGCTGTAAGTCATATAATTATGGTTTTACGTTGAATCAAAATGGAGTTGTAGAAGAATGGCTTAATTCCAAAGCGAAAACAGGAAGAGAATACAAATCTATATTTTACCGAAATGGGAATGAACTTGACTTATCCGGCTTGCCAAGGAAAATGCAGGACATAATAGAAGTATCTCTTTATGATGAGGCGCTCATTGTTTCACTCGGTGCAAAGCAGCGGATCTCCAAACTCAAAATGATTAGAGATTGGTTTTATAATGTTAACTTTGCCAATTTCGGAAACCCATTTGAAAATGCGTTCCTTTCCTCATTGATTCCGAAGGGATTTGCAGACGACAAAGCTGTTCAAAAAAAGGTAATAGATTATTTTGCCGCATTTGATCCATCTATTATCGGTTTTCATGTTGAAGTCATTAAAAGTGACGATGAAGATGCAGAGCATGTAAAGATAGATGCAGTCCATCATGTGATAGGCTCGGATGAAACAGCGACTATTCCTTTACAGGATGAATCTGACGGCACATTGAAAATGTTTGCGCTTTATCCGGCTTTGCAGGATACGTTAAATACAGGAAGTGTTCTCTTTGTTGATGAATTAAATGCACGGCTGCATCCATTGCTTGTTCGAGGCTTTCTGATTATGTTTCTGAACCCGAATACCAACCCAAATCATGCGCAGTTAGTCTTTACAACACACGATTCCTGGCAGTTATCCAACAATCTGCTGCGCAGAGATGAGATATGGTTCACTGAGAAGGATTCATCCGGAGTGTCAACGCTTTACTCTCTTGCGGACTTTATCGACAATGAGGGCGCTAAAATACGGAAAGACGAAAGCTACGAGAAAAATTATCTTCTAGGAAAATATGGTGCAATTCCTACCCTTAAATATTTTAATATGTTCAAGGGGGATTAAATATGGCAAGATCAGACAGAACCGGAAAAAGGAAATCTAGGGAAGTCTTTAGAACGAGAGTTCCGGATCTCGGCTACTACTTTATCGTAACCGATGCCAAAGAAACCGAAGAAAACTATCTATACGGTCTCCGGGATTCTCTTCCCAAGGAGCTACGGGGACGCATTGTCATCAAAGTTTCCAAAGCGAAAACACAGGAGCTAGTTGAAACCTGCAAAGAGCAGGCTGCTCTTGAACCACAATATGGACAACCTTGGATTGTATTTGACCGAGACAAAGTGGTGAACTTTGATGAAATCATCGCAAAGGCACAAAAAGAGGGGGTCAGTGTCGGTTGGTCTAACCCTTGCATTGAAATATGGTTTGATGCGTACTTCGGAAAGATGCATTCTTATAATGACTCCGTGGTATGCTGCAGGAAATTTGCAGAGACCTTTGAGCAGCAAACCAGTCAAAAATATCATAAAAATAGTTCTCAGATCTACACAATCCTTAATCAATTTGGAGACGAAAGTAAGGCTATTCAAATTGCAGATAAACGGCTACAGGGGTATTTACGATGTGGAATAAGGAAGCCTTCGGAAATGTGTCCATGCACTACCGTACATAAACTTATTAGTGAGATCCACTGTAAAACGACGCCAAACGCTACAGGAAAAGCGGAAAATAATGGCTAATATGCGCTTTGAATCTGCAGGAATATCGTGATAAAGACGGTAATCCTGCTAAGTATTGGGAGGAAGCGGCAGATTTATACGAGGGATTATTGGATTATGAGCATTTCAGCATTCTTCCCCTCATATCCATTTATTCAAGTCTTGGCGAATACAAAAAGGCGGAAAAGAAAAATAGCAGGAAATATAGGCGACTATGATACGGCGCTTCAATATTATGATTCGGCGTATGGACATTACCTGAGATTCATGGATTGGAGCAAAGGAGCAAATGACCATGACCATTTTCAGACAAAAATTCTCAGAAACGTATCATCATCAACATTAAAAGTATATCGGTGTGAACCGGCGTTATTCGAAAATGCAATCAGCGCGTTTCCTGAAATGGTTTTCAAATTCAAGCGGCCAAACCCATCACCCAGCAGAACAACACCGGAAATACCAGGGACGGAAGCATGTTCATGGTCTTGCAATCCTTAATGTTCAGGATAGAAATCCCTGAGCTTGCGATCAGGAAACCGCCCACGATAGAAAGCTCCGTCATCATGTCAGCGGTCATAAAGTTGCCCAGGGCCAGGGCGCAGACATAGATCAACCCCTGCCAGCAGAACAGGACGCCCGCCGCCAGCGCCATCCCGATCCCATAGGTGGAGGCAAGAACCATAGAAGTCACAAGATCCAGAGTCGCATTGGTAAAAAGGTATGTATGATCCCCATAAAGTGCGCTCTGGATCGGTCCTAAGATCGACAGCGTCCCGATGCAATATAATAAAATCCCGGTGGATAATCCCTTGCTCAGCTGCCCCTTCGAGAATCGGGAGGTCAATCTTTGGAATTTCCCGTCGATATCCAATATCGTGCCCAGCAGACTTCCCAGCGCCAGACTGACAATGAACAGCACCGGGTAATTGCTCTTAGGCATATTCTGAACCACGGCATTGATCCCAAGACCGGTCGCAGCTAGCCCCATCGCCGTGAACAGCGCGTTCTGCTGTTTTTCCTGAATCCCTTTCTTAAATATACTGCCAATCACGCTTCCTGTAAGGATCGTACAGGTATTTACAATTGTTCCAAGCATCCTTCGTTCCCATTCCGTTTCTTTCCTGATTTTGCCCTTCCTTAGGCTCGTCTTCCCAACCGGCCTGCTTCCATCTCCTGCTTCAAAGAAATCATTCATCTTCTGCCGCAGGTTCGGAAAATCTTCTTTTATCATAAATAATGGTATCAGCTCCGGGAAAAAGTGTCAAGTCTTCCTGCAAAAGGTGTTCCATACTTCGTAACAGTTCAGCCGCCCCAGGTCTAGTCTTTTACAGACTTTAAGACCGTTTACCTTTTAAAGCCCCTCCCTTACCACATTTCCGACCCTGTTTTCAATGATCTCCAGAACCTCCTCAAGTGGTTTTTGACCTTCAAAATAGAGGGCTGCCTCCTCCCGGATGATCCCCAGGATCTCCGTTTCCACCCCCAGGCGGGGCGTAAAATCGGCTTCCTCTATGGCTTCCATCATCATATCCACCAGTTCCTGATCCACAAGATCAAATTCATAGGGATCCCTGGCCACATTAACATAGCCTTTTGAGCGGGTATCGTAGGTGACGCCATCGCTCATAAGCTGCCTGTTTCCCTCGCTGTCCAGGACGTAATAGGGAGTCACAGCCTCTTTTGCCATTTTCTCCAGATCCGGCCTGCGGGTAGGAAAGCTATTAGAATCTCCCTTCTTTTCCTGACTCAGGTAATATTCCAAGAAAGCCGCCGCTCCCTCCTTATGGGAAGAAGCCTCCACAATACCGACGCTGTCCAAAGCCCTGGCAATATGGCGGACTCTTTTCTCCACAGTGGGATAGCCCACCAGCACTGGCTCCTCCCCCAGCCTGTAGCGAAGTCTTAACAGATCAGAAAAGGTGCTCAGCTCCTGCTGCGCGAGCAGAGTTCCTTTGGGTACGTAATCAAAATCCTCTATTATTCCCATATACCGATATTCCTCCTCCGGGGCGGATTCCTTGATCCATTTTAACAGCTCTCCAAATTCCCCGCTTCCAAGGCTGCAGTCGCCCGTTTTCCAATCGATATAGCGGGTAAGGTATTCCCTGACCAGGAAGGTCTCCAGATAATAAGTCCGGTTTTTCTCTGCCACCACAGGAGTATTCACGCCATTGTCATAGGAGGTTCCCAGGGAAGCGGCAGGCCCGGCAAACCATTCCTGCAGCAGATCCATCAGTTCCCTGCTGTCATAACCTCCTGCCAGGGAATCCACGGTACCCTTCCGCCCCGCCACAGTAAAAAGGGCAAAGCTTTTGGGAATACAGACCAGTCTGCCATCCAGGGTATAATCCTCCAGCATATTCTCAAAATATTGGGATACCACCTCTTCCCGAAGCAGAGTCCTGAGGTCCGCAAGGGCTCCCTTCCGGGCGTATTTGCCAATATCCAGATCCGTAAGATTTAATAGATCCGGCGGATCGGAAGAAACCATGCGGGCATCCAGCCGTGCGGAAGCGGCATCCAAGGACCCTGCGCCGGAACTATCCGTTTCAAAATATTCCAGGGAAACCTGGTAGCGGTCGTTTGCCATATTAAAGGCAAGCACGGCATCCGTCAGGTCATTATAGGTGGAAAGAGAGGCGAACACGATCACTTCCTTTTGCGGAAGCTCCTTCAGGGAGGTTTTCTTTAAGATCAGGTTCTGTCCGCCCTGTCTCGAATTCTCATCATACCTGACCAACAGCGCCCCGTCGGGCAGGAGGGCAAGATCCCATACGTCTCTGTCCGCCAGGCCGCTGTCCTGCCAGCGCAGCACAGGCTTCCGGTTCAGGTTTCCCTCCTCGTCCAAGCTATAGGAATACAGCTGATCTCCGCTCTGGGAGAGGAGCCCCTCCTGAGTAATATAAAGCTTTCCATCCACGTCTTTCAGGGCATCCACAGAAGAAACAGGGAACTCCTGCCCGGGATGCAGCTCCACGATCTCCCCGTTATCCAGCCAGCAGCAGACCCTTCCCTTTTCATTCCTCCACAGAAAACCCATTTCGCCGCCATAACCCGTGTAATCCTTCAGAGAAATGGTTCCCCGGGATGTTCCTTCCCCATCCAGGAGAAAGATCTGATCCCCGCACAGCAGGTAAATCATACCCTCCTGATCTACCGCCAAATGATCCCATCTATTATAGGTCACAATCGTTCCAAGAGCAGAGGCCTCCTTTAGCCTGACGGAGAAAACCTTTTTCCCCGTACTGTCCACCTTATATACCGTTCCGCCCCTTCCGCTTCTTGTCTCCAGGGAGCCCTGGGTGAAAGCATAGCTCACAGGCGCCTCCGCGTAATAATAGACATTCCCTTCCGGATCTACAGTATAGCTGTCAACCACGGCAGCGGAACAAATTCTTTGTACCGTCAGGGGCTTATCGTTCCCAGACTTTTCCCCAGACTTTTCCCCAGACTCTTCCACGGACTTTTCTCCGGACCCTTCCCCGGACTTATCTCCCCCGGACTCCCTTTCCGGCAGATCCACCCGGAGGATCTGGGTCTCGCCTGATTTGGATCTTAAAAAATAAAGGGAATTGCCGGACACAATGTAATTCTTCCCGTCCCTTCCCAGGATGGAGGCCAGCTGGGAATACAGATCCTGGTTCGGCTGGGCACTCCCCGCCGCGGTGCCGGCGACAGATTCCCCTGGCTCTGTTCCTATGTCGGCGACAAATTCCTCTGTTCCGGAATTTTGATCCGCTCCCGCGCCTTCCGCATCAGCCATGTCCTCTGCATCATCCGTATTCTCCTGCCCGGCATTCGACTCCGGGCCGTCTACAGTAACATCTCCTGTGAAATCCGGGTTCTGTACCACATAGACATAACCATCCACCCCGATCTGTCTCTCCTCCTTTTTCCCACAGGCAGCAGCGGACAGAACCAGCAAAGAAATGAATAGGAAAATAAAAAGCGCCTTTTTTCTCATAATCGTAATGCTCCCTTCTGTTTCCAGTTTAGCAAAACGATTATTAAGAAAAAAGGGGCTAAATGATTAAGATTTGTTTAAGCCGCTTTGGATCTCCGCCTCCTCTGGCATGACCCGCAAAGCTCCCTTTCTGGTGGTGACGAGGGAGGCCGCGCAGTTGGCAAAATTCAGCATTTCCAGGAGATTTTCCTCCGTAAGACTCCCCCAGGGCGACCACATCCACAGTTTTGGGCTTCTCCATTTCTTTTTTTCCCATCCTCGGGTTTACTCCTTCCTGCTTTCAATGCATGAACCTGACGACGTTTTCTGATTAATCTCCACCCTTTTTGCGCAGACACAGCAGCTTTTTCGATAAAAAGAAATTCCAAAAATCCATATCCGGGCAATATCCTCATTATAAAGAGAATCCGTATACGATTTTTCTACAACCTGATTTAGTGCAGCTTCCGACAAACCCGCAAGGGAAGCCTTATCCTTCCCACACTTAATCTCAATAATAATACCGGTTTCCCCGTCCCCACATTCTATCTGGATATCGCTCCTCCCATTCCCGGCTTCCCTGTTGGATAAAACCGTCCACTTACCATTTCCTTTTAAAAGCCCCAGGACAAAACCATGATAAAAGCTCTCATATCCGTCATAATAGCTGATGGTGGCGCGCAACTGACTTTGTAAAAACGCTTCTACCTCATCGGCATTCCCGGATTGCAGAGCCCGGTATAATGCAGAAAGGGTTTCATGGGATGAATTTACCCGTTCCTCAAACCATTTTTGAACCTTTTCGACAAAAGCAAGGCCTAGAAGAATGCTGAAGCATTCTTCCCATATCAAACGTAACGCGCAGACATCCTGTTACCACCGCAAAGTACAGGTCGGAATTCGTCTTAAACGCTTCTCCCATAAAGCCCCTCAGGAAACTGACCATTTCAGGATAATAACCATTTTCATTCGCTTTATCCAGCGGTACGTCATATTCATCTAAAAGCAAAATAACCGGCTTCCCATAGTAAGCCTTCAACATCCTCATGATCGTAACGAGGGAAGTTTTCAGATCAGTTATATCCCCTTTCCTGTAAATCAATTTCTCCAAAATTTCCTGATCGGAATCTTCGGTACTGCCGCTCCCCAATAAATAAGAAAAACGTTTCCCCTCCTTGGCGATCAGGGATGCAAACATTTCGATCGCCTCCGTATAGTTTCTTCCTTCCACTCCCTTCAAAGATAAAAACACGACGGGATATTGCCCCTGCTGTACTCGGCATATTTTCTCTTCCTGCTCAATTTTCAGACCTGTAAACAAATCCCTGTCAGATCCGATCTCGAAAAAAGCCTTCAGCATACTCATGTTTAATGTCTTCCCAAACCTACGGGGACGGGTAAAAAGATTTACCTCTCCGTGTGACAGAAGCAATTCCTTGACAAACAATGTTTTATCTAAATAGTAATAATCTCCACGAATTAGTTTTTCAAAACTATCCACCCCGATTGGCAGCTTTTTATATTCTTTTTCCATACCGGATCTTCTCTGGGACATGCTCCTGCTCCTTTCCCCATGGACACAGTACCTTCCTGCCAGAATCTGTTTTCCCCCATCCCCCCAGTAATATTTTTCGGGAGAAGGATTGAAATCTTACGCGATAAAAATTATAATAAGGAAAAACAGAAACAGGAGAAAAACAACATGAAGGTATTACTGCTTAACGGTTCTCCCCATGCGGAGGGAAACACTTATCTGGCATTACATGAGATGGAAAAAGAATTTGAGAAAGAGGGGATAGAAACGGAATTGATCCACGTAGGCAATCAGGCGGTCCGCGGATGCATTTCCTGTGGGTATTGCTCACGGAACGGGCAATGTGTGTTCCATGATATCGTAAATGAGATCGCCCCGAAATTTGAAGAAGCGGACGGCCTGGTTTTAGGCAGTCCGGTGTACTATGCTTCTGCCAACGCCACCCTGGTTGCCTGCCTGGATCGTCTGTTTTACAGCACAGGCTTTGATAAAACCATGAAGGTAGGCGCCAGCGTGGTAGTAGCAAGGCGTGGCGGTCTGTCCGCCACCTTTGATGAGCTGAATAAATATTTTACGATCAGCGGAATGCCCGTAGCCTCAAGCCAGTACTGGAACAGCGTCCACGGCAGGGCGCAGGGGGAAGCCGCCCAGGATGGCGAGGGAATGCAGACCATGCGGATCCTTGCACGAAACATGGCGTTTTTGATGAAAAGCATCGCTCTCGGGAAGGAAAAGTACGGGCTTCCGGAGAAGGAAGAACATATTTTTACACATTTTATCAGGTAAAGGGGCAGGAAAGCCGGATGTCATCAGGTTCTTTTTGATAATGTGATCCCAAGTTCAAAGCTGACGGTATCCCCCGGGCACAAAACAGGAAGCCGATCATTTCTGTCCGCCCTGCTGATGCTGTCATAATATCCATTGGTGGGCTCCAGGGCACAGTTATAATCTCCCTGATATCCTCCGGCAGAAATCCAGATCCCTAAATAGGGAAGGATGCCGGCATCATAAGTCAGGTAATAGGAAACATCCTCCGACGGGTAATAAATACCGCAGCATCCTTCTGCCAGCGACTCCGTTCCGTAGTATTTTACCATGCTGCACAGCCCTGCCTGAGGCATCCGCTTCACCCTTTCGGCAGGATAAAGCTTCCCCGTTCCTTGTGTTCCTTCTTCCAGCACATTCTGATAATAAGCCACATTCCCGGGCAGAAGGAGTTCCATATCCTGTTCATAACGTACCAGTCCGTGCCAGGTCCAGAAACAGGGGAACTCCTCCCCGCCTTCCTTTGTGATCCTGTACCTGATATACAATGTATTTCCGTCCAGTTCCAGATTCTTCTGGTACAGATAGTGAAATTTCTGGCTGCGCCAGACAAGACGCACCCGGTTCACCGACTTGCCTTCAACAGCAAAGCGGGCTCTCCAAATCTCGCCGTGATCGGGATAATCATAATATTTTCCATTCCACTCTATCCGCTCGCCGTCAATGTTCGGGAAGGCATCATCCATACCAAACGCATAAGGGGCAAAATCCTTTCCTCTCCGGTCAAGACGCCCCTTTCCTCCCGTTCCCGTCAGTTCAAAGTTCTTCTCTTTCAGATAAAAGGAAATGATTTTCCCGCCTAAATCCGGGCAGATGCAGATGCGCAAAATATCATTTTCCAGAATCACCAGCTTCATAATTCAGTCCCTCATCTTCACCAGCCGCTCCTTCACCTTCATGGGGCGGTTCCATTCTCATAGACTTATCCCCATTCACATAATACAGGCGGATATCTACAGATGATATGCGGTTCCTTTTTCAATCGTCAGTTCTTTTACCTCTTCCCCTGTCCCTTTTCCGATATGGAACCGGAGCGTTTCCGAACTGCCTGCCTCGATCCGGACGGTCTTGATTTGATAATCCTCCAGCTCCACACTGATAAAGTGTCCGCCTTCTATCACCATATTTTGGCAGGATCCTTCTTTCCATTCTTCCGGAATCCCATAAGCGATATAAACATCCTTCCCGCAGCGATGAACGAACATTTCACTCAAGGCTGCCGGAAGGATAAAGCCTGCTTCCAGGGTAAACACATCCGACGGTTCCCCCGCATTGGTCTCCGCCACCCGTAATATTCCGCAATCATTGGGATCTCCGTTGACGCAGAAAGTATTTCTGGCACGGAATACCCGGCAATAAATCTCCAGAAGGGTTTCCGCCATATTTCCTCTGCCGCACCTGGACGCAAATATGGCAAGATACGGAAACGACCAGGAAGCATACTCCGTAAATCCCTGATCGATCACCGTGTTCAAGGAATGCTGGGCGCATTCACTGTGTGCATCCAGCCCCAGAGGAAAGATCGGATAGAGATGACAGAAATGTCTGTGGGATTCAAATACCTCTTCCGAAGGGAACAGCGGGTATCCCGCCTGTGTCTGCGTTACCGGAACGAGCTTTTTTTCAAATGCGATAAAGTCCGATGTATCCTTTTCCAGCAGTCCGGCATATTGAACCAGATGCTCCAGGAGATAATGAAGCGCGGATATCACAAAAGTTGCATCATCCCTAATGAGCATACGACCATCCTTAAATATCTCCGGTGAATTCGTGAACGGAATATGGAAATAACCATCCCCGCCCATATAAGCAATGCCCTGGTACAGATGGGCTGTTTTCTCCAAGAAAGGGTAGATCGCGGATACGAGACGCTCATGATCCTGTGTATATTCATAGTACCAGATGAAATCAGTCGCTACGAAAAGCTCCGGTCCCAGGAGACTGTTCCAGAAGCACCATTCCCCGCCTGCGCCGTGACCGCCGGGAGCCATCATCACCGGGCAATGAATGGCATCTGGGATCCCATACAGCTGATATGCCCGCTCCTCCAAACCGGACATAATCCCCGCATAGTAATCAATATAGGCGGCTCCCAGTTCTCCATGATTTGTTTTATAAACCGGCCAATAACAGGCCTGCACATTTAAGTCATTGTGCCAGTCGCCACACCAGGCGGGCATTCTGGAATCATTGTTCCAAATCCCCTGTAAGGTAACGGGGAGGGAGTCTGCCCTCTCATTGGCAAATATTTTATACATTTCCACGTCATAAGCCTGCTGGAGGCGGTCATTGGGCACGCAGATAGTCGACCTTGTCCAAAACTGCGCCCAGGATTCCTTATGCCTTTGCAGGAAAAAATCCTTATCACCTGCAAAGCGATTCAAAAGCTCCTGATTCTTCTTTACAAGGCATTCCGCAGGCGAAGGGGTCTCTCCCGCAGGCGACAACAAACCTTCTTCCGCGGAAAACAGTTCCTCTCCTTGTTCCAGCCCCCACAGGGCGTTCAGGGAAACGGATACCCCGTTGGTATCCTGCCTCACGCTCAGAACTGCCAGACCGTTTTCCGAAAAGGGCTGCAGCACATGGATCAAGCCTTTCTCCCGCCGCGCTTCCCAAGCAGTATAGCCCCACTTTTGCAAAATGGAAAGATTTCCCCTGGAAAAATCCCATCCCTCGGGTCTTACCTCCACCTCCGTCAGGTCGGCGTCGATCCGGAAGATATTCACGTTGGAATCCAGATACAGCCGGAATTCCGCCCTGCTGCCGTCCTCCAGAACCAAGGATACCTGGGAAACAGCCTCCTCCAGGTCCAGTTCCCCGTAAAATCCACGGATTTCCTTCCCCAGATCCAGAATCAGGCTTAGCCCGGGAAGCTTCGTGCGATAATAGGGGAATGACGCCTGGGAACCGCCAGTTTTCGGGTCCGCAGCTTCCAGGATCTCTTCCCCGTCCTCACGGAAATAGGTTCCGTTGTGAAACAGCTCCGGATTCTTGATAAAATCCTGAAATTTTCCCTTGGGTTCTTTTCGGCCGCTATCCCGAAGCTCCCACAGCTTTACATGATCCATGCAGAAGCGTACCTCCGTCCCCTCTGTATACAGCAGCGCCCCCATATGCCCATTTCCCCAGAAAAGCCCCTCATTAAAGCGCTCCGGGATCCTGTCTATCACAAGCTTCTTCTTTTTCCTCATGCTGCCCTCCCATTCAGAGCATTCATTCTCCTGGCTGAAATACGTTATTCAACCAGTCTTTTACGATATTCTCTTTAGTCTGATAAGGCGGCTGTCAAAATCCCCGCCCATATTTCCTTCGATTCCCCCATACATCAAAGTGTCTCCATGGAGAGGCGCCTCCTGTCCTTCCACCTGGTAAACCCCATCCGCCGCAAGTCCCCGGGGATAGATCCTGGGGCAGGCAGCCTCATACCGGTATCCCTGGTAAAAGGCAAAGATCACGGCTTCCCCGCCATCCTCCCCTACATATTCCACCGCATGCAGGGGACTGGTCCTGAGGGAGGACAGTCTGTACTGCTTTCCATACTGAATCACTTCCCGAAGCTCCTTATACAAGGCGATGTATTGTGCAAATTGGGCGAGCTCTTCCTCCGACAGGCGGCTGATGTCCGCCCCGATCCCCAGCATGCCCATCATGGCGGAATGGAAGCGGTAGGAAATCGGCCTTTCGTATTTTTTCCGGTCCCCCAGGGAAGCGTCCGTCACCCAGGCCGTCATGATCCTGGGCGCGTAAAATAAAGAGAACCCTTCCTGAATGGAAAGCCTGCTGTAGGCGTCCGTATTGTCGCTGGGCCAGCATTGATCCGCATACCGCAGGATCCCCAGATCCACCCTGGAGCCTCCCCCGGAGCAGGTTTCAAATTCCACATGGGGGAACCTCTCCCGGAGCTTTTCCCAGATTTCATACAGGGATCTCACATGCCCGTACCACAATGCCTTATCCGTCCTGGTATCCCCGGCCCCCACATCCGTCAGGGTTTTATTCATATCCCATTTCACAAAGGTAATGTCCGGATTCTCCCCCAACAGCCGGGTCATAAAATCCAGGATATATTCCTTCACCTGGGGCAGGCTCAGATTCAGAGTGTACTGATTCCTGGCCTCCAGGGGCTCCCTTCCCGGGAAACGGTAAACCCAGTCCGGATGCGCCCGGTAAAGGTCGCTGTCCGGATTGACGGATTCCGGCTCCACCCAGATCCCGAAATCCATTCCCAGCCCCTTCACATATCGGATCAGCTCCCCCAGGCCTTCCGGAAACTTCTCAGGGTTGACATACCAGTCCCCCAGCCCCGCATGGTCGCTGTTTCGCTGGCCGAACCAGCCGTCGTCTATGACGAACAGCTCCACTCCCATGCCGGCGGCACGCTCTGCCAGCTTCTTCTGGCTCTCCACCCGCACGTTGAAGGCGGTGGCCTCCCAGGAATTATACAATACACGCCCCGTCTTTTTTTGGGGCAGGATATGACGGATCTCAAAGGCATGGAGCTTCCTGCTCATTTCCCCATAGCCGCCGTCGGTGAAGCCCACGGTGAAAACAGGCGTGCGGATGCTCTCTCCCTGATTTAAAAAATAGGAAAAATCAAAGCTGCTGATCCCCGCGGTCACCTTCATATCCTGAAAGCTAGTCCTCTCCAGGGTGATCTGCCAGTTTCCACTGTAACCAAGCAATCCGAACCAGACCCTGCCGCCCTCTTCGTCCGCAGTGCCGTCATCCAGGGCAAAGGCCAGGTTGAAATGTGCCCCTGTGTTGCCGGTACGGGACTGGATGGTAAAGGCGCCCCCCGTCAGGAACTGATCGTTGATCTGGGATTCCCCTGCCCATTTTCCCTTCAGGTAACGGATCCGGTACCGGTCCAGGGGCGGAATGGATACGGAGCCGGATTTCAGGATTTCTATTTCCACGGGTTCCCCCTCATTTTTCAGGTACATGGAACGCCCTATCATGTCATATTCCGGATAGACCTCATAAATCACATCGGCCTCCAGGGGCGTAAAGCTGTTCCGGAAATGAAGCACCAGCTCTTCCTTCTCCCCATGGGAATGGATCTCATGCCCCTGAAAGCGCATATCCAGCTGCCTGGTATTCTGATAGTTGACCTTCAGGCAGCTTTCCAGCACGCTGTAGCTGTCCCAGAAGCCGTACTCCTCCCTGTTTCTGCTGAGGTTCGGGTCAAAGCTGCTGTGACAGTCCCGGGTATAAAACATCCCCAGCTCCTCCCCATGCAGCTTCTTCCCCCAGTAAATCCCAAAGGGCACATCCCCTCCCCCAAAGACATAAGAGGTATTTTTTGTCTCGATCACAAACAAATGATCCTGAACCGTAATCATATTTTTCTCCCATCCGGCAGATCCCGTGAATGGCTGCCCGTTTTTCCCTTTTCTTCCGAATATCCCGTCTATCCTACGCCGCCTGCTTCTTCAGCAAAAAGATCCTGGGCTGCGCTTCCTCCAGCAGAACCGTCATGGTTCCGGAGGCAAGAGATTCCTCCTTGGACCACAGATCCCGGACATGATAGGCTGCTTTTTCTTCCAGCCCCAGCCTGGGCAGGGAAAGCTCCATCCGCTTCTTTTCCGTATTGGAAAAATTGAACACCGCCAGGTACAGGGAATCCTCCCCTTCCCTGCGCACGAAGCAGTCGCAAGCTCCCTCCCCGGTATTGCCCTCCACCGGCCGGAAGCTTCTTCCAGCCTTTGCCACCTCCATGATCTCCCGGTTGGGCAGGATGGAGGCAGCCCGCTCCCTGGCCGCCTCGTCCCGGAAATCGTCGCTGTCAAGCATCATGGTTCCCGCGATGGCGGCGGAAACATATCGGGACAATCCTTCGTTGAACAGGCTGGGTTCCCGGTGGTTAAAGCTGTTATACAGCACAATGTGGTCCGGGTCGTTGAAACGGTACACATTCCCGTTGATCCACCAGCCATAGGACAGGGAATTCAGCATATACTCCGTCCAGTCGATGGTGCCGAACACATCACAGGAAACCCTTCTCCCATGGGCGTACTGGGCCGGGAAAAGCGGGGCGATGGAAAGACTGATATAGAATTTCTGTTCCTTCAGCTCATTCGCCAAAAGCCCGTCGATCTGCTGCATCCCATAATTGTAAGCGGCGATGCCAGTGGTGACGGAAGGGTCGTAATGAACCCCTTCCACCGCCCCATGGGCCATGAAATCCATCTTGACATATTCAAAGCCCCATTTTTTAAACTGGGTCAGCTCCCGCTCCACCCGCATAAGGTTACCCGGATGGGTGGGGTCAATACAATATCCCCCATCGATGGGCGGCAGGATATTTCCCTCCGAATCCTTCAGCAAAATGTCCTTCCACCGATACTGTCCGTTGGTTCCAGGCACCTCGCCCTCCGTATTGGTTCCTCCCCAGAAGGTGAAGGGAGTGGTGTAGATCCCCGGGATCTGCCCGTTGCCATGCACATGCTTTGCCGCCGCCATCAGTTCTTCTTCCGACAGGCTGTTCCAGAAGGAATCAAAATTGATATAGACCTTCTCGTCCCCCTGGAAGCCCTGGGTCTCCAGGCTTTCCTTTACGAAATCGGAAGCCCCCGTATAAACCCTGTAATCGATCTCCGTGGCCACCGCCGCCCAGGAATTCCAGCCCACAGGCACGCCGTGATCCCATTTCAGGGGAGGCGCCATGACGCCGTTGGCCTTGCCATAGGCCTCCAGGCCGTCCCGATAATCCTCATAAAAGCCGAGAAAGATCCTGGCGGAGCCGACGCTGGTCCCGAAGACGGTTCCGTGGGGCAGGGTATCCCTGGTGAGCCTGGAGGTAACGCCTGAAACCACCCGGAATCCCTCCAAAACGGGACCTTCCCCGGGCTGGGCCGTAATCCCGGTTTTCCAGAGATCATGGGTAACGGAGCCCGTCACAAAGCCATTCCTGGAAACCGCGTCATAAACAGCCCCCACCTCATAGCTTTCCCGAAGCTCCTTAAGGGGAAGGGCGGCGTAACGCACAAAGTCGTCGTTGTCAAAGGGCGTGAACAGAAAACGGGGATCCTCCGATGCCGGAAGCTCAAAGGTCTCCGCCTCATAAACCAGGATCTCGTTGCTTCCAATCCGCTCCTTTGCCTTTAAAAAGGTCTCCATCATCAGGTAGGGCAGCTTATCATAGATCAAAAACTGCTGCAGCAGCGTCCTGTCATTGTCCGCGGCGGTCTCCACCCTGAGCAGATATCCCTTCCCAAAGGCATCCTGAATCTCCTCCGTCCAGGCCTTCTGCCCTCCCTCCCTGGTATCCAGCCAGACGCCGTCGGCAAGCCTTGCGCCGGAATGCAGCCTCTTTAAAGAAAATCCGTTAAATCCCCTTATGTCGCAGGTTCCTTCCCCCAGCCGATAATCCAGCGTCACAACTCCATTGGATAGATGATACCCATCCTTTTCCCGTTCCAGCAATATACTCATCTTGTCCTCCTCGCAATGTCATCTATTTTTTCAGATCCTTCTATCCGTCTTCTAAGCCCAAGCTTCTCCGATATCTCCTGCAAATGTGCGATATCGCCCTCCGTAAGCCTGCCCCGTTTGTCGGGCGGCAGATTGATCACCACTATGTTATTTTCTTCAAACGTCCTCCTGCAGTCCCGGACCACCTGGTCTGTATCCATCAGGGGCTTCTCTTCATAGGTATCCGAATAAAACCAACTGAAGCCTTCCCGGGAACAAATCGTCATTTCGAAGGGAAGATAATACTTTTCCCCTTGAAATGTATATATTTTGGGATCCCCTTTTCTGCAGGGATGCGGATCCCACAGCCGGAAATCAGAAGGGAACATCCGAAGAGGATCTCCTTCCCGGCATAAAGCGGGGAGGAAACGTTCCTCTGAAATGGCCGCCCTGTCGTCATCTTCACCTACCGTTCCGTTTACGCCGATCTGGCAGTTGGGCTGCAGCCGCTTTACCCCGTCATAAATCTGATCCAGCTTCCACTGCTTTCTGGTTTTATCCCACTGTCCGTCCAGCCAAAGCTCTACAATCTCTCCATACCTTCCATCCAGAAGCTCTGTCAGCTGCTTCATCATATAGGGATAATAACTGTTTTCAAAGTCCTTCTGATATTCTCTGGCGCTCCGGTCCCAAAGGGAATAATAAAGCCCCAGCTTTACGCCGTACTTCGCACATGCTTTGGAAACCCTGTCCACCACGTCCGTGGGATTTCCCGAATAACGGACGCTGTATCTGGTGGTGTCGGTATCCCACAGGCAGAACCCGTCATGATGCTTCGTCACCAAAATCACGAAATTCATGCCCGCCTCATAGGCAGTCCGGATCCATTGCTCAGCATCTATTCCTTCCGGGCAGTAATTTTTTGCCGGAATACTGCCGTCAGACCATTCCGTATTGCCGAAGGTGTTCACCCCGAAATGCAGGAACATCCCGAACTTCCGTTTCATCTGCGCCAGCTGCCCTGCAGACGGCGTCAGGGCGGGAACCGGCTTGATCAGCTCTTGCGTTGTCATCCCTTGGAACCTCCTTTTCAAATGCCTGTTATTCCCTGGCCCGCAGCCGAAGCAGCTTCGGCTGGGCCTCTTCCAGATAGATCTCATATCCGTCGGATACCTCCGCCGTTTCCCCCGACCATAGGTCGTACATCTCATAGGACAGCGAGGCGTCCAGCCCGATCCGTTCCAGGTCAAGGACCATGGTCTTCGTCTCAGAGGCGCTGAAATTAAATACCGCCAGATACAGCGCCTCCTCTTCTTCCTCGTACCGGACGAAGGTATCGCAGGCCCTGTCCCCGGTATCTCCCTCTACGGGACGGAAAGCCTCCCCCTTCTTGGCCACCGCGTTGATCTCCTCATTGGTGAGGATCTCCACCACCCTCTCCCTGGCCTTGCGCATCCGAAGGTCGTCGCTGTCGATCATCACGGTCCCTGTGATGGCAGCGGATATGTACCGGCTTAAGCCCTCGTTGAACAAAATCTCCTGCCTGTGGTTAAAGCTGTTGTAAAGGACAATGTGATCCGGGTCGCAAAAGGGATAAACCGTTCCATTTAGCCACCAGCCATAGGTCAGGGAATTCAGCTGATATTCCGTGGAATCGATGGTGCCGAACACATCGCAGGAAATCCGCCTTCCATGGGCGTACTGACCGGGGAAAATGGGGGCAATGGAAAAGCTGATGAAAAATTCCTGCTTCTCCAATTCCTCCTTCAGAACCTCGTGGATCTTCTGAAGCCCATAGTTATAGGCCTGGATCCCCGTGGTGATTCCCTCCTCATAAAAATGTCCTTCCCTGGCGCCATGGCTCATAAAGTCCATTTTCACATAGGAAAATCCCCATTCCCGGAACCGGTTCAGCTGATATTCCAGATTCATCAAAATTCCCGGATGGGTCGGATCGACGGACAGTGCCCCGTCCACGGGAGGCAATATCACTCCCTCCTCATCCTTCAGCACCACATCCAGCCATCCGTACCGGTTATTCGTTCCCGGCACCGCGCCGGAGGGAGCCGTGTTCCAATAGGCGAAGGGCGTCATGTAGATGCCCGGGATCTGCCCGTTGTCCCTCACATACTGCGCCGCATCCTTCAGTTCCTTCTCCGAAAGATTGTCCCAGAAGGAATCGAAATTGATGTATACCACCCCGTCCTCGCTGAAGCTGTTATCCTGGAGATATTCCTTTACAAAATCGGAAGCATCCGTGTAAATCTCATAATTCACCTTATCCGCCACCGCAGACCAGCTGTTCCACCCCATGGGAACTCCATGATCCCATTCCAGGGGAGGAGCGATAATACCATTGGCCGTCCCGTAGGCTTCCAGACCGTCCCGGTAATCCTCAAAGCAGCCCACAAAAACCCTGGGAGACGTTACTTCCCGCCCGCTCACATAGCCATGGGGCAGGGTATCCCTGGTCTGGGGGGAGGTGACCCCTCCGTACACCGAGAATTCCACAACGACGTTCATGCCCCCCTGCCGCACCTTGATCCCGGTCTTCCAGGTATCATGGGTCACGGAGCCCGCCACGATCCCCCGGCGGCTTTCGTTGTCAAATACGGCGGTGACCTCATAGCTGTCGGAGGCCGCAATGATCGGTTTGGATTCATACCGCACATAAGCGTCATTGTCGAAGGGCACGAACAAGAATCTGTCCTCCTCCCCGAAGGAAGCCAGGATGCTGCTCTTATAGTCTCCTTTACCCGCAAAGATGGGGGCGATATAATTGGTGGAAAGCTCCTGCTCCCCCACTGCCACCGCCTCGCTCAGGAAATAAGGCAGATTCTCATAGACATAGAAGCGCTGGAGCAGATCCGGCAGCCCCTGCTGGGCATCTCCATGGTTCTGAATCTCCACCTTGATGCCCGTGCCGAAGCCGTCCTCGATTTCCGAAACCTGGATTCCCTCCAGGGGATCCCGCATAAGCAGCCCGGTAGTCACCTCCGTGCCATCCTTTAACACTGCCCTGGCGGATATGGCGTCCAGAATGGTTTCTGCCCCTTCCTTTCCGGTGCGGAAAGCATAGCTTCCTCCCTGGATATCATAATCCAGACAGAACTCACCGTTGGCGATCTTCCAGAAACCATCCTCCTGCTTCACGCTTAGGGTATTTTTCTCATATAGGCTTCTGTTTTCCTTAAGACCCGGAAGCGCCTCCCCCTGATCCATCGTACCCTCCTGGGGCGTTTTACCGCTTCCTGTCTCCTGCCCGGCCGTATCCTCCTGGGGCGCTTTGTTGACCACCGTGTCCTTCCCGGTTTCAGACTCTTCCCTGCCGCAGGCCGTCAGGAAAACCAGGGCAAGCAGCATACCGCCGATCCGCAACAGTTTTCCCCCAGGCCTTCTCTTATCCCGCATACCCTTTCCTCCATTCCTTCTCAGGTTTGCACCAAAGCATCCGAAGACGCCGCTTTCTTCTCCCTCTCATCCCACGATGCCGGCACGGTCCAGATTCTCCACAAGCCGCTTCTGTACGAAGAAATAAATGATCAGAAGGGGCGTCAGGAAGGTGAGGATGGAAGCCTGCTTCAGGGCCTCGAAGGCCAGCTCGTTGGTATCCGCCGTATCGAACCACTGTCTCGCCTGGTTGTTGATATACCAGTTGTTGGCGTCCTTGAAGGTCTTGTCAATGATCACCCCGAAATAAGGACCGTCCGTATGGAAATAATTGGTATAATAAGTATCCCCGTAAGCCCAGACAAAGGCTAACACCGCCACCGTCAGGATGGTGGGAACCGCATTGGGCAGCATTACCTTGAAATAGGTACGGTAGAAGCCAGCGCCGTCGATCATGGCCGCGTCCTCCAGTTCCTGGGGCATGCCCATGAAAGCCTGCCGGAAAATGAAGATAAAGAGGCTCTGGTTGACGCTGAACCCGAAAATTGCCAACAGGTACAGGGTGATGGGCTGGTTGATCAGATCTACATCATGACCCAGAAACAGCTGAAAGAGTCCAAGCACGTCAAAATGCTTAAAATGCAAGTACTGGGTAATCAGGAAGGACTGCCTGGGGATCAGGAATACAAAGATCACCAGGAAAAAGACGATATTCCTTCCTTTGAAATCCGTCCTGGCCAGGGCGTATCCCGCCATGGCGGACATGAACACCTGGATGGCGCAGATGGAAAAGGCATATAACAAGGACTGCAGGATAATGACCGGCTTTCCCTGCAGGATGGAGCGGAACACGAATTCAATGCTGTTCACCCCGAACTTGCTGGGGATCCAGATGGAGTCCGGCGCCCCCAGTTCCCGCAGATCGGTAAAGATCATGGGCAAAAGCGTCAGGATCGGATACAGAATGGCGAAGCAGATGCCGATGATCAGACTTGCCAGAAACAGGTTGATCAAGAGCCTGCGGGCTTTACTCTTCATTAATGCAGAATCCATTTTCGCTGCTGTCTTAGTTTTTCTCAATGCAATTCACCGCCTTCAAGAATAATAATACGATTCCCAGCACCACCAGCACATTCAGCATATAAACCACCGACAGGGCGGAGCCCACGCCGATCTTGCTCTTTACAAAAGCGAAATTATAGATTTCCTCCGTCAGGGTGGAATTCAGGAACAGGTCGATCATCGTATAGATCACCGCGAACACCACCACATTGGATAAAAGGGGCAGGGTCACCTTCCAGAAGGTTTCATACGCCGTGGCCCCTTCAATTTTCGCCACCTCGTAATGGGAGGGGCTGATGGACTGAAGCCCGGCTAAGAAGATCATGGTCTGCACCCCCGTCCTGGTGAAAAGCTGGAAGATGTTGCCCAGGACCCCTGACAGGAAGGAGATCACCCCCTTCGGCAGGAAGGTATATTCCAACAAAAGCTGCGCCCCCATTCTGGCTCCGAACATACCGCCGCTGGCGGATTCAATCATGTTCCTGCCGGCGCTGTCCGCCGTCCATTCCACGATCAGGGGCAGGCCCAGCACAATGGGCAGGAAGAAGATGATCCTGACGATCCCCCGTCCCTTGAAATCGGCGTTGGCCAACAGCGCCAGGAAAAGGCTGAAGATGACGATCAGCGGGAGGTTGGTGAAGATGTTCACATTCTCCGTAAAGAAAATACGCTGCAGGGGCTGGTTGTCCGTGCTGACTTCGCTGACAAACAGATCCACAAAATTCTGGATACCGTTAAAGGCCAGCTCAATTCCTCCGCTGGCGCCCACGTCCACCTTGTTGAAGGAATACAGAATCGTATTTTTTAACGGAACTGCAAAAAAGGTGATAAAGCCGATCAACCAGGGCAAAACAAAGAGAAAGCCGTTCACCCTCCTGCTGGTGCGATATTTCATTTTCTTCAATTTCCTCTCCTCCTTCCTACCGGATCAGATAGCCAAGGGGCTTAAGCTCCTGTTCTTCCACTGTGACGGAAAACATATTGTAATTGACCATGACCCTGACGCCGTTGGCGTAGGTGGTTTCAAAAACCCCGTCCGCCAGAAGACGGTGCCCCGCGATCTCCATGCACTGGATCCCGGCAAAGGCTTCTTCATATTTGTCATACAAATCCTTGATATCCTGGGCGATCCTGCCGTATTCCCTGGAAATGAAATCGGAATGCTCCGTATTTTTCAGCACATCCAGGTTTCTGCCGGTGATGGTGAACTTGGGGCTGCTTCCCAGCTCCAACGCCTGGAGCAGGAAATAATCCTCCTGGATACCGCTTTCATTCACATTCACCGTAGTGTAATCGATCAGCCCGTTCATCACCAGCTGCCGGAAGGGGATTTCTGCCTCGATGGCGCCATAACCGCTGCTTTCCCTGGCGATATTCACCGCATAGGATCCATAGGCTATTTTATCGATCTCCGGATTGTTCAGGGCCAGCTTATGTCCTTCAGACAGCTTCCCCAGGTTTTCCTCCGCCAGCTTCTGGGCCTGCATGGGGGAAATCATGGCTTTCCTGTTGTAGTCGGCGTAATATCCCTTCGCCAGATCCTCCACGTAGAATCCCTCATAATCCCCGGTTTTCTTCAGGAAATCCTCCACCACGCCGGAAAGGTATTTCGGGCTTAAGATAAAGTGGTTTCCCGTTCCCTCGACGAAAATCCCCGTGGCCCTGGAATATCGGTAAAGTTCAATGGGATCATCGTTAAAGTTATAGGAGGCATGGGTCTTGGCCTGGAAACCGTTCCCATTCTGATAGACATTGGTGAAATCCACCTGCCAGAAAAGCTCCTGGCCATTGTCCGCGGCGGTTTCCCGAAGCGCCTTCAGATCCTTTGCGGACCCATTGACAGAAGAAAGCTTCCCATGGTTCATCAGCTTATGGTCCAGGCCCCCGTCGAACATCCCCAGATAGGACACTGTCAGGGGATATTCCGCCAGATCCTCCAGGATCTCTTCCAGCTGACGGTAGGTCGTCATGGAAATGGTTTTCTCATAGGGAAGCCCCAGAATCCGTTCCGTCACCGACAGGGCTCCCGTGGCTTCCAGATACAGCTTCGCCTGATCCCCGTAATGGGGGGTAAGCCCGTATTTTTCCATCAGATAATCCCGATAGGCGGAGGCGAATTCATAGTAATCCGTCTGCTCCGTATAAAGCTTATACCTCACCTTGTAATTCGTATGCAGAGTGCCCGTACTCTCTAAGAACAGGCCTCCGCTGCTGTCATAGGGACCCAGGATGCTCACCTGGGCGTACTTGGACACATCCAGCCCCGAATAAACCCGGTTATAAACGCTTCCCCCGCTTCCCGTATCCGCGGAGGCCAGGGTAGCTGTGATGGAGGCGATGTCGTCCCCTTCCTCGATAATGGCCAGGAAGCCGCCGCTCCCCCTCGAGCCTCCCTCATAGTACATCCCGAATACCGGCATATGCAGGGTTTCCGGGTAAGAAGGCATATAATAGTAATCATTGTAATAGGTGTTGTCATAGACCGCCCTGCTGTAGGTGCCGTAGCTGGGATTAAAATGGTTCAGTGAAAGCAGGGCCCCGCAGCCGTCGGGTACGAAAATATAACCCTCTTCGGCCTCCTCCACAGAAGCCGCCCCCAGACAGGGCAGAAGCTCCAGTCTGGTCAGGGTATAATAGGGATTCTCATTGACGATGGCATCCGTATTGACGCTGACCACCAGATCCTCCCCGTCCAGCACCACCTCCACAGGGATTAAGAAGCTTGCCGGCTCCTCTATGGTAACGGTGATTCCAAATTCTGCGTTATCCTCCATCAGTTCTTCCGTGGTATAGCCCACCAGCTTGGTCAGGCGGACGATCTGGTTCACCGTGCTGATGGGAGGCGCCAGGGAAAGCTTGTTATAATAACAATTCTCCTGTTTATTGATCCCATAGACCAGGGAAAGGGCCACCCGATAGATTTCTGCCTCCTCCTCGCTGACGGCTCCTTCCTCCACCTTATCCGCAAGATCCTGGACAAATCTCTGTTCATAGCGCTCAATGGATATCTTCTGGGGCACATATTCATTGATCCGGTTGGAGTCGGATTCTTTCAGATTCAGGTTCATCCGGAAACCGTTTTCAATCTGCTCCAGGGTATAGGTCTGATACTTGATACAATATTCATAAGCATTCCAGTTTAAAAAGGTACCGTCTTCCCCTACGAAGGTGATCCGCAGGGGGGATTCATCCTCCGCGCTTCCCTGGAACTTCAGGGCGGAAAGGGAGGTTCCCGTCTTTTTGTCCTCAACCCGGAAATCCAGGGTGCCGGTATCCAGATACAGCTCCCTTGTCTGGGTTTCCGCAGCCAGCACAACCCCGCTGTCCGCTTCAAAGCTGCCTTTTGCCGCCGCCTGTTCCACAGAAGCCTCCCGGGGAACCGTCTCCGCATGAAGCTGTAGGGAAGGAAGCTTCCTCAGCCCCCACAGGGCGAACAGGCAAAGGACCACAAGCAAGATCAAACCAAAGGTCTTTCTTTTCATCCGACTCACCACCTTTTCGATATTTCTGTGGTGATCGTGCTTAAGAACCCAATCACCGTTTCCATCAGTGTGAAATACAGGATCACCAGGAAAATGATAATGATCGCCGCCACTAACGTCACAAGCAGCGTCAGGATATTCCTGGAAACCGTATATTCATGGATCGTGCATAGCCCGCAGAACACCAGATAGCAGAACCAGAGTACCCCGATATAACGAAAAGCGGTCAAGATAGGACCTTCCTCCAGGATAATGACATTGCTCAAAAGCGTGGTGGTCACATCAAAGAGGATGAGGGGGGTCAGGCTATAGCAGGTCATAATGAAAATGTCGCTGAAGGACCCGCTCCCGTTCATCAGGGAGGTAGTGCTCCAGTTGCTTACGATGAACAGCACCACCGGAAGCACTGCCATCAGAAACAGCTGCACGCTCCTCATTTCATGCAGAGGAAATTCATTAAAGATAAAACCTGTGTACTGCGTTGAAAAAACAGATGACACCCCATAGACCGCCAACAGGAAAAGCGCAAGCTTCCTGTTTCCCTTCTTACGGAATTTCATTTCAAAGAAACCGTCAAAGGGGTGGAACAATGTATAAAACAGATGACTCACCGCATTTTTCAAATCCACCAGACTGCTGCCCATGTTCTCACCTCTTCTTCCTGTAATATCGGTATTCCGAATAGACCAACCCTCCGGCGCACAATAGAATTGCCGTAAGGATCAGCCCGAAATGATCCTGCACCCAAAGGTTCCTGCTTCCGTTATAGGCCTGGGAATAAAAGGTTTTATCATTCCCCAGCTTAAAATAATACATGGCGTTTTGGAAATCATCCTGCATCAGGTAATACTTCCCAATGCCGATATAGGCCAGATCGTAATTGGCGTTCAGCCGCAGGGCCTCTTTGGATAATTCTGCGGATTCTTCCCATTCTCCGTTATAATAGCATCTGGCCGCCCCCAGGGCAGCCTCCCCGAACCGGGTCATCTCATATACATAGGCGCAACGCAGATACTGGTCCGTCGCCAC
Organism: uncultured Acetatifactor sp.; assembly: GCA_947588205.1. GTDB lineage: Bacteria > Bacillota > Clostridia > Lachnospirales > Lachnospiraceae > Acetatifactor. Next base: position 7,019 of record CANPYG010000015.1, on the reverse strand, counting down.
CAGCTTGTCCCCAAACCAGGCGATTCCTGAAGGAGATTTGAAATCCCCGTCCAGATCCCCGTTTTTGCCGAAGATATTGATCAGCTCCCCGTCGAAATCATACAGGAAAATCCGGCCCGTGGTCCGGTCTAACAGGGCGTAAACGCCGTAGTCGTTGATGGCTACGTCTATGAAGCTGTTGCTGACTGTAAGATCCCCCGCCACCTTCTGGTAGCCTTCTTCCCGCAGCACGTTTTCCCCCTTGGGATTCAGGCGGAACACCTGATCCTGGGCTGCGGTATCGATGGTGGTGGCGTAAATAAAGCCGTCCTGGTCGATGCACAGATTGTTAAAGGCCGGGGCATAGGTCTTCGCCATCTTGGGCTTCTGCTCGTCGCTGGAAATCTTCTTCCAGAAATAATCCCACAGATCCACCTTGGGCTTATTCACGCCGAAATACCGGGAAAAGGTTCCCGACTGGTTCAGCTCCACGATCCCTTCGAACCCGGACTGCACCACAAAATAAATCTTATCCGCATCGTCCACAATGATCTTGGAGGGACGGAACTGGGTCACGCCCACCATATTGTCAGGCTTCGTGATCAGCCGTTTCAGGTGATAATCCGTGCCGTCCAGCACCACGATGCGCTCCGCCCCGGTATCCGCGATATAGATTTCATTCTCTTTTTCATGGAACCATACCCCTTCCGGATTCGTAAGGGCCACCTGATTACCGGCCTCGTCCAGGACGATTTTGTTGTCCTCATTCCTTAGAAGCTTCACCGAAGTGACAAATTCGTACCGATCGTCAAATACATTCATCCTGGACTGCTGGGAGTCGATCAAAAAGATCCGTCCCCCTCCCGCAGCAACATCGTCCATGCTCGAAAGAGCCACATTCATACTGTCCTCATCAATGGTATACACCCTTTCAAAGGCAGGAATGCTGCGGATCTCCTCGCCCCAGTAATCATAGGTATAATGATTGTCAATGGTATTGGCCTGAGCCGTGATCCCAGGAAACACCGCCAGGACCAGGACAAGCGATAACATGATTTTCATCCATTTTTTCATTTTTTCCACCTATCCCTTCAGCCCGGAGGTCGCCATAGTCTCCAGCACATTGCTCTGGGAAATGACAAAGACAACAACAGGTACTACCAGCATGATCAGGGAGACCGCAGCTGCGGCGCCGGTTCTGGCGATCCCCCCATTGATCACTTGGGAAAGCATATAGCTCACCGGCTTGAGCTTCTCCGAATATAGGAAAGTTCCTCCCGTGTTCCCCCAGAAGGACTGGAAGGAAAGAATGATCAGAGTGATCCATGCCGGTCTGGAAAGAGGCATGATGATCTTAAAGAAAATGCCATACTCGCTCATCCCGTCGATCTTGGCGGCCTCGATCAGGTCATCCGGCACCTGGACGATAAAGTTCTGCATCAGGTACAGCCCGAAGGTCCCGCCCACCACGGGAAGGATCACCGCCCAATAGGTATTGATGAGGTTCAGCCTGGACATGATAATATAGTTGGGAATCGCCGTCACCGTGCCGTTGAACATCAGGGAATATACCACGGTGCTGGACATGACCTTGGAACCCGGAAACCGGTATTTTGCCAGGGGGAAGGCCGCCATGGAGCCTACCAGGACGGTTCCTCCCGTCCCCACCACCGTGAGGAAAATCGTATTGAACAGATACCTGCCGAAGATCACATTGGATTCCGAGATCAGGACGGACAGGTCAAAAAAGTTATTCAGCGTTGGATTGCGCACAAACAGCTTGGGCGGGAAAAGGAAAATCTCGCTCATGGGCTTAAAGGCGGCGTTTATGATGTATAAAAGCGGCCAGATACTGACCAGGCCGATGCACCCCAACAGGATGATCAGGAGGATATCCATGGCGAGGCTGCGGTTCTTTCTCTTAAATTTGAACTTTCTCCATCCCTTCCGGACGGCCAGGAATACTTTTTTCATCTTATGAGGCGACCTTTCTCAATAACTTCTGGATGATGATGTTGATGAAGATCATCATAAAAAACAGTATCGTTGCAATGGCGCAGGCATATCCCATTTCATACCGCAGATTGCCGTAGTCATGAAGATGGGTCAGGATCGTGTGCCCCGCGTAATCCACAGAGGGGAAGCCCACCAGGTCGATGGAAATGCTGGACACGGAAAGGGACTGGGTGATCTGCATCACCGCGCCGAACATCAGCTGGGGCTTCATCTGGGGAAGGGTAATGTACCACAGCTCCTGCCATCTGTTCTTCACCCCGTCCATCTGCCCCGCCTCATAAAGGGATCTGTCCACGTTCTGTAGGCCGGCGATAAAGGCTAAGAAGCTGACGCCGATGCTGAGCCACAGCTGTACGACGATCAGGATGGGCATGATATAGTCCTTATTGGCAAACCACAGGATGGGCTCCTGTATGATCCCCAGGTTCATCAAAAGGGCGTTGGCGTAACCATAGGAGTCGGAAGAAAAGATGAGCTTCCAGATCATATAGGCCCCGCCTGAAATGGAGGGCGCATAGAACACCAGGGTCATGACCGCCCTCACCTTGGGAGGCAGCTCGTTGATCAGCCAGGCCAGGCCAAAGCAGAGCAGATAGCTTACCGGACCGGTGACGATGGCGAACAAAAGCGTATTCTTCACCGCGATCAGGAACACCGAATCGAAGGCCAGAAGATTGATGTAATTGCGAAGACCCACAAACTTCGGCATTTCGATGAGGTTAAAGGAGGTAAAGCTTAAAACAATGGACACCAGCACCGGAACCAGTGTGAAGACCACAAACAGGACGATGAAGGGAAGCATCAGGATGTATTTCTGCCGGTGCTTCTTCCATACCTCCCGAAAGGTCGTTTTCTTTTTCTTTTTCATGCCTCATCCCTCCTATTCTCCGGCATCCCCCAGGAATTCCTGCCTCTTTTTCGCAAGCTCCTGGTCGATATCCTTAATGTTCAGATAAAGGGTCTCCCTGGGGTTCCGCCCGCCGGTAACCACGTCGTTAAAGGTATATTCGATCATCCTGGTGGTCATATAATGTCCCGGAACCGGAGGAATCCCTCTGGTATGGGCGAACTGCTCCAGGATCTTGTCCATATCGTTGCTGGCCCAGGGCAGGCGCTTCAGCACCTCCCGGTTGGCGGTGGCGTACCTGGCCGAGGTGCCCAGGCTGGCCTCTATGGCGTTGGCGTATTCCAGCTGGGTCTCGGTGCTCATCCACCACTTCAGGAAGGTCCAGGCTTCCTGCGTTACCCCTCTCTCCACGGCCCGGTTTAGCATGATGCTCTGCACCGTGGTACAGGTTACCGTATTGTCCACAGTTCCGTCCTCCCCGATCACCCCGGGAATGGGGGCGAAGGACCACAGACCCTTGATCTCCGGCGCCAGAAGCTGGAAGGTGTTATATTGGGTATATTCCGCAATTCCCAGGGGCACCTCCCCTGTGCGGAACCGATTGGCGAAATCCACCGTCACGGGAAGCTTATAGGAGGTATAGAAATCCGTCAGTTCCTTAAAGGTATCCATGGCCACCTCTTCGGAGAGGCCGCTGGCGACGCCATAGGTCTTGCCCTCCCCCAGGTACAGGTCGCCGCCCTTTTGTACCAGCATGGAGGCCAGGATTCCGGTCCCGGGAACATAAACGTCATAATTGTTCATCTGCAGGATGGGGATTACCTTCCGCAGCTCATCCCAGGTGGCGGGAGGTTCTATCCCCAGGTTTTGAAAAATGTCCGTCCGGTAAAACATCATATAAAAGGTCTGGGTTTCCGGCAGCCCGAAGATTTTCTCCTGGTAGGAAACGCTCTCTAAGGCGCTGGGGAAATAAACGCTTGTCACCTCATCGAAGCCTTCCAGGGAAGACAGATCCACCAGGGCGTTCCTCATGGCGAAGTCCATCATCTTCGTCTGGTCCACGCTCAGCACTACATCCGGTCCGATCCCCGCCAGGGTGGAGGGCAGAAGCGCGTCGATAGGCACCAGCTCCAGGTCGATCCCGATCTCATATTCCGGCGTAAACCGTTCGTCGATCAGATTCCTCAGCACCTGGGCCTGATCCCGCCCGGTAGGCAGCCATACCTTCACCGCCCCTTTTTCCGTTTCCGCATCGGAGGCCACCTGGGTATCGTCCACAAAGAAGGTGGCAAAGAACCGGATGGTATCATAGAGCATCCCTTTCAGGACGCCTGCCTTGGCGGGCTTCAGGGAAGCCTCATCGGAAAAGAGCATGAGGGAGTCCAGCTCCAGGGGCATCTCCGCAATCTGGATCAGCCATGTGGCCAGGGAGGTGATGTTGGACTTCAGGGTGCTCAGTTCCCCGCTTAACGCGATCTTTTCCGGATCCTGGGACAGGCTTTTCAGCTGAACCGCCATTTTTTCCACCAGGTTCTCGTTTTCTCCCTTTTCCCCGGTGATCTCCACCAGTGCCTCCAGCACGGAATTCAGCCTTTCGCTCTCTTTTTCCACCGTATCCACAAAATCCGGCAGCTTTTTTGTGATCTCATAATCGATGTACTGATCCGGAACCGTACCTGTGATCTGCACGATCTGCCGGTACATTTCATTCAGGATGGTGACGCTCTCGCTGACCTGGGTATAGGTCTCGCCAAAGGCCCCCAGCACCACCTCCAGGGAAATGGTGTTTGTACCTTTTTTCAGATAAAACAGGTAAGGACCGTCCTCAGATCCTTCCCCCAGGACATAATTCTGCATCTCGATGCTGTAGGGGAAGGGCAGGGCCTCCGCCTCCCAGAAAGGCACTTCCCCATTGATCCTGAGCCTGCGGTAGGAGGTAACACCCCGGTTGGAGCCCTGCCTGCCCTTGAATGCCAGATGGTACAGACCCTCCTCGGGCACCTCCACCTGCCACTCGATGATATCCCCGGAATATTTCCAGTTATCCCCGCCCATGGTATTGTATACGATGTGGTAGGGATGATAAGGAACCAGCTCCGGATCGGAAACATTGTTTCTGACAGTGATGGAGGAAGAGGAACGCACGACCTGGGTGGTGGCATCCATTACCCGCTCTGCCTGACAGCAGATCACATCCCCGTCGTAAACTTCATATTTATTGGAAAGAGTCCCCATCGTCTCCTGATAGGAGGAGGGTTTCTCCTTGCTTTCAAAGGTAATGTCCAAAATCTCCATGGGTTCTTTTGTGGATTCAAAGGTCAGGGTATGTGTGCCCTTGCCTAAATAAACCAGATACGGCTCCAGGCTGCGTCTCTGGGAATCTTCGATATAAGTCGTCTGGGCTTCATAAAGCTCCATGGCCCTGGGGCGGATCTCATTGTCATTTTTTACCGCGATCTGCGGATTCTCATCCGTAAAGCGGCGCGAAAAAACGATCTGCTTCATTCCGCTGTAGCAAATCTCCCCGTCCAGATAAACCGCCCGCTCGATTCCGGATCCGGTTCCCGGCAGAGGGCAATAGGTCACACGGATATTGTAAAAGCCAGGCTCCGCCACGTCAAAGCGCCAGGTAATGCTCCCCCGCTCGGAGGTGGATACGCCCTTTCCGTCCCAGCCGGCTTCCATGGCGCCTTCGGTGGTAAAGCTGCTCAGATCCACCACCGCCTGGGTGCCTGCGGGTATTTTCCCCGACAGCTCCCCTGACCCTCCTTCAGAGGTAACGCCTTCGTAACCCTTGGCCTTCAGGTATTCCAGATATGAGGTCTCATAAAAATCCTCTATCTGAACCGTCTTTTTTTCCCCGCCGCGGGAGCCCCGCAGCGCAAAAAATGCGCCCAGACCAAGGACGGCTATCGCCAGGACTGCAAGAATCAGGATTTTTCTTTTTTGCTTCATTACGGTGTCCTCTTTTTTGAAAAACGGACTCTCACCAGTACAAACTTATCTGCAGCAGCGAGAGTCCATTTCTTCTAAGTTTCTTATCGGGGCCTGAACCCCTTTTGATTATTCAACCGTTACTACCAGGGTCTGCTGGGCTTCATTTCCGGCGTAGTCCTTCACAGAGATCACTACCTCATAGGAACCGGGAGTGGTGGTATCCAGCTCAGACAGATCAGCGGAAATTCTGTTCTTCAGATCCAACCCGTCCGCATCCGTGGCCTGATCCACAAAATCATCCTTCCAGTTGATGGAAGAGGTGTCCTCATCGACGCTCAGAGTCCGATAGTCTCCCTGAGCCTTCAGCACCAGGGTAGGCTCCGCGGTATTCTCCCCGTTATAAACGATGATGTTCAGGGATGTGGTGCCCTCGTTCTCGGAAGCATCCTGGATGCTGTACTGCACGCCGCCGTCATATTTGCCGACGGTATTAAAGTCAACGCCGCTGTAATCCACCGCCGCAGTGCTGATTTCCAGCGCGCCGTCAATATTGTCGCTGGCCTTCACATAAGCGGTCCAGTCAACGGAGGCGGGATCCGTGCCGGCTGCCATCGGGATATCGTCCCCTTCCACCTTTTCAAATACCGGCTTGACATTATCGTTGATCTCGGTGCCGCTCAGGATCGTGGCGTAATTGCCCATCATATCCTCGATCACGCCCATCTGGGCTTCCACCTGCACGCTGTAATCCGGCGCACCCTGAATTCCATAAAGGGAATAACCCAGGATGTCGTGGGACCAGTAATCATAAATACCGGCGTTCTTGCTGAAATCGTTGACATAGGCATTGTCGCCTTCCACCAGGTAACGGAACGCGGCGAACATATTGGCGCCGTATTCTTCATTGGTAACATCCAGGTTCAGACGGATTGCTTCATTTCTGGCGGAATCCTCCGATCTCAGATAATCCATGGCCTTGTCAGAACCGGCCATTGCCTTATAATAGGACTGGGTATATTCCTTGAAAACCTTGACTGCCAGCTCTGTCCGCTCCGGGTCAATGCCCTTGGGAATTCCATAGCAGTCGGTAGCGTCGTTCAGCTGCCGGTAATTGGGATCGTCAGCCGCCATATCGTCCGGTCTCGGGAAAGGAACCACGCCCATGGCGTCTCCGCGGTCCGCGAACTGTCCCACCATATCGCCGGTAAGCCACTGGGGCAGCTTGACGAAGGCCGTATGA
>CANPYG010000014.1 GCA_947588205.1 uncultured Acetatifactor sp. | reverse complement strand
AGGGCTTTCCCTCCCGGTATACTCCCCTATCGGCATGAGGGTAAGTATACCAAGGAGGAGGTCCGCGCCCTCGCGGAAGGGCTTTCCCTCCCGGTCGCGCATAAGCCGGACAGCCAGGAGATCTGTTTTGTGCCGGATAACGATTATGCGGCTTTCATTGAAAGGGAGGCGGGGGAGCGGGTCCCTGGTCCGGGGAATTTTGTCACCTCCGACGGTAAAATACTGGGACAGCATAAGGGGATCACCCATTATACCATCGGGCAACGGAGAGGACTCACCCTCCCCATGGGACACCGTGTTTTTGTCACGGATATCCGGCCGGACACGGACGAAGTGGTGGTCGGGGAAAAGGAAGAGCTTCTTACGACAAGGGTCCGTTGCGACAGCCTGAACTGGATGGCAATAGAGGAGCTGGAGAAACCCAGGCGTGTGCTTGCCAAGATCAGGTACAATCACCCCGGGGAGTATTGTAGGATTGAAAAAACGGGAAGGGATGAGGTCCTCTGCAGCTTCGAGCGCCCCGTGAGGGCGGCGACGCCGGGCCAGGCAGTCGTTTTTTATGACGGGGAATATGTTCTGGGAGGTGGAACCATTCTTTCAGGGCATCATATGATATAAGCAGGGAATTTGATCAGATAACTGCGAAACCGCATAAATTTCGGAATTGTCTGAGGGAATTTTAAGAGAAAGGAGAAGCTATGATCCCTGGAATGCCAATGAATCAGAATGGATCGGATCATCCGCGTTACCTGTTTGTGGAAGGCATGATCGTGAATATTGAGGCTGTCAGGATGACCAGCCGGCAGAATAAAGGCTGTACGATGTTTGTAACTGTGGAGGACGATAACGGTAATATCACCAACTTTACCGTGACGCCCATGACCTATGTGGCTGACTTCATCACGCTGAAGGAAGGAATGAGGGCGGCGTTTTATTACCTGGCGGACGCCCCGGCAATCCTGATCTATCCGCCCCAGTTCAGCGCAGCGGTGGTGATCCCGGTAAAAAGGAACGGAATGTTTGCCGCAGTAGGATATTTTAACAGGTTTCTGGTTAATGAGAGCCAGACCCTGCAGTTAAATTTGGACCGCAGTGTGGAAGTGCTGACCACCAATAACCAGAAGTTCCTGGGAAGCCCTGCGGAGCATGATCTGGTGGTGTTTTATGAGAATACGACCAGAAGCATCCCGGCGCAGACCACGCCCGGGAAAATCGTGGTGCTTTGCAACTGATCGTATCGTGGTGAAATCATATCTTGAAAAACTGAGGCGTGCGCTTTTCGAAGACTGTATAGTAACGGAATCCGCACGCCTTTAAAATTTCCTCCGCCCTCAAAAAGGAATCTGCAATTCCGGCAGGCCCATGGGCGTCGGAGCCTATGGTGATGATCTCGCCGCCCAGCTCGCGGTATCTGCGCAGGATTCCTGTGCAGGGGTGAAGCTCACGCAGTCCTTTTTTTACGCCCCCGGTATTAAGCTCGATTCCCTTTCCTTTCCCGATCAGCAGGGTGAGGATCTCATCAAAAATTTCCCTGTATTTTTCATAAGAATAATTCCTGTCTTTGTCCGGTCCGTAGCGCACCACATAATCCAGGTGCCCATAGACATCAAAATCCTGGAAAACGCGGATATTCTCTATAATGGAAGAGAAGTATTCCCCATAGGCATCTTCCTCCCTGCGCCCCTCAAAAAAAGACGGATAATAGGGATCCTTTCCATGGCAGACATGGGAGGAGCCTATGATGAAATCAAAATCATAGCTTCCTACATATTCGGCGTTCTTCCGGGCAATCTGCGGCTGCAGGCCGAGCTCCGCCCCAAAAAGGAGATTGATCTGCCCCGCATATTTTTCCCGGTAAACATTCAGTTCCTGCAGGTATGGAACGGTGTCGAGCAGGAAAATGTTCTTCTCCTCCTGCGCGGAAAACGGATAATCGAAATCATTATGCTCTGTGAAGCACATATGCGTCAGCCCCAGTTCGATCCCCCGAAGGACCATTTTTCCCATGGGCGCATCACTATCCCCGGAATGGGAGGTATGCAGATGGCAGTCCGCCGTTATTTTCATGGTAAAATACCTCGTTTTTGTTTTTCTCTGGGAATAATCATATCAGAAACGAAAGGAATTGCACAGAGTTTTTCTGAAACTTGTAAATATTTTGAAAATTTTGCAATTCATGCTATGCGAGTTGTTTTTTTTGTGTTATAATACTAAATAGATTAATCATGGGGGCATTTGCATACAAGATATTGGGTGTAGTGCCTGCCTCGAATTAATAAGTTTTTCATTTATTATAAACGGAGGGCTGAAAAACATGAGTACCAATTCAAAAGCGAGTCAAAGAATCACAGCTTTACTCGACGACAACAGTTTTGTTGAAATCGGCGGACTTGTAACGGCAAGGGCTACAGATTTCAACATGAAGCCTGGTGAGCTTCCCTCAGACGGATGCATCACAGGCTATGGAGTGATTGATGGCAGTCTTGTGTATGTCTACAGCCAGGATGCGGGCGTGATGAACGGTTCCATCGGCGAGATGCATGCGAAGAAGATCACCCGTCTCTATGACATGGCAATGAAAATGGGCGCGCCGATCATCGGACTGGTGGACAGCGCAGGACTTCGTCTGCAGGAAGCGACGGATGCCCTGAATGCCTTCGGCGAGATCTATGCGAAGCAGTCTTTAGCTTCCGGCGTGATTCCTCAGATCACTGCAATCTTTGGCAACTGCGGCGGAGGCTTAGGGTTATTCCCGCCCCTGACGGACTTCACCTTTATGGAGGGGAAGAATGCAAGGCTGTTCGTGAACGCTCCCAATGCCCTGGACGGCAATGTGATCACAAAGAACGACACCTCTACAGCTGAGTTCCAGTCCAGGGAGAGCGGTATTGTGGATGTGGTGGCAGATGAGGAGGGCATTCTCGCCCAGATCAGAGAGCTGGTGGGCCTGCTCCCGGCAAACTGTGAGGATGGCGGCAATATTGAGGAATGCGGGGATGACCTGAACAGAGTGAATGAGGAGCTTGCAGGATGTGCAGGCGATACCTCGGTTGCCCTTTCCATTCTTGCTGACGACAACCGCTTTTTTGAAGTGAAGAAGGACTATGGCAGGAATATGGTGACAGGCTTCTTAAAGTTAAACGGCATTACGGTTGGAGCGGTTGCCAATAGAAGCGAGATCCTGGATGAGGAAGGCAATGTATCGGAGAAGCTGGATGCGGTGCTTGGCGTGGAAGGCTGTGAGAAGGCGGCTGATTTCGTGAATTTCTGCGACGCGTTTGAGATTCCGGTCCTGACCCTGACCAACGTAAAAGGTTATGAGGCGACAATCGCTTCTGAGAAAGCCATTGCCAAGGCTGCGGCAAAGCTGACCTACGCTTTTGCAAACGCTACCGTTCCTAAGGTAAATGTGGTGGTGGGCAAGGCGTACGGCACCGCCTATGTGGCGATGAATTCCAAGGCGATCGGGGCAGATATCGTGATGGCATGGCCGAACGCTGAGATCGGCACCATGGATGCGAAGCTTGCGGCGAAGATCATGTATGAAGGCAAGGGCGCAGACGTGATCAATGAAAAGGCCGCGGAATATGCAGCATTGCAGACAAGCGTTGCAAGCGCTGCAAGGAGAGGATATGTGGACCAGATTGTGGAGGCAGCAGAGACCAGGAAGTATGTGATCGGGGCTTTCGAGATGCTGTATACCAAGAGGGAAGACCGTCCGGATAAAAAGCATGGCACAGTCTAGAAAGGGTGATATCAAGATGAAAAAATATTTAGCCTTAATATGTACGATTGCCTGCATCTTCGGGTTGACGGCCTGTGGCGGTGAAGAAAAGCTGACAGATTATATGCAGCAGAAGGTCGATATTGCAAAGCAGCATGCGACTGAGCAGATCATTCCCTTGTTCCAGGATCTGGTTGAAAACGGCGCAAAAGATATCATTGACGAGTATACTGCGGAGGAGATCGAATACAGCATTGGAACAAATTACAGTCTGAATTCTGATGGCAATGCAGTAGCAAAGGGAATATCTTCTTTTGAATCCGGCCTTGAGTCCATCGGAAGCATTGTATCGATCGGAGAGGCGGAAGCGGTCGTTGATGGGAACCAGATCGTTGTGAACGTACAGATCGACGGGGAGCTTAAGGATGCGGAAGCAGAAGTGGTTTTGTCCAATGATATGTTCTTTACCCTGGAATCCATCTCCCTGAATCCGGTTTCTACCATGGGTGAACTGATGGTAAAGGCCGCGTTAAATACTTTGCTCGGCATGGGAACCGTATTCGCGGTGCTGATTTTGATCAGTCTTGTGATTTACTGCTTTAAGTTCATTTCCATAGCGCAGGATAAGATGAAGAAGAAGCCGCAGGCGGCCGAAGAGGCGAAGACGCCGGCACCTGCGCCCGTACAGGAAGCAGTAGAAGAGGTATCGGATGAGACGGATGACCTGGAGCTTGTTGCGGTGATCGCCGCAGCGATCGCTGCCAGTGAAGGTGCAGTTACTACAGATGGCTTCGTTGTGAGAAGCATCCGTAAAGTGAATAGAAGCAGACGCTAAAAGAAAATGGAGGATAATAAAATGAAAAATTACACCATTACCGTAAATGGAAACGTATATGACGTAGTAGTAGAGGAGGGAGCTTCCACAGGGGCACCTGTAGCGGCAAAGGCCCCCGCAGCGCCTAAGGCGGCACCCAAGGCAGCGCCCGCAGCGGCGGCTCCGGCACCTAAGGCGGCAGGCGCGGCAGGCAGCGTCCGTATCGAAGCAGGCGCGGCAGGCAAGGTGTTTAAGATTGAAGGCAAGGTTGGTCAGGCTGTAAAGGCAGGCGATCCTGTGGTGATCATTGAGGCGATGAAGATGGAGATCCCTGTGGTTGCTCCTCAGGACGGAACCGTTGCAAGCATTGACGTTGCTGTTGGCGACCCTGTTGAAGCTGGTGCTTTACTCGCAACCATGAACTGATCATCGTGTCCGAAACCGGATCGCCGGGCGGACGCGTCTGCCTGAAGAGCCGGTCATTTGCAACGCGATAACACAACAGGAGGTCAACAAATGGAATATATAGTTACAACACTGGACAATCTGATTCATCAGACAGCGTTTTTTAACCTGACGTGGGGAAATTATCTGATGATCCTTGTTGCATGTGTTTTCCTTTATTTGGCGATTGCAAAGGGGTTTGAACCGCTTCTTTTGACCCCGATTGCATTTGGTATGCTGCTTGTGAATATCTATCCTGACATCATGATGAGCTTTGAAGAGTCAGCGAACGGGACAGGCGGCTTGTTGTATTACTTCTATGTGCTGGATGAATGGGCGATCCTGCCGTCCCTGATCTTTATGGGCGTGGGCGCCATGACGGACTTCGGTCCCCTGATCGCCAATCCTAAGAGCTTCCTTCTGGGGGCCGCGGCGCAGTTCGGTATCTTCGCCGCTTATTTCGGAGCGATCGGAATGGGCTTCAACGATATGGCGGCCGCTGCCATTTCCATCATCGGCGGCGCGGACGGTCCTACCTCCATCTTCCTTGCAAGTAAGCTGGGGCAGACGGCTATTTTGGGCCCCATCGCGGTTGCGGCATATTCTTACATGTCTCTGGTGCCGATTATACAGCCTCCTATCATGAAGCTGCTGACAACGGAAAAGGAACGTAAGATCAAGATGGCGCAGCTTCGTCCTGTTTCCAAGCTGGAGAGGATCCTCTTCCCGATCATCGTTACCATTGTGGTATGCCTGATCCTTCCTACCACGGCTCCCTTGGTTGGTATGCTGATGTTAGGTAACCTGTTCAGGGAGTCCGGCGTGGTAAGACAGCTGCAGGAGACCGCTTCCAATGCTTTGATGTATATCGTGGTAATCCTGCTGGGCACTTCCGTAGGCGCAACCACCAGCGCAGAAGCTTTCCTGAACTGGGAGACCATCGGAATCGTCATCCTTGGACTGATCGCCTTTATGTTCGGTACTGCGGCAGGTGTGCTGTTCGGTAAGCTGATGTGCATTGCCACCCATGGTAAGGTGAATCCTCTGATCGGTTCTGCGGGTGTGTCCGCAGTGCCTATGGCTGCCCGTGTATCCCAGAAGGTAGGCGCTGAGGCTGATCCTACCAATTTCCTTCTGATGCACGCCATGGGTCCTAACGTGGCCGGCGTAATCGGAACGGCAGTGGCGGCAGGAACCTTTATGGCCATTTTCGGAGTATTCTAAGAGCTAAGAGAGATAAGAGCGGACCCTTCGACGCGGTCCGGAAGTAGAGGAAGCGCATCCTGCCAGATGTGATTTTCCCATCAATTATGTGGAGGAAAAAGAAATGTCAGAACAAGTAAAGAAACCGATTAAAATAACGGAAACGATACTGCGCGATGCCCATCAGTCTCTGATCGCTACCAGAATGCCTACCGAGTTCATGCTCCCCATTGTGGATAAGATGGATCAGGTCGGTTACCATTCCGTAGAGTGCTGGGGCGGCGCTACCTTCGATGCTTCCCTTCGTTTCCTGAAGGAAGATCCCTGGGACAGACTGAGAAAGCTTCGCGACGGCTTTAAGCATACTAAGCTGCAGATGCTGTTCCGCGGACAGAACATCCTGGGCTACAGACCTTACGCGGATGATGTGGTGGAGAATTTTGTACAGAAGTCCATCGCCAATGGTATTGATATCATTCGTATTTTTGACTGCTTCAACGACCTGCGCAACCTGCAGGCGGCAGTAGACGCTACCAACAAGTTCAAGGTACAGGAGGGCAGAGGCCATGCGCAGGTTGCCCTGTCCTATACCCTGGGAGACGCATATACTTTGGAATATTGGATGAATACCGCCAAGAGAATCGAGGAGATGGGCGCAGATTCCATCTGTATCAAGGATATGGCAGGTCTGCTGGTTCCTTATAAGGCCAGCGAGATGATTAAGGCCATGAAGAGCGCCACCAAGCTTCCCATCCAGCTGCATACCCATTATACCTCCGGCGTTGCCAGCATGACATATCTGAAAGCCGTTGAGGCGGGCGTTGACGTAATCGATACCGCCATGAGCCCCTTCGCATTGGGAACCTCCCAGCCTGCTACTGAGGTTATGGTGGAGACCTTCCGTGGAACTCCTTATGATACCGGCTTTGACCAGAACCTGTTGGCCGAGATCGCGGATTACTTCAGACCTTACAGGGATGAGTGCTTAAAGAACGGTCTGCTGAATCCGAAGGTGATGGGCGTGGACATCAAGACCCTGCTTTATCAGGTACCCGGCGGTATGCTTTCCAACATGGTGAGCCAGTTGAAGGAGCAGAATGCGGAAGACAGATACTATGATGTGCTGCAGGAGATCCCCCGCGTGCGTAAGGACCTGGGCGAGCCGCCCCTTGTTACCCCTTCTTCCCAGATTGTCGGTACCCAGGCGGTGTTCAATGTGCTGATGGGAGAGCGTTACAAGATGGCTACCAAGGAGACGAAGGCAGTGCTGCGCGGCGAGTATGGTCAGACCATCAAGCCTATGAGTCAGGAAGTGGTCGATAAGGTAATTCCGGGTGAAGAGAGGATTACCTGCCGCTATGCCGACCTGCTTGAGAATGAAATGGATAAGCTGGAGAGCGAGATGAAGGAATATAAGCAGCAGGATGAGGACGTTTTAAGCTATGCCCTTTTCCCTCAGGTTGCAATGGACTTCTTCAAATATCGTCAGGCGCAGCAGGAGAAGGTGGATATGACCCAGGCGGATACCAAGAATGGGGCTTATCCGGTATAATCTGTTATTTTGAATGCATTTGGCTCAGGCCGTATAAAAAAGTCCTGGGATGCTTTTGGGCATCCCAGGCAATCTTTTGTTATGTACGCCTTCGGGCGCACATTTCTACCGCACACTGAAAGAAAGAGAAGGGACATCGGATGAAGAAGGTAATTGCATGTCTGTTGGCAATATGTCTTATAGCCCAGTTTCCGTTTAATACTTTGACCTCCTATGCAACTGAGGTATCGGGAAATAATTTAGGAGATACCCCGGATCAGACCTCCGATTCGGAGGTAATACCATCTAAGAGTAGGTTGAAGGTGAAAGTGGTATCCTTTTTTGATTTCTCTGAAGGGGATATCTTTTCAGCAGCCCTGGAAGGGGTAGAAAGCCAGGAAATCAAACTGACGGGGGAGGAAGGCGGCACCTGTGTATCGGGGGCAGCTGTATTTGAAGACCTTGAAACGGGAACCTATTCTTTGACCGTAAAGGCGGATCAATACGCGGTTTACAGTCAGGATATCGAGATCTCTGACAACGGGCTGGAATACAGGGTAGAGCTTTACACCTCCTATAATGATGTAAAATATTATCTGGAACGGGAGAATGGCACAGGCAAGCATCCGGGCGTGATCCCTCTTGGAGACGTTTCCAGTCCGTATGACGGTGAAATCAATGAAGCGGATAACAAGGCCCTGATCCAGGCGTTGGGTTCTATGGGAACAGGGCTTTCAGCGGATCTGAACAGTGACGGAACCGTGGATTTGTCGGATTTACAGTATTTGTCCCAGAGTCTGGGAAAGGAGAGGGTGCTTTCCGATGTTTTTACGGACGTCCTGTTTGAAAACGTAGATGTCGCCGGACTGGAAGGCACAACCATTTCCCTGCAGGAAAATATGAATCTCCAGGAAGCTATTTTTGAAGAGAACGATGCGGTAGTAACGCTTCAGTCCGCGAAGGGAGAGAGTATATCCGAGGATAATCCTGTGGAGATCGGTCTGACCATCGCAGATGAAAAGAGTGCGGGCGTTCCGATGGAGGCAATCATCATTAAGTCGCCTGAAGAGACAGGCAACGGGCTTCAGAGCGGAGCGGTCCGGATCGAATATGAAGAGAACGGAAAGACAGATTTTATGGATTATACCTTTGGAGATGCCGCAGGGATGACCCGTGCCGCAGCAGGAACGTTTTATCTGGTAGGCACTGCAGGGATTCCCGGCATCGGAACGGGAGAAAAGAAAGAAGCCAGTGTTGAAAACGGTAATATCGTAGTCAATCTGGGGAAGCAGATCGCAGTAAAAAAGGTTACCATAAAGGTTACCGGCACGACGAATCAAAGCAATCTTGCAGAAATCAGCCAGGTTGAATTCGTCAATAATATGGAGGACAGAATACCCGCCCCTCAGTTAAGCGTACCGACGGACCTAAGGTATGAGGGCGGCAGCAAGTCTTTCAACCTGTATTGGACAACCCAGGTGAATGTAACCGGGTACGAGGTGGAAATCACGCATTTTGAAAGGGATTCTGCCAACAGTACGGGAAAACCCTGGACGTTTATAACGGATGGCAATTCTTTAAGTGTCACGGCTTTTAATGGGGAAGAGCTGAAAAACTATGATACCTATAGGGTAAGGGTGCGTTCGGTCAATGCGGAGTGGAGAAGCGATTATTCTTCTTCCGTTGATGCAATACCCAAGCCCACGGAGAAACCTGCGCCGCCGGATAATGTGGTAGCGGTGGCAGGCATGGGATGCATTGAGCTGAGCTGGAAAAAGATGAAGGATACACTCAGCTATACAGTTTATTATGAAGAAAAAGATCAGCCGGCAACGAGACAGTCTGTTATGACAAGCAATAACAGCTATACAATTTATCTGTCTTCTTCGGCTGTTAAAACCTATACGGTCTGGGTTACCGGAACGAACGAGCTGGGAGAAGGGCTGCCTTCCCTGAAAAGCAATGTGGTAACCACAAGCATCAGTCCGGTGGAATTCCCGGGATATATGCTTTTTACAACAGCGCAGGCATCGGATGGGGCAGGGTTGTTAAGCCATATCAAAGGAGCGACCTGGAATACCCGCGATACAAGGAACAAGGGAATGTACGGCAGCGCCCTGGATGACAGTATCGGATCCGGCAGCGCCCTCGGTCTGGTGGATAATGACTTCGGTTCGTATTATCATATCGCGGACTGGGATGACGGATGCACCTATGTCGGCTCGGACAAGGGCGTCACCGTTATGCTGACTGAAAAGCATGAGATGAATATGATCATGTTTGCGGATGTTGTAGATAATACCTATTATAACGCAGCATTATATTATATCGACAGCAGCGGTAAAGAGGTAAAGGCTGAGAATCTTACCGTTTCTTCCCGTGTGGACGGACAGGGGAGAAGATATCATATTATAAAGCTGTTTGATCCGATCACCACGGATCAGGTAAGAATTTGTCTCGAACGCAGCGGCGGCGCCAGAAGCATCGGCATTGCGGAGATCAGATTTTATGATTATGACCCGATTGAGCGGGAAGTGATGGATCTATTCGAGGACAGCATGCATCTGATCCTGAAGAAGGGCGTAACGCTGGACAAGATCAACGATCTTCGCGTAAAGGTGCATCCGGAGCATCCTTATCGGACAATGATCCTGTCCGAGCTGGATACTGCGGAGGAGCTCCTGAAGGACGCAGAGGCATTAAAGAAAGCGGAAGTGGTTACGATTGATCCTTCAATTACCGGCAAAAAGGACGGACACCTGGGCTTCGGCGGCCTGAATGCATGGCAGCCCCTCGGGATCACGGCATACGCCGGGGAAGAGCTTGTAATCTATGTGGGCCATGAGGGAAAGAACACAGGCGCTGCCACAGAGCTGCAGGTTGTTGTGACACAGTATCACGCGGAATCCACCCCGTTTAAGCAGGTGATCTCCCAGAAATTGAAGGTTGGCCAGAATCTCATCACAGTTCCTGGGATCGCTACCTTTGATTTTGAAAAAGGCGGATCGGTGTATATTCAATATACCGGCAATAATGCGAATGATGTATATGGTGTCAGGGTAAAGGGCGGTCAGTCCATCCCGGTCCTGAACCTTTACAATGTTGATGCGGGCAGCGATGACTGGCTGGCGCGCACGGAGGCGTATGTAACAGAACTGGAAGCGCATGTCGCCGGTCAGAAAGAGCTTCATGACCGGGTACATAAGGGAAAAGATTCCCCCACGGTTAATTATGAATACGACAGCCAGAATTGTATTTTGGGTGCGACAGAGATCATGATGAACCAGATGATGCTTTCCGTATCGGGAGAGCAGATTCTGAAGGGCCTGGGGGAGGGCTCCGTACATGAAAGGGCGGTCAAGCTCTCTAATTCCCTGCAGGCAATGGAGCAGATGATGACGCTGTTCTATCAGCATAAGGGGCTGAGCAACGCCTCTGATTCCGGCGTAAACAACAAGCTTCCTGCAGAGCACCTGAATATCCGGTATCATAGAATGTTTGCGGGCGCGTTCATGTATGCGTCGGGCGACCATATCGGGATCGAATGGGATTCTGTAACCGGTCTGTCCGGTGGGGTTCCGGTCGTATCTGAGAACGGAAAGTATGTATCCGGCAATTATTTCGGGTGGGGTATCGCGCATGAGATCGGTCATGATATCAATCAGGGAACCTATGCGATCGCTGAGGTGACAAATAACTATTTCTCAGTGCTTGCCCAGGCGAAGGAAACAAATGAGTCCGTGCGGTTCCAGTATGAAAATGTGTACGACAAGGTTACGTCCGGCGTGACCGGAAGGTCTTCGAATGTCTTTACACAGCTTGGATTGTACTGGCAGCTTCATCTGGCATATGACAAGGGCTATAATTATAAGATATATGACAATTACAAGGAGCAGCTGGGCAATCTGTTCTTCGCCAGGGTGGATACCTATGCGAGAAGCACGGCGGCGGCTCCCAAGACAGAGATTCCCCTTGCTTTGAACAATCTCGATGCGGAAAATAAGGCTGTGGAAATTGATATTGACCAGAAGCTGATGAGACTTGCGTCAGCCGCCGCGCAGAAGGATTTGACGGATTTCTTTGTCCGCTGGGGAATGGTTCCTGACGTGGAAACGCTTAAGTATATGTCACAGTTTGAAAAAGAAGAGCGTGCGATCTATTATGTGAACGATGAAGCGAGAGTATATGCGATTGAGCATGAAGCTACGATGGATGCGGAAACCGTAAAGGGTAAGGATGTTGTCGGGAATGTGGTTCTGACAACGGCTCCTTCTGCGCCCAACCAGGTTACGCTGTCTCTTTCAAATACAGCCCAGTATCCGGAAGCGGTCCTGGGGTACGAGATCACGCGCTGTATTACAAGCGGCGGCAGGGTGGAGAGGAAGGTAGTCGGATTTACCACTGATTCCACCTTTGTAGATACGATTTCATCCATCAATAACCGTGTATTTACATATGAAGTGGCAGTGATCGATAAATTCCTGAACCGTTCCGCGGTCAAAGCGCTGGAGCCGATCAAGGTCTCCCATGACGGAAGCTATGATAAGAGCTTTTGGAAAGTGACCACCAATATGGTATCGGAATCCGACGTCGATGCAAAGGGCACGAAGGAGGATCCCTGCGACCCGGAGATTGAATCAGGGATTACCCTGACTGTGGACAATAAAATCAGCTCCGTATATACCGGTTCTACTTTGGCAGACGATCCGACGGTGGTTTTGGAACTGAATCAGCTGATGGGAGTAACCGCCCTGAAATATAACGCGCCGGAACAGGATCGTATTACGGACTATACGGTTCAGGTCAGCGCGGATGGAGAGACATGGCTGACAGTTGCCGCAGGAACCTTCCAGAAGAAGGATGGGGCGGAAGTGGCGTATTTCCGAAATGAAAACAACGATCCATGGGTATGCACCTACGACGCTTCTTATGTCAGGCTGATTGCAAATGGACAGGGAGGAAGGAATATTTCCATCGGAGAAATTGATCTGTTGGGACCTACCGGGGATAATGTGGAATTTGTGACTGCGGATGGCGCTGCGCCTGCTTTCGGCTATCTCAGCGCGGATTTTGTGTATGATGACGAGGGCAGTAGGATTCCAAAGGGTTCGCTGGTGTTTGTTGGCAAATATAAGGGGAATCCGGCGTATAATGTTGTCGTTCTCTATGATGCGGAAGGGAATATTGTAGGTGGAACTGACGCGGCGGGAGAGCTGGTTGCCAATCAGATCATTCTGGCGGAGGTTCCCGATCAGGGTGAATTGGGTGAAACAACAGATGGAAGATTCATTTACTGGATCGAGCCTTCTGCCGGAGGAGCATCCCTTTCGGTTCCTACGGCTGTGAGGGCGGAGCTGTATCGTGTCGACAATGCGTTGACAAACGAGGGGCAGAGGCTTGTCAGCGATACAAAGCTGACAGCGCTTCCCGGCAGCCTTCCGGAGATTGCGCTGGACAGGACGGAATAAAGAACTTTATCTGTGGATGAAGAGGGTACTGTTATGAAGAATAATTTCTTGAATAATTTCTTGAAAATACTGACGATTGTCCTTCTTGCCGTGGCGGTCAATCCGCTTCTTGTACATGCCGCCCAGTCCGGTACGGATGGGAGTTCTGAATGGAAGCTGGTAGCCCTGACACAGCGGGCGGGTGAATATAACATAGATGTTAAGGTCAGGCTGCCCAAAGAGGAAGTAAGCAGCATTAAAACCTTTATGCTGCAGTTTAGGATTGCAGGGGAGGTTCCACAGCCGACGTTTGTTTTCTCGGGAGCTATCAGTGATAATAAGGAGATAACTGTACGGGAATTTACCTATGCCTATGATGAAACGAAAAAAGAGGGTGTTTTCTCAGTTTATGTGTCGGGGCGGGTGAGTGTGTTCGGCAAATCGAATGAATTTGTAGATTTGGGTAGAATGGAGCTGTTAAACGGAAGTGAATATGGAAGTTCCTCCGTTCCGGGCATTGAGGTCTCCGTGTTGGATTATCAAATTGTAAATACATTCAGACAGGAGTCAGTAAATCTTGATTATGAAGATGCATGTGACATGCTCACCTTGTCCTCTTCGGATGTGGGCTCCGAATTAAATAAGGTCCTCGAAGAGGCAGAGGCATATGTGGGGAGCGGCAGTGGTCTGGATGGTAAGCTTTTTACAAAAATAAGCCGATATACGAATTTGACGGACGCATATGAGCGGGCGAAAGCCGTTGACAGAGGCAACCAGACCGCAATGGATCAGGCTGCAAAGCAATTGTCAGAAGCGATAGAGGGCGTCAGGCCGATATATGGACTGCTGCATATCCTCACGGAAGCGAATGTTGCGATTGAAGGGTATGGAAGAGTGGACTGCGGTGAACTGCTGCGTCGGTTCAATGAAGCGCTTGAATATCTGGAAAAGAACGGAAATCCTGATCTGACGGAGATCGGGAATAAATCCCGTCTGTTGAAATTTGAGATCGTTGTTTCCAATGTGCGTATTTCGGTGGTCAAGTCACAGCTGAGCAAGGAGGAGGAAGGAAAATATACGGAGGGAAACCTTACCGCGTGGAGAAATGCCCTGAATTCGGCGGTATTTCTGCTTGGACGGCGTGATACGACCGAATTGGAGGATATTGTCGATCTGACAGATGATGCTGCAAAGGCTGCCAGCGATCTGAATGCTGCTTACGCCGGACTGGTGGATGTAACCGGTCTGAGAGAACTGGTAAAACGCGCAGAGGCCATGATCGCGGAAGAAGGAAAATATACTGAAAACAGTGTGCAGAACCTAAAGGCCGCAAGGGAACGGGCTGCAGCATTTTTGCAGTTAAAGACGGTCATAACCTTGGACGGTACTTATAACGAAAAGGGAGAGCTCGTCCAGGAAGGGTATCATGCGATGTACGCCGCGTTGAATGATGCGGTTTCCAAAATGCAGGAAAGAGTGGAAACGTCGGAAACAAGGCAGCCTGACCCGGAGGAGTCACCGGAAGGAAATGAATCGAATCCCGGAGGGTCATCGGGCCAGGCAGCGCCCTCTACCGGAACGGAGGGAACCGGGACGTCAGGCTCTGTCACTCCTTCTGGGACGGAAGGAACCGGGGCATCTGGTTCAACAGCGCCCGCTACCGGAACGGAAGGAAGCGGATCGTCAGGCTCTGCCACGCCTTCTGAAACACAGGAAGTCGATTTCCCGTATTCAGGACAGCATGATTTTGAAGAAGATACAGAGTCCTATGATGCTTATCAGTCGGATCTGCAGTTTTTCCTGATTCTCATGGTTGTTGTGATCGTAGGCATTCTGTTTATAACAGTTTTTCTTATTTGTTACAGGAGTCGGGCGAGAAGAATGAGAATTTAGTCATATGGAAATTCATATATACTTCCTGGAGGTTTGACGGGAACGGAACAGGAAACGGGAGACAGGAGCGTATTATAGATTATGGAGCAGATGGAAGAAAGTGTATTAGCGCAAATGCAGAAGCGTCTGCCGAAGATGAGCAAGGGGCATAAGGCAATCGCTTTGTATATTGAAGAGCATTATGACCAGGCCGTATTCATGACTGCGGCGAGGCTGGGCAGCCAACTGGGAGTCAGTGAATCCACGGTGGTGCGGTTCGCAGCTGCACTGGGTTATAAGGGTTACCCGGAATTCCAAAAGGCGCTGGAACAATGTGTCAGGGAAAGGCTGAATGCTGTACAGGAAAAAGGGGATGTAAGTGCCACGGCCCATCAGCCGGAATTGTTCCATTCCGTCATGAACGCCAATATAGAGCAGCTAAAAAGCACCTGGGAACAGTTCAGCCCCATTGCCTTTGAAACCGCGGTGAATGATATCCTGGAGGCGGAAACGGTCTATATAATGGGACTTCGCGGGGATGGGCCTTTGGCTTCATTTTTTCACTTTTACCTCCATATGATCCGTCCGAATGTGATTTTGCTTCAATCCAGCAATATGAGCGAAATTTTTGAGCAGATGATCCGGATCAATAAAAAAGATTGTTTTGTAGGGATCAGTTTTCCGCGGTATTCCGTGAGGACGCTGAAGGCGATGGAATTTGCCAATGACAGGAATGCCCGCGTGATCGCCATAACGGATGATATCAATTCTCCGATGAATCTTTATTCCTCCTGCAATTTGCTGGCAAAAAGCGGAAGTATCTCCATTGTGAATTCTCTTGTCGGACCCATGGGCCTGCTCAATGCACTGATTGCGGCATTGTGTAAAAGGAAGCCGAAGGAAGTGAAGAGGCATCTGGATATGCTGTCCGATGCCTGGAATAATTATCAGGTTTATCTGAATGACGAGATTGATGTGATTCATGAAGAGGATTTGGAGTCAAAATGAAGAGGGTCATCGTAATAGGGGGCGGCGCAGCCGGAATGATGGCGGCGGTCTCGGCCGCGGATGCCGGAGGCAAGGTCTGTCTTCTTGAAAAAAACGAGAAGCTTGGGAAAAAAATATATATTACAGGCAAGGGCAGATGCAACGTGACCAACGCGGGGGAAAAAGAGGTTTTCTTTTCCAATGTGATGAGCAACCCTAAATTCCTGTACAGCTCTTTCCATGAGTTTGACAATCGGGCAATGATGAAGTTTCTCGAAGAAGCGGGCTGTAGACTGAAGGTGGAGCGGGGAGATAGGGTTTTCCCGGTTTCGGATCATTCCTCTGATGTGATCGCTGCACTGACGAGGGAGATACAAAGAAGGAAAATAGAAGTGAAGCTTCATGCTCAGGCGAAGGACCTCCTGATTCAGGATGGAAGGATAGCCGGCATTCTCCTGACAAACGGAGATCGCCTGTATGCGGATTCTGTTATTGTGGCGACAGGGGGACTTTCCTATGCGGCGACAGGCTCCACCGGGGACGGATATCGTTTCGCGCAGCAGGCTGGGCATGGCCTGACTGAGCCTT
The DNA here is from genome assembly GCA_947588205.1 of uncultured Acetatifactor sp. Taxonomy (GTDB): domain Bacteria; phylum Bacillota; class Clostridia; order Lachnospirales; family Lachnospiraceae; genus Acetatifactor. The sequence goes on along the minus strand of CANPYG010000014.1, from coordinate 24,280 downwards.
TCCCTTCCCTGGTCCCTTTTCTTATCTCTGAAAGTTTTTGCGGGGAACTCATGGGTCTGTCCCTCAAAAATGTTTCGGTCAGTCTTATTTTTGAACAAAGGGAAATTTACAGCGGATTTGGGGAAATGCTTTTTACGCATTTTGGCGTCAGCGGTCCCTTAATCCTGAGTGCAAGCAGCTATTATGTCCAGGCCTTGCGCCGGTGGAAGGAGGCGCCTGGGAGAAGGAAAGATGCGCTTCCTGTGGAAAAAGGGGAAAAAAATCCGGAAGTGCCGGACGCGTTGTTGTATATCGACCTCAAGCCCGCCCTGAGCGAGGAGCAGCTTGAGCGGCGAATTCTCAGGGATTTTGAGGAGAACAAGAAGAAACAGTTCAAAAACGCGGTGAACAGGCTGTTCCCAATCCGGCTGATTCCGGTTATGATAAGTTTATCGGGTATTTATCCGGATAGAAAGGTCAGTGAGATCACGAAGGAGGAGAGAAGGAGGCTGGTCGCGATCACGAAGAAGCTGCCTTTGACCATTCTGGGTGTGGGTGATTATAACGAGGCCGTTATCACGAAGGGCGGTATTACGGTAAAGGAAGTAAATCCATCTACGATGGAATCCAAAAAGGTAAAGGGACTGTATTTTGCCGGTGAGGTCCTGGATCTGGATGCGTTGACCGGAGGGTTCAATCTACAGATCGCATGGTCCACGGGATATCTCGCAGGGAAGAGCGCAGGCCTGGAAAGCGGGGAAGAAGAGACAAATGGGTTATAATGTGGCGATCGATGGACCGGCAGGGGCCGGTAAAAGCACCATTGCGAGGGCTGTGGCAGGAAGGCTTGGCCTGATCTATGTAGATACAGGGGCCATGTACCGTGCGATCACGGTCTTTCTGCTGAGAAAGCATGTGGATCTGTCCGATGAAAAGGCGGTGGCGGCCCAATGCAATGAGGCGGATATCACAATCCGGTACCAGGGGAATCAGCAGGTGGTGATCTTGAACGGAGAAAATGTAAATCCCTTTCTTCGGACAGAAGAGGTGAGCAGATTGACTTCGGTAGTCAGTGCCCAAAGCGCGGTCAGGGAGAAGCTTCGTTCCCTGCAGATCCGTCTGGCGGCTGAGAGCGACTGTATCATGGATGGCAGGGATATCGGAACCTGCGTGCTGCCCCATGCGGATGTGAAGATCTATCTCACCGCCAGCAGTGCGGTCAGGGCGAAAAGGCGTTACGAGGAGCAGGCTGCCAGGGGAATTGTATGCGATCTGAAGCAGATTCAGGCGGATATCGAGGAAAGGGACTACAGGGATATGCACAGGGAGGTAGCCCCCCTGGTACAGGCGTCGGACGCTGTCCTGGTGGATACCTCTGAAATGACGATCGAAGAGGTGACGGAGCACATAATATCGTTGTGCAGGAGATAATATTTTTGTTCCGGCAGGATACAGCATTTAGTGGAAAAAGATAATGGAATGGGAAAAGAATACGGGGAAAGGAAAGTCGTCGTGTATGGAGGTCCGGGTGGCTGAGAGCGCAGGCTTCTGCTTCGGCGTGGAGCGCGCGGTAAATTTGGTGTATGAACAGGTTGAAACCGGGAAAACTATATATACTTATGGCCCGATCACCCATAATGATGAAGTGGTCAGTGAGCTGGCAAAGAAGGGAGTATGCATCCTGGAAGGAGAAGAATCCTTAAAGGGGCTTACCTCGGGTACTGTGGTCATTCGCGCCCACGGGGTTCCCAGAAGGGTCTATGAGCTTCTCCGGGAAAAAGGGATTGAATGCGTCGACGCTACCTGTCCTTTTGTAAAGAGGATTCACGAAATCGTAGAGAAGGAAAGCAGGGCGGGGAAGCATATCATCGTGGTGGGAAATCCGCTGCACCCGGAGGTAGAGGGGATCGTAGGATGGTGCGACGGACCTGTTACAGTGCTGGAAACGCCAGAGGAAGCCCGTGATTTCGTACAAAAAGGGGAGGTTTTTAAGGAAAATCCCCTTTGTATTGTTGCCCAAACGACATTTAATTACAATAAATTTCAATATATAGTTGAAATTTTGAAAGAAAAAGGTTACAATAGTAGTGTTGTAAATACAATATGTAATGCAACGCAGGAACGACAGAAACAGGCTCGTGCTATTGCAAGTGAAGCGGACGTAATGATTGTAATAGGGGGGAGGCATAGTTCCAACACCAGAAAGCTCTATGAGATATGTTGTGAGGAGTGTGCAAAGACCTATTTTATACAGACACTGGATGACTTGCATTTAGATCTACCTAAAGCTGTTCGACTAATAGGTATTACTGCGGGGGCTTCCACCCCAAACAAATTAATTGAGGAGGTTCAAAATTATGTCAGAATTAACTTTTGAACAGATGCTGGAAGAATCATTAAAGACAATACATGCAGGAGAGGTAGTCGAAGGCACAGTTATCGATGTTAAGCCCGAAGAATTGGTTTTGAACATCGGATACAAGTCAGACGGTATTCTTACAAAAAGCGAATACACCAATGATGCCAGCGTAGATTTGACGACTGCGGTAAAGGTCGGCGATCATATGGAGGTCAAGATTCTCAAGGTAAATGATGGAGAGGGTCAGGTGGTACTGACGTATAAGAGACTTGCTGCCGACAGGGGCAACAAGAGACTGGAGGAGGCTTATAACAATAAGGAAGTGCTGAAAGCGCCTGTAAGTCAGGTCCTGGACGGCGGCTTAAGCGTTGTTGTGGATGAGATGAGGATATTTATCCCCGCAAGCCTTGTTTCAGATACTTATGAGAAGGATCTGACCAAGTATGCAGGCCAGGAGATAGAGTTCGTGATCAGTGAATACAATCCCAAGAGAAGGAGATATATCGGCGACCGTAAGCAGCTGATCACCGCGCGCAAGGCTGAACAGCAGAAGGCTCTCTTTGAACGGATCCATGAGGGAGATGTCGTGGAAGGTGTCGTAAAGAATGTAACTGACTTCGGCGCGTTCATCGATCTGGGCGGAGCGGACGGACTGCTCCATATCTCAGAGATGTCATGGGGAAGGGTCGAGCATCCCAAGAAGGTCTTTAAAGTAGGGGAGACCCTAAAGGTTCTGATCAAGGAGATCAACGGAAATAAGATTGCCCTGTCTCTCAAGTTTGAGGATCAGAATCCATGGAGGGATGCCGCCACAAAATATGCGGTAGGCAGCGTTGTAACCGGCAAGGTCGCGAGAATGACAGATTTTGGCGCTTTTGTGGAGTTGGAGACAGGCGTGGACGCCCTGCTCCATGTATCCCAGATTTCCAGGGAGCATGTTGATAAGCCCGCTGATGTCCTGAAGATCGGAGAGGAGATTACGGCCAAGATCGTTGACTTCAATGAGGCGGATAAGAAGATCTCCCTGAGCATCAAGGCCCTCAGCGCCCCGGAACCCCATACAAAGCAGGAGAACGAGGATGTAGCGCCTGTGGATATCGAAGCTGTGATCGCTTCTGACCAGACAGAGGAGAATAAGGGCGGAGAAGATTGAAATAAGGACATCCAGGATTGGGTTCGATCGTGGAAAACAATGGATTGGCAGAAATAACAACGAGGATGCTGTGAAAGAGCGGCATCCTCGTTTTTGTGGTGTGCCCGGCAGCGCATGTTTTGATAACCTGCCCCAGTATTTACTTTCTATTTGGTTTTTAAAAGCAGCATCTCCAGGACATGTCCTGCATATTCATTGAAAGCCTTACGGTCGCGCTTCAGCTCGTCCGTAAGCTCGAAAAACAGTTCGTTGCTTTTGTAGTCCCGTTTGAAAAAGGGGCTTCGAAGAAGCGTCCATTGCGGCAGATAGACGGATTGCTTCCGGGTATAACAGTTCGAAGCAGTAGCAGGCACACGGTATTCCTTGTCCACAAATGCGGCTACGGACTTATGCAATGCGACATCTTCCGCAGGAAGGTAATAGTAATCCCTGTAATTGGAATAAAAGTATTTCATCTCTTCTTCATAAATGGGAACCCTCAGAACCCCCCGTTCCCCTTCCCCGGTAAAATAGCAGTCATTGGCGGATATGGAGACCGCCCTGGGAAGAGCGGTCGGAACCGCCAGGTACATCAGAAGCTCCTGATGTTTCAGCCCGTTAAGGTCTTTATAATAATTTGCCTGGGCTTTTTTGACGATGACGCTTTCCTGGAACAGATCATAATACGCCAGTATGGGGAGAATGGAAAGCATTCCACGCATATCGTCTGCATTATGTAAAAGAAGAGTCTGTTCGGAAGACCCGGAAGGAGCTTTCAAATACTGGTGATATACCTCGATCAGCTCGCCGCCGCTGTAAATGTCTTCCCGGTCATAGCCCAGGAACTGCTCCAGGGTCTTTTGTTTGCAGTTCGGAAGCTTCAGGAAGGATTTAAAGGGAGCGATTCGTTTATAGAGATCGATGCCCTCAAAGGCTTCAAAGGAGTAAGGACGATTATAAGTCCTGCATTTTTGGAGCAGATAGGGCAGATCGAAGGTTTCACCGTTGAAATGGACTACTGTCCGGTAATTCTCTGCAAAAGACCAGAAAGCATCCAAAAGGGAGGATTCTTCCTCCGGCTTTTCCGCAAACCATTGTATGAGCTGCCAGCTGTCTAAGTTCCAGAAGGCACATCCGATCAGATACAGGCTTGATGTTTTGGCGCTAAAGCCGGTGGTTTCAATGTCCAGGAAAAGGAGATTTTCCTTTTCACCGAGACGGTTGACGGGATAATTGAGATCGGTGACATTTAAGGACTGTTTTATTGTTTTCATGATGGAGGTTCCCTTTATTCTTTGTCTTTACTTTATTTTTTTACGGCGGCTTGCAGGTGCCTTTCCAGTTACATTTTATCATAAAACAGAAAATAACAGTAGTATTTTTGTAAAAAAGATAGTATATTTATAACAGAGTAAATATATCGTTAAAATTTGATAAAATACTACAGACATTTACAGAAAGGATTCTTATGGCAAAGCTGACATTTACCGGCGGTATCCATCCCTATGATGGGAAGGAGCTGTCCAAGGATAAGCCTATTTTGGATTTTCTGCCGAAAGGTGAAATGGTCTACCTTCTATCCCAGCACATAGGCGCCCCGGCGCGCCCGGTTGTGAAGAAGGGGGATTCTGTCCTTGTCGGACAGAAGATTGCGGAAAGTGTGGCTTTTGTTTCCGCGCCGGTTCATTCCTCCGTTTCAGGCACCGTAAAGGCCATAGAGCCCAGAAGGGCTGTTTCAGGCGATATGGTACAAAGCATCGTCATAGAGAATGATGAGATGTATGATGAGGTCGGGTTTTATCCGGAAGCGCCCTTAGAGAAGCTTTCCAAGACCGATATCATTGATATCATTAAGGAAGCAGGGATTGTCGGGATGGGCGGGGCAGGATTCCCCACCCATGTAAAGCTTTCCCCCAAGGATCCCAGGAAGATCGATTACATCATTGCCAATTGCGCGGAGTGCGAGCCCTATCTTACCTCCGACTACCGGAGGATGATGGAAGAGCCGGAAAAGCTCATCGGCGGCATGAAGGTGATCCTGAAGCTGTTTGATAAGGCACTTGGGATTCTCGCCATCGAGGATAATAAGCCGGACTGTATCCGGATTATGAAGGAGTTGACGAAAAATGAAAACCGGATTGTGGTAAAGGCGCTTAAGACCAAGTACCCTCAGGGGGCGGAGCGTCAGATCGTCTATGCCACCACCGGAAGGAAGATTAATTCCTCCATGCTGCCTGCGGACGTGGGATGTATCGTGAACAATGTGGACACGATGGTGGCCGTGTACCGTGCGGTGGTGGAAGGAATCCCTTCCATGGAAAGGATTATAACGGTAACAGGGGACTGCATTGCAAGACCCCGCAATTACCGGGTTCGGATTGGGAGCAGCTACAGGCAGCTTGTGGAAGAGGCGGGGGGATTCACCGTGCAGCCGGAGAAGATCATCTGTGGCGGTCCCATGATGGGCGTCGGCATTTTTGACCTGGATGTTCCGGTTACCAAGACTTCCACGGCGCTTCTAGCCCTGTCAAAGGATGAGGTATCCCTCCTTGCACCCAGCGCCTGCATCAACTGCGGCAGATGCGCCCAGGTATGTCCGGGACGGGTGGTGCCCAGCAGGCTTGCGGATGCCGCGGAACATTTTGATGAAGAAACCTTCTTAAAATATAATGGGATGGAATGCTGTGAATGCGGATGCTGCAGCTATATCTGTCCAGCGAAAAGACAGCTGACGCAGGAGATCAAATCCATGAGGAAGATCATCCTTGCCAAGAGGAAGAAGTAGGAGGAAGATACGTGAGCGATTCTATGAAAATATCGTCCAATCCCCATGTCCGCTCCAAAGCCACGGTGAGCGGTATTATGGCCGCTGTTGTCGTCGCACTCATGCCGGCTGCGGGATATGGCATCTATCATTTTGGGCCGAGGGCATTGGAGCTTATTTTGATCTCTATTGTCTCTACAGTGGGAACGGAATTTTTGTTCGGCCTGATCCGTAAAAAAGAAACGGTGGGGGATCTGTCAGCGGTGGTGACGGGGCTGCTGCTGGCGCTGAACCTTCCGGTCAGCGTGCCCTGGTGGCTGCCCGTGATCGGGGGCGTGTTCGCCATTCTGGTGGTGAAGGAGCTGTTTGGCGGATTGGGACAGAACTTTATGAATCCTGCGCTGGCGGCGAGGTGTTTTCTCTTGATCTCTTTTCCGGCGCTGATGACGGATTTTTCCTATGATGCGGTGACGGGTCCGACGCCGCTTGCAGCCCTGAAGGCCGGAGAGAGCGTCAATGTCCTGGATATGATCGTGGGCAGGACTGCGGGAACCATAGGGGAGACCTCCCTGATCGCCATTGTGGCGGGAGCCTGCTTTTTGATCCTGCTTGGAATCATAGACCTGAGGATCCCGGGAAGCTACCTGATCACATTTCTCCTATTTGAGGCTGTTTTCGGAAGACATGGGTTTGATCCCGCTTATCTGTCCGCCCAGCTTGCCGGCGGTGGATTGATGTTGGGCGCTTTCTTTATGGCGACGGATTATGTAACGAGGCCGATTACAATTGGGGGACAGTACCTTTTCGGTATTTTCCTGGGGCTGATGACGGGAATATTCCGGATCTATGGACCCGGTGCAGAGGGAGTATCCTATGCGATTATCCTGGGGAATCTCCTTGTTCCCCTGATCGAAAAGATTACCTGGCCCACAGCCTTCGGAAAAGGAGGTGGACGCCGTGAAAAATAGTACGGATAAAAAGAGGGAGACAGACAGAAATCACTCGGAGCTGAGAACGATGTTAAAGGAGGCCGGCATTCTGTTCGCGATCACCCTGATCGCCGGGATCCTTCTTGGTTTTGTGTATGAGCTGACGAAAGAGCCCATCCGGCTTCAGAAGGAGAAGGAAGTGAAAGAGGCGTGTCAGGCTGTTTTCCCCCAAGCTACAAGCTTCAGCCGCCTGGATTCCTATGTACAGACGGAAAGCTTAAGACAGAAGCTGGAGGAGAATAAGGTCAGGATCGGTACGGTCTTTGAAGCATATTCCGCGGACGGAAACCTGGAGGGTTATGTGGTGGAAAGCACCTCTTCCGGCGGATATGGAGGGGATATTACAATCTATGCCGGCATCACTCTGGAAAACAAGCTGAACGGCATATCCATCCTGGAGATCAATGAAACGCCAGGTCTTGGCATGAATGCCCAGGATGTGCTGGTGCCCCAGTTTTCAAATAAGACTGTGGAAAGCTTTACATATACTAAGACGGGAAGCCAGTCTGAGGGCGAGATCGATGCGATCAGCGGCGCGACCAGAACGACTGCCGCCGTGACCAATGCCGTGAACGGCGCGCTGGAAGCGGTTCGGGAAGAATTGTCAGGAGGTGGTGTGAATGAATAGGGCAGGAGAGAGGCTTTATAACGGTCTTGTGAAGGAGAACCCCACCTTTGTCATGATGCTGGGCATGTGTCCTACTCTGGCAGTGACCACATCGGCGATGAACGGACTCGGCATGGGACTGACGACCACGGCGGTGCTTGCGATGAGCAATCTGTTTATTTCCGCCTTGCGCAAAATTATACCGGAGAGGGTGCGTATCCCGGCCTTCATTGTGATCATTGCATCCTTTGTGACCATTGTCCAGCTCTTGCTGCAGGCTTACCTCAATGACCTGAACAAGGCCCTGGGCGTTTATATCCCCCTGATTGTGGTAAACTGCATTATTTTGGGGCGGGCGGAGAGCTTTGCCTATTCTAACCCTCCCATTGCTTCCCTGTTTGACGGGATTGGGATGGGCCTGGGCTTCACGGTCGCCCTGACCTGTATCGGCATAGTCAGGGAACTTTTAGGCGCAGGAGAGATTTTCGGCGTACATGTGATGCCGGACAGCTTTACGCCCATTGGGATCTTTGTGCTGGCGCCGGGAGCATTCTTTGTGCTGGCAGGACTGACGGCGCTGCAGAACTATGTGAAGATAATCGGCGCCCGAAAGGGTAAGGATATGAGCAGGATCGGGTCAGGCTGCAGCCAGGATTGTATGAATTGTGATGTGAAGGGCTGCGGAAAGAGAAAGGGTAAATCCTTGGACGAGGGAAAAAAGCCCCCGAAACCGGAAAAAGCGGCTGGAGAAGATAAGAAAGAGGAGCAGGAGCCTGGAATGGAGATCCCGGATCTAAGGATTATCGACCTGACAAAGGATAAGAAGTGACAAAGGATAAGAAGTCCTGAGCGGAGCGTTCGGTCAGGCACGGGAGAATGAGATTGAAAAAAGCTTTCAATCTTGGGATTTGCGTCTATGCGCTGCTTGACACAAATCCGTTATACGCAAAAAGCAGTGCAGAAATGAGGAAAAAATGACGACAGTAAGAGACTTATTGATTCTGCTGATCAGTTCTTCCCTTGTGAGCAATGTGGTGCTGAGTCAGTTTTTGGGACTGTGTCCTTTCCTGGGCGTGTCGCGTAAAACCAATACGGCAGCCGGAATGGGTGTCGCGGTGATTTTTGTCATTACCCTTGCCAGCGCTGTGGCGGGGATCATTTATCAATATGTGCTGACGCCTCTGGGAATCGAATATCTGCAGACGATTGTATTCATCCTTGTGATTGCTGCCTTGGTGCAGTTTGTGGAAATGTTTTTGCGGAAGTTCGTTCCTGCCTTATATCAGGCGCTGGGAGTTTATCTGCCGTTAATTACCACCAATTGCGCGGTTCTCGGGGTAGCGCTTACCAATGTACAGAAGGAATATGGGATTTTAACGGGGATTGTCAACGGCTTTGCGACTGCGGTGGGCTTCACCATTGCGATCATCATATTGGCAGGAATCCGTGAAAAAATCGCTTATAACGATATCCCCAAGCCCTTTCAGGGGATGCCCATCGTGCTATTGACGGCCGGACTGATGGCGATCGCATTCTGTGGCTTTTCCGGCTTGCTGTAGGAGGTGAAATGATGCTTACTGGAGTTTTGACAGCCGCGGCGGTGGTCGGATGCGTCGGGATTCTGATCGGCGCTTTCCTGGGAGTCGCGGGAATCAAATTTAAAGTGGAAACGGATGAAAAAGAAGAGGCTGTGTTGGCTGCGCTGCCCGGCAACAATTGCGGAGGCTGCGGTTATGCGGGATGCTCCAATCTGGCGGCTGCCATTGCAAAGGGAGAGGCTCCCGTAAATGCCTGTCCGGTCGGCGGAGCGGCGGTGTCCTCCAAAATTGCCGCCATTATGGGGCAGGAGGCCGAGGCGGACGTCAGGAAAGTTGCTTTTGTGCATTGCATCGGGGATTGTGAAAAGGCAAAGCAGGATTATGAATACATAGGGACGCAGGATTGCCGTATCATGGGTTTTGTGCCCGGAGGCGGTCCCAAGTCCTGCAACAGCGGCTGCCTGGGCTACGGAAGCTGTGTGAAGGAATGTCCCTTCGACGCGATTTCCATCCGAAATGACGTGGCGGTCGTCGACCGGGAAAAATGTAAGGCATGCGGAAAATGCGTGGCAGTTTGCCCCAAAAAGCTGATCTCCCTGATTCCCTATGACGCAAAGCTGGCGGTGGCGTGCAGCAGCACTGATAAGGGGCCTGTTACCATGAAAGCATGTCAGGTAGGCTGCATCGGCTGCGGCATCTGTGCCAAGAACTGTCCGAAGGAGGCGGTATCGGTGCAGGATTTCCACGCGGTCATAGATTATGACAAGTGCGTCGGCTGCGGCATCTGTCAACAGAAATGCCCGAAGAAATGCGTTATCGGGCTTGGAGAATCCAAGTAAGGGATTGCCCATTTCCCTGTTTGTACCATTTTTATTGGAAGAAAAATCATATTTTCAGGACTTGCTGTATAGAATAAATATTGTGAGAGGCAGAACCTTTATCAGGCGCAGGCCGGGCATAGGTCAGACCCAGATCAGGCGCAGGCTGGTGTCAGGTATATTTCAGGCGCAGGCGTCCGGATCGAAAGGGGCTTCTCGCGGTAGATTCTTTGCAGAAGGAGCTGAAAAATATGTATAAGAAAGCGGCGTGTTTTCTTGCGTTATTAAATATGCTGGTGTTTGCGGGAGTATTCTGCGTGACCGGAATCCGGATAAACAGAATTGCCGCGATGCCAGCATTTCAAATGCGAATGGATATTTCCTGTATTGCGGATGAGAAAACCAGCATGATCGGCATGGCTGCCCTGAACGCCTCCAGCCAGCGGGTTGTAAAGTATGAATTGCTGGAAGTGGAAGAAGCTGCTGCGGAGAAAGATAAAGAAGAAGCTTCGGAAGACCCCATGGTTTATCAGCTGGATGAGGAGGAATATGATCTGTTGCTGCGGATCGTGGAGGCGGAGGCCGGAAGCGAGGATGAGGATGGAAGAGTTATGGTGGCAAATGTGGTGTTCAACCGCGTCAACAGCGAACAGTTTCCTGATACAGTCTCGGAGGTGGTTCTCCAGCAGTCCCATGGGGTCGCCCAATTTTCCCCTGTGTCCTCCGGGCGCATCTGGACTGTTACGGTTTCGGATGAGACCGTGGATGCGGTGCAGAGGGCGTTGGAAGGAGAGGATCTTTCCTCGGGGGCCCTTTATTTTGCCGCCAGACGCTATGCGGACAGCGAAAGTATGAGATGGTTTGACGAAAAGCTCACCTTCCTTTTCCGCCATGGCGGGCATGAATTCTTTTTATAGTAACAGTTCAGCCAGCCTCCAGGCATGATGGAAAATCGTGATTGCACGAATTTTCCATCATGTTAGGAGGCTGAGGGAGCGCCATTTTATGAGCAAAGGCAGTCGCGTAGCGACGCAGAGCGCGTAAGCGCGGCTTTGCGAATGGCGCAGCTGGACTGTTACTTTTATAGACGCCCCAAATTGTAGTAGTTGCACAATGAAACAGGATATGCTAAAATAAGAACGTTTTTAGAGAAAGAGCATTGGAATACGGAGGAAAAATATGGCTGTATTATATCACAGCACCCGGGGCGCAGGGCAGCCTGTCAGCGCTTCAGAGGCTATTTTAAGGGGATTATCCGGGGACGGAGGGCTCTTTGTTCCGGATGGAATACCCGCTTTGGATAAAAGCATAAAGGAATTGTCAGGCATGACCTACCAGGAGGTCGCCTATGAGGTGATGAAGCTTTATCTGAGCGACTTTACAGAGGATGAGTTGAAGGACTGTATCCGGAAAGCTTATGATGAAAAGTTTGATACGGAAGTGATCGCGCCCATGGCGGAGGCGGAGGGGGCGTATTATCTGGAATTGTTCCATGGGGCGACCATCGCTTTTAAGGATATGGCGTTGTCCATCCTGCCCCACCTGATGTTGACTGCCGCCAGGAAAAACAGGATTTCCAATGAGATCGTGATCCTGACTGCTACCTCCGGGGATACGGGCAAGGCTGCCCTGGCTGGCTTCGCCGGAGTGGAGGGAACGAAGATCATTGTCTTTTATCCCAAGAACGGAGTGAGCCCTATCCAGGAAAAGCAGATGGTCACCCAAAAAGGGAACAATACCCTGGTGGTAGGCATCCATGGCAATTTTGACGACGCCCAGACCGGCGTGAAGAAGATTTTTTCGGATCAGGAGCTGGCAGAGAGGATGGGGAAGAAGGGTTATCAGTTTTCTTCCGCCAATTCTATCAATATCGGACGGCTGGTGCCCCAGATCGTTTACTACGTTTATGCCTATGCACGGCTCTTTAAGGAGGGAAGGATCGCCCAGGGGGAAGAGATCAACGTTGTAGTTCCCACCGGCAATTTCGGAAATATCCTTGCGGTATTTTATGCGAAAAATATGGGACTTCCCATTGCAAAACTGATCTGTGCCTCCAATGAAAATAAAGTGCTGTACGATTTCCTGTCCACAGGAGTTTACGACCGCAACAGACCCTTTGTGCTGACCATGTCCCCTTCCATGGATATCCTGATTTCCAGCAATTTGGAACGTCTGATCTATTGGATTGCGGGCGGGGATCCGGACAAGTGCAGGGCGTTGATGGCGCAGCTTACGAAAGAGGGCAGATATCAGGTCACAGATGATATGAAGGAAAAGCTGACGGACTTTTATGGGAATTTTGCTTCCCAAGAGGAAACGGCGGATGCCATCCGCAGGCTTTATGAGGACTGCGGCTATGTGACCGATACCCATACCGCCGTGGCGTCCGCGGTATACCGGAAATATGTACAGGAAACCGGGGACAGGAGAAAAACAGTTATCGCATCCACCGCGAGCCCGTTTAAATTCACAAGAAGCGTGATGGAGGCCATTGATGGAAAATACGCTTCCCTGGACGATTTTGAGCTGGCGGACGAGCTGTCGAAGCTTGCCAATGTACCGGTCCCCAAAGCGATTGAGGAGATCCGGAATGCCAGGATCCTCCACGACCATGAGTGCGACGTAGACCAGATGAAACAGGTAGTGGAAGATTTTTTGGGTGTATAGACCCGGCGCCATGCAATAAAATGAAATTTTCGGATACAATGATAAAAAATGTATCCGGAGGTGTCTTTGAATGGAAAGATGTCTGACACAAAATGAAATTCAGCTTTTTTGCAAATGGCTCCAGTCAGAGGAGAAGAGTAAAAACACAATTGAGAAGTATTGCCGGGATGCAGCTGCTTTTGTAAGCTATCTTGCCGGTTCTGTTGTTACAAAGGAAAAAGTGGTTGCCTATAAAACCAGGCTGATCGAGGAAAATTATGCCGTGAGGAGTGTGAATTCCATGCTGGCATCCTTGAACAGCCTGTTTTCTTTTTTGAATTGGACGGATTTGAAGGTGAGGTCAATCAGAATCCAGCATCAGATTTATTGTCCGGAAGAAAAGGAGTTGACAAAGGCAGAATATATCCGTCTGTTAAACGCCGCGAAGCAAAATAAAAACCAGCGCCTGAATCTCCTGATTCAAACGATCTGCAGCACGGGAATCCGTGTGGGAGAGCTGCAGTTTATTACGGTGGAAGCCGTAAAATGCGGGGAAGCGACGGTTTCCCTCAAAGGGAAAACGAGGAAGGTGTTCCTCGTAAAGGAGCTGAAACGAAAGCTGCTCCGCTATGCCGCGGAGCAGAAAATTTTATCGGGGTCTGTGTTTATAACCCGTAACGGAATGCCTATGAACCGCACGAATATCTGGCGCGAGATGAAAAGTCTCTGCGCGCAGGCGGAGGTAAATCCGTCCAAGGTGTTTCCCCATAACCTTCGCCACTTGTTTGCACGGACTTTTTACCGGATGGAAAAGGACATTGCCGTCCTTGCCGATATTCTTGGGCACAGCAGCATCAACACCACCAGAATTTATATTATTACGACCGGTGACGAGCACAGGCGCCGCATGGAAAATATGCGGCTGGTGATATAATCAATATTATGTTGCTGTTTCATGCCAAAAGCTACATACCAATCTTTTTTACGAAAACTAACATATCATAAATTTAGGTTTTTTACAAGAAGTTTTGGAAAAATAGTTGGAAACGGCTTGAAAATTGTCGTTTTATTCCCAGCAAAAGCAGACCTTTTTGAGAAATCGGAAAAGGTCATGTTTTTGATCCCTTTTTTGATCCTTTTTGAGGCATCGCTTTATCTTTTGGGTGTCTTGCAGGTCTTTTTATCCCCATTGTATGCAACATAATATTGATTATGAGATCAACATATGAAAACCTTTGCGAATGGACGGGGCTCCTGTGGACGGATGGAGGTTCCGGGAACGGATGAATGCGCTGAGGGATTTTTGTGCGGAGAAATCTAGGAGGGAGAAAAGATGAGTGAGAAATACCCGTTGGCTTTGAAAGAAGGTACGGTACTTGCCGGGCAGTATATTATACAAAAGGTACTTGGGCAGGGCGGTTTTGGCATCACTTATATGGCGCTGGACCACCAAAGCGGTCAGAAGGTAGCGATTAAGGAATTCTTTCCGGATACTCTGGCATCCCGTACAAACAGCACGGTGAGTTCTTATCCGGGAGAACGTTCGGAGAGCTTTCAATACGGAAAGACTTGCTTCCTGCAGGAAGCGGAGACACTGGCCGCGTTCATCGGGAATGAAAATATCGTAAAGATCCACAGTTATTTTGAAGAAAACGGCACCGCTTATTTCGTGATGGATTTTGTGGAGGGCATCAGCTTCGACGAATATATCCGTAAGAAGGGCGGGAAAATCAGCTATGACGACGCAGAAAGCATTCTGATCCATATCATAGACGCACTGGCGCTGGTCCACAGCAAGGGGATTGTCCATAGGGATGTGACTCCCGATAATATCTATATTACAAACGACGGAACGGTAAAGCTTCTGGACTTCGGCGCAGCCAGGTATAGCCTTGGCGACAAGAGCCGCAGTCTGGACGTGGTGCTAAAGCATGGTTTTGCCCCCAAGGAGCAGTATACCAGGCATGGGAGGCAGGGCCCTTTCACCGATGTATACACTGTTGGAGCAAGCTTTTATTTTGCAATTACAGGAAAAAGGCCGCCTGATTCCATCGACCGGCTGGAGGAGGATGATCTGGTGCCGCCCAGCAGCCTGGGAGTGGACATCCCGAGGGAAAAAGAGGATGTTATCTTAAAAGCCATGAACGTGCAGCCCGGGGACCGGTTCCAGACCATGGGAGAATTTAAGAATGCGCTGCTTATGGCGGGAGGTGTGAAGCCGGTCCGGGAAGCGCAGACGGAGGCATCTTCCGCAGAAAGAGCAGGCGTTACCAACCAAAGGTTCTTTACGGCGCCGCAGCCTGCGGCCGGTTCGGCAAATTCACCTGTCTTACAGCAAACTCCGCAGGATCAATCGCCTGTGCCGCAGATTCAACCGACGCAGCAAGCCCAGTCGGAGAAGCAGGCTGCATCCGGGCAATCCGCCCAGTCCGGGGTGCAGAAGCTTGTAGGCATTTGGACCAGGATGCAGCGGAACACCAAAATTCTTATTGCCGCAGCGGCAGTGGTAATTCTCGTAGTGGGCAGCATTGTATTGTTACGAGATCATGGAGAGGACTCGGTGGGTTCTGTATCGAGCAGTAAACAACAGACAGCGGATTCGGATTCCCTGACGTCAAACGGAGGACAGGAAGAAGGACAGGAAGAAGGGCAGGAAGAAGGACAGGAAGGTCATGATTCCCCGGCTCCCAGTGACGGGCAGGAGCAGACACCAGGAACATTTTCTCCATCTGAAACAGAAGGTCAGTCGGTTGTAATCCTGGGAAATACCGTTGATAACTTAAAAAATACGGCAGCGTCTGTGGAATCCTACGGAAGCTTGTATTATTACGGGGATAATGGTCTTTGTGACCTGGACACAGGAAATCTGACTGCAGGGGTCGCTCCTTGGGGACTCAGCTGTACGGGAGGATATATTTACTATTATAACGGATATGACGGTAAAATATATCGTGTCAGTCAAAATGGAGGAGAACCAGAGCTGCTTCTATACAGTGATACCAGTACCATCTGTACGTTTTATGTTTCGGATTCCTTTTATTTTTTAACAAGCATTGACAGCAATGGAGTTTCATGTCTGAACCGCTGGGATATTTCTCAGAAAACGAGCACAGCGAATATTTCCATAGATAATTATATGGCAGTTACGTTTCTGGATGGATATGTATTCTATGTGTCTGGAAACTACCTGTATAAGGCGCCTGCAGACGGTGACTGGTCTGCAGCGCAGGCTATTTCTATATTTAATCAGGGAGTGTATGTTGACGAATTAAGTACAGACGGCAGTTATATTTATGCGTTATATCGTGAATCCAATGAATCAGAATATGCGGACACCCAGGGGCTTCTTCATGGTTTTGTTACGCTCGATCCCAATTCCGGTGAAATGCTTAGTAATCCGTATTGGTTGACTTCAGATGGTCAATATAGTTATTCCAATATTGTAGCTTATGACGGCTATCTTTATTATATAGTGGGCTTTAGCCCAAGCGGTTCTTCTGAGGATAATACCTGCATATGCCGCGTGAATATTCAGCAGCCTCAGCCAGAAATTTTGTATGCCATTAATGGTTCTTCCTTTGCTGTCAGTCATCTGGCTGTTCTGCCTCAGACATCGGGAACAGGAGGAAAAGCTTATCTTTCAGCCTGGGTATATGAAAACGATTACCATGGGGCCATCTTGATGAATATTGATGGCAGCGGTGTCCAAAGGCTGAAATAGCAAAGTATTGAGGAATACATCTTAAAATTTAAACAGGGGGAAATTTAGATGAACGAAAAATATCCTTTTGCCCTGCCGGAAGGCAGCGTCCTGGCGGGGCAGTACATTATCCAGAAGGTGCTTGGGCAGGGGGGCTTCGGCATCACTTACATGGCCCTGGATCACAAAAGTGGCCAGAAGGTCGCTGTTAAGGAATTTTTCCCGGACACACTGGCTTCCCGCACCGGGAGTACGGTGAATTCCTATCCGGGAGAGCGCACGGACAGCTTCCAGTATGGGAAGAGTTGTTTCCTGCAGGAGGCGGAGACTCTGGCAGCCTTTATCGGGAATGAGAATATCGTAAAGATCTACAGCTATTTTGAAGAAAACGGCACCGCTTACTTTGTCATGGACTTCGTGGAAGGCATCAGCTTCGACGAATATATCCGGCAGAAGGGCGGGAAGGTTAGTTACGATGAGGCGGAAAGCATTCTGATCCATATCATTGACGCCCTGGCGCTGGTACACAGCCGTGGGATCATCCATAGGGATGTGACGCCGGACAACATTTACATTACAAACGATGGAACTGTGAAGCTTTTAGACTTCGGTGCGGCACGCTACAGCCTGGGGGATAAGAGCCGCAGCCTGGACGTGGTGTTAAAGCACGGCTTTGCCCCAAAGGAGCAGTATACCAGACACGGGAGACAGGGTCCTTTCACCGACGTGTATACGGTGGGGGCCAGCTTTTACTTTGCCATTACGGGGAAGAGACCGCCTGATTCCATCGACCGGCTGGAGGAGGACGACCTGATCCCGCCCAGCAGCCTGGGCGTGAATATTTCCCGGGAAAAAGAGGATGCCATCTTAAAGGCTTTGAGCGTACAGCCGGGAGACCGGTTCCAGACCATGGGAGAATTTAAGGGTGCGCTGATGGCAGCCGGGAGCGTGCAGCAGGGGCAGGAAGGGCAGGAAAGGCAGGAAAGGCAGCCTGCGCCGTCCGCAATCGGGCAGACAACACAGCAGCCCGGGCAAGATCAGGATGTTCCTCCTTCCGGAAAGGATTCCGGGCACGGTATGGGGAGCCTTGTCGGTATCTGGACAGGCCTGCAGCATTACAGGAAGCTTTTCCTTGCGGCGGCGACTGCGATCATCGTGCTTTATCTGATAGTAACATTTATTATGATAAAAACCGTTTACAGTTATAGAATCTATGTTGTGGGGTATGCTGAGATATTCCCAGTCAGATACGGCATT
Organism: uncultured Acetatifactor sp.; assembly: GCA_947588205.1. Lineage (GTDB taxonomy): Bacteria > Bacillota > Clostridia > Lachnospirales > Lachnospiraceae > Acetatifactor. The sequence goes on along the minus strand of CANPYG010000014.1, from coordinate 6,491 downwards.
TTCATTGTGGGAATTATGATCGGTGCGCTTTACCTCATTTGCCGCATTTTGGAGGTTAAGAAGTACCAGTCCTCCGTTCAATGGGGAACGGAAATTGTGCGTTGTATTTTCGCAGGTTATCTTGGGGGACTTCTATATACAGTTGCCACCCCGGAATGCGCATGGGAATCGTTTTCCTTTTGGTTCACTGAAGGAGGTCGGCAGCTGAGATATGGAGAGTGGAAGGGGCTTATATCTCTGCGGCTATTTGAATGGCTCAGCATGGCTCCCGGGCAAAGCCTGATATCTGATCTGCTGCTGTTTGGCCCGCTGGGCTTTTTCCTGTCCTTTACTGCGAAGGGATCGTCCAAATACAAGGCGTTATTAACCGTAGGTTTGCTTCCCATCGCAATAGGTTTTATACAGTTGCTTTTCTGGCATTTTTTTGCAGTGGATACACTGCCGATTATGTATATTGGTATTTTGACCGGATATCTTGCGGCGGTCGGCGTCAAAGCGCTGGCGTATTTGTTGAAAAAATAGACGTCGGTGATTCCTTATCATAATCTAAGGTCATGCTTCCCTGTTTATGGGATTAAATGATAATAAATTAATGGAAATAAAAAGGAGGAGACCAAAATGGCATTAGTGGAATGTGGGAACGGGCATATTTATGACAGCGATCAATATCAGTCATGCCCATATTGTAACGGCGGCGTAAACCGCATGGAGTTTGGAGGAGACGCTTCCGGCGTCGGTAAGACTGTTCCGGTGGGAGGCGGTTATGTGGATCAGATCCCTTTGGCAGGCGGTGAATTAGGCGCAACGGTGGCGCCCAAGAATTACGGCGGTGCGGGTAACGAGGATACTGGGAAAACGGTAGCCGTTTTCAAAAAGACCATGAATATTGAGCCGGTGGTGGGTTGGTTCGTCTGCATTTTGGGACCGGATAAGGGAAAGGATTACCGTATCCTGGCCAAGAACAATACCATTGGACGTAGCGAGCAGATGGATATCTGCATCAAGGGCGACACCACGATCTCCAGGGAAAATCATGCCAGGATCGGTTATGATGAAAAACATAATGCATTTCATCTGATTCCGGGAGAAAGCGCCAACAATATCTATGTGAATGATGAACCTGTCTACATCCCTACCAAGCTGTCATCGGGAGACGTTGTGGAAATGGGTGAAAGCCAGATGGTCTTTGTACCCTTCTGCAGGGAAAAGTATAACTGGAAGGATGGTTTCGCCAAGGGAGAGTAAGTATGTTTTTTCATAAAAATAAGAAAGCTTCCTCCCCGGCAATGGGCGCAGAGGTTAATACAGGGATTTCTATGGAGAAAGGCTCTAAGAAGCTTTCCGGGAAATCTTCTAAGAAGCCCTCCGGGAAAAGGAGCCGGATCCCCAGGACGGAGGCACCGTTTCAGCCGGTGGAATACGGCGGGGAACTCAGCTACCGTATAGGAAACCTGCAGGGAATCGGGGCAAGACAGCGGCAGGAGGATTCCTTTTGCATCGTAAATGCGATTGACCACGGAAAGATGAAAAAGCATGGATTGTTCTTTGCCGTATGCGACGGCATGGGAGGCATGAAGGACGGTAAGGTCGCCAGCGAGACGGCGGTAGCCTGTCTGCGCGGCGCTTACGAACGGATGGATAAGACGGAGGATATGGCGGTCTTACTGAAGAAAGCTGTGTGTGCGGCATCGAACGAAGTGGAAGGGCTGCTGGAAGGCCAGGGCGGAAGTACCGTGGTTGCAGGAATCCTGTTCAATGACTTGCTTTATTACATCAGCGTGGGAGACAGCTGCTTTTATCTGAAAAGAGACGGACATCTTTATCGCCTGAACCGGGAGCATAACATGCGTAACGAAATCTATCTGGAAGATATCCGTAAGGGGATCATAGATCCGACGGACGGCAGGCAGGATCCGGAAAGCGCGGCCTTGACGCAGTTTTTGGGGATGAGCGGATTCGATGAAACGGATGGTTCTGTCCGTCCTCTTCCCATGAAGGCAGGGGATGTGCTTTTGGCGTGTTCAGACGGTGTGGGCGGCACCTTAAGCGAGACACAGCTTCTGGATGCGCTGGAGGGGGACGATCCTGTCCTGATGTGCCGGAACCTGGAGGATGAGATCGTATCGTGCTTTAAACCCCACCAGGATAATTATACGGCGGTGGTTGTGAAATGTTGTGGATAAACAAGAGAAAAGAGGAAAAGAAAGTGAAAAAAAGAACATCAATAATTTTATCGGCAATACTTGCCCTGATGGTTTTGTTGAACAGTATGATGTGCGGCAGCATATCGGTTCAGGCGGCAAATGGGGGATATAATACTGAGGTTGATGAAGGCATTGCCGTGGTGATCGTTCAGCAGACAGGTACGATGTATATTGTGGATAAAGATAAGAAAGTTTATAATAAATATAGTTATGATTCATGGAGAAGTCAAGGAACAGGTTTTTTTGTGGGTGAAAAAGGAAAAGATCCGCAATATCTCTTGACAAATCATCATGTAGTAGATCTTTTCCTGGAAAATGGGAAAGGTGGAGAAGTAGAAGGCTTTCAGGGGGAATATGGCAAACAAAACGGCGTGACCTTATATTATTATTTTGTAGGGAAGTTCAGCCTGAGGGTATACTATTCGGATGATGATTACGATGGGGCTGTGGTAGTAGATTATATAGAAGGCGGAAACGATGCCGACTGCGCTATCTTGAAGCTGGATGCGCCTACTGATAAGCGCAAGCCCCTGACCCTTAAGGTACCTACGGACGACATGCGGGGAGCAAGCGTATATGCCGTAGGTTTTCCGGGTGTTGCGGAAAATCCCCTTACTGACGCCAGCAAATGGAGCATGAAGGATTCAACGGTGACGCCGGGAGCCATCAGCAAGCTCGTGACTGCTTCTGGAACACGTGTTCACAGTATTCAGATGACGGCAGAGATCAATCATGGAAATTCCGGAGGTCCTCTGGTAACGGACGGGGACGGGTATGTGATCGGAATGAACACCTGGGGCTGGTCCGGCGGAGACGACGCTTCAGAGCTCTATTATGCGGTCAATATTGAACATGCTATAGCCCTGATGGACAAAAATAATGTAAAATACACTTTGGCGGATAACGATGGAACATCAGACGAGCAGGAACAGCCGGAGGAGACCCTTCCCGCAAATGCGGAGGTTCCTTCTGTAAATACGGAAGTTTCTCCTGCAGATACCGATAAATCGGGCGGCATGAATCCCGTCCTGATCGTTGTCGGGGTGATCGTTGTGGCAGCGGTTGTCGGCGCAGTATTGGTTGTTTTGAAAAAATCAGGGAAAAACCAAGGGAAAACCCAAGGGAAAACCAGCGGAAAAACTGTGGCTGCCGAACCAAAGCCGCAGATGGCTTCCGCAGTTACGACGCCTAAGGCAAAGGGCCCTGTAGCCCGTTCTCTGTCTCCCCAGCATGGGGGCTTAAGTGTGAGTGTGAGCACCACTCCCATCCTCGTGGGCAGGGACAGGACGAAATGCGCCATCGCCTATGCGGATGGAACCGCAGGCGTCAGCGGCAGGCATTGTTCCATTGCCTTTGACCTGTCCACCCAGTCTTTCGTGGTGACCGACCTGGGCTCCACTTACGGCACCTTCCTGATGAACGGACAGCGTCTGCAGGCGAATGTGCCTTGCCGCCTTAAGGTAGGAGACAGCTTCTATGTAGGGGATAAGGCCAACGTGATCCGCTTAGAGCTTGGCTAAAGGGTCAGAAGACAGCGCATTTTTAAGTGCAAAAGCAGGCGGAGACATAGATACGCAGTCAGATCGAGTTCTGCTGCATAAGGGGGTATCCATATGGAATATGACATTTATGAATACACGAACAGCGGCGGAAGAGCCTACAACGAGGATGCGGTAGGATATTCTGTCATAGGGGGAAATGGGATTTTCCTGGTGGCGGACGGGCTCGGTGGCCACAGTTTCGGTGAGCTTGCTTCTGCCTGTGTAAGGGATACGTTGCTGGATGCTTTTCAGGGCTCATTTGGCGCTCCCTGTGAGGAATGGCTGCGGACACAGCTTGCCCAGGCAAATCGGAATATTCTGGCCCTGCAGGAGGAAAAAAACGCCGTCTTAAAAAGTACGGCGGTGGTTCTTGCGGTGGAAGGATCCCAGGCAACCTGGACCAATGTGGGGGATTCCCGGTTGTACTACCTTCATGACAGCCGTATCTGCTCCGTCACCAACGATCATTCCGTGGCATATAAGAAATATAAGGCGGGTGAGATTACCAGGGATCAGATCGCGACAGATGAGGATCAATCCTGCCTATTGCGCGCCCTGGGAAGCGGGGACAGGAACGAGCCGGAGTTTTATGTTCCGAATTTCCCGATTGAACCAGGGGATGCGTTTCTGCTTTGCTCGGATGGCATGTGGGAATACCTTCGTGACGAGGAGATCCTCATCGACCTCTTAAAGGCGAAGAACGCCCGGGAATGGGCGGAACTGCTGCTTTTGCGGCTGATAGACCGGGTGCCGGGAGGACATGATAATCTAACCGTCCTTACAATAATGACTTGATAAAAAGACGTGGGAAAGAAATCATTCAGCCGCCGGCGAAGATCTTTGCCGGCGGCTGTTATGTCAAAAATTTTTTTCCTGAACTGGATCATAATATCATGTCCTAAATCAGATCTCGCTTTGCTTTTTCAACTGGATCGCACATCTTTTTTAATCGGATCGATTTGTCAGCGCCTGTCCATCTTCACATAATCCCTGTCTTCCCCGATAGGCTTGTAGGCAGGACGGATGATTTTGCCGTTATTGGCCAGCTCCTCCAGCCTGTGGGCGCTCCATCCGACGATCCTGGCGATGGCGAAGAAGGTGGGATACAGCTCCAGGGGAAGCCCCAGCATATGATAAACAAAACCGGAGTAGAAGTCCACGTTGACGCTGACGCCCTTATAAATCTGGCGTTCCTCCCCGATCACCTCAGGGGAAAGACGCTCCACCAGGGAATACAGGGCGAATTCCTTCTGTAATCCCTTTTCCTCGGACAATTTTTCCACAAAGCTCTTAAAGATCACCGCCCTGGGATCCGATTTGGAATAAACCGCGTGTCCTACGCCGTAGATCAGTCCGGCATGGTCAAAGGCCTCCTTATGAAGGAGTCTGCGCAGATAAGCCTTTACTTCCTCCTCGTCCGTCCAGTCGGAAACCTCTTTTTTCATGTCTTCAAACATCTGGACCACCTTGACGTTGGCCCCCCCGTGCCTAGGTCCCTTTAATGAACCGATGGAAGCGGCAATGGTGGAGTAGGTGTCTGTCAGCGAGGAAGTCACCACATGGGTCGTAAAGGAAGAATTATTTCCTCCGCCGTGTTCCATATGCAGTACCAGCGCGATATCCAGGATCTTAGCCTCCAAAGGCGTATAGGAGCTGTCCGGACGCAGGATATGTAGGATATTTTCTGCAGTGGATAATTCGGGTTGCGGCTGGTGGATGTAAAGACTGTTTCCGTCGTGATAGTGGCTGTAGGCCTGATAACCATAGATGCTTAAAAGAGGAAATAGACTGATGAGCTGTAAGCACTGCCTCAATACATTTGGAATGGAAGTATCGTCTGCCCTGTCGTCGTAGGAGTAAAGGGTCAGGACGCTTCGCGCAAGCGTATTCATCATGTCCTTGCTTGGAGCCTTCAGGATGATATCCCTCACAAAACTGGTGGGCAGCGTCCTGTAGTTCGCAAGCATTTCCCGGAACATCTTTAATTCCTTTTTATCCGGAAGCTTATCAAAGAGCAACAAATAGGCGATTTCTTCATAACCGAACCGGCCGTCGGAGGTAAAGCCCTGTACCAGGTCCTTCACATCGTAACCCCGGTAAAAAAGCCTCCCGTGGCAGGGAACGCTGACCCCGTTGACCGTCTCACTTGCCCTAACGTCTGAAATCCTCGTGAGCCCGGCCAGAACGCCTTTGCCATTCAGATCCCGGAGTCCCCTCTTGACTTCGTACCTGGTAAAAAGCTCTGTCTCAATTACGCCCGCTTCCTGTGACATCTTGGATAGCCTTAAGAGATCCGGTGTAATCTCAGAGTAACTGTTTTCATTCATATGCTCAGCCCCTTTCCATATATTAATTGACCGTTTTCCCTTCCGTAAGCTGTTCCTATAAGCCGGGCGTTATGCCCCGGCGGTATCCCCCTCCGCAAATTTGAAAAAACGGTTGTCATAATCATAACATAAACCAAACCATAATTGCAAGAAAAAAATATCGACAAGACAGGAACAAGGTAGAGGGCTGACGGGATCCGGTTTTAACGGTTGCATTTTGCCGGGGAACGTATTAAAATATTGAAATGACAAGCGGTTATATTCGATGGATAGAAGATACCGAACAAAAGATATCGGATGAAAGATATTGAACAGAAAAAACGGATAGAAGATATTGGATAGACGGGTCTTCGACACTTGTAACTGAATAAAAATCCCACAAGCCGCAGAAATGCGGTATTTTTTTGTCAAATTTTTCT
>CANPYG010000013.1 GCA_947588205.1 uncultured Acetatifactor sp. | reverse complement strand
TTTGGGGAGAATGCCCTCCGCCGTGGGCTATCAGCCCACCCTTGCCAGCGAGATGGGCAAGCTGCAGGAGCGTATCGTATCCACGGGCAACGGCTCCATCACCTCCGTGCAGGCGGTTTATGTTCCGGCCGATGATCTGACAGACCCCGCTCCGGCTACCACATTTTCCCATCTGGACGCCACGACGGTCCTTTCCAGAAAAATTGTGGAGCTCGGTATTTATCCGGCGGTGGATCCGCTGGAATCCTCTTCCAGGATGTTGACCCAGGATGTGGTGGGCGAGCGTCATTATCATGCGGCGAAAGAGGTGCAGCGTATTCTGCAGAAATATAATGAGCTTCAGGACATTATTGCGATCCTGGGCATGGAGGAGCTTTCCGATGAGGATAAAACAGTGGTAAAGCGCGCCAGAAGGCTGCAGCGTTTCTTAAGCCAGCCCTTCCATGTGGCGGAAAGCTTTACCGGCTCCAAGGGAGTATATGTTCCCCTGGAAAAGACGATCTCCAGCGTGGAGGAGATCCTGGGCGGGGGCTGTGACGGTATTCCCGAGTCCTGTTTCATGATGTGCGGCACCATTGACGATGTATATGCCAAGATGAAATAGGGAGGGCGGTCATGGCTGAACTGACATTGAAAATCGTAACACCAAAAGGCTCCCAGGCTTCCGTTTCCTGTGATTCCATCCATCTTACAATAAGCGATAATGCGAAGGGAAGGGGCGGAGGAAGCTATGGGATCAGGAGAGGGCATGCGAAGGCGCTGCTTTCCTTGGAGAAAGGGGAGATCAAAGCATTTCTTTCCGGTAAAACAGTGCTTGCCGGGGAAGGGGGCTGCGGATTTGCTGCCGTGGACCAGGACGAGGTGACGGTAACAGTGGAAAATTTCAAACCCTTTGATGCCTGAAGGGGCGGGCGGAGCAACGGCTCAGTCCGCCCCTACAATTTTCATATTGGGATAGATCCGTTCGATCCGTTCATCATCAAAATGTTCATCCAGCCAGCTGTTTAATGCCGCGGTGAGCCGGCTTTCTGCAGCGTCCTGAGTGTCTGCCGTTTCAGGCGTTTCGCCGGATTCCTGCCCTTCAAGGGTATTTGTTATGTCCTGGGTTACAGAATGTCTTTCTGTATATCTGCCCAGGGCCAGTCCTGAAATACCGATATCGAATACCATAAACAGGATCATCAGGTTGCAGAGGACAGTTCCCAGGCGTATGGGAAGCTTTTCAATCCAGTGGGACAGGAAAGGGTAGCAGAATTTGAGCCATACCACTGCTGCGAAACCCCAGAAGAAGCAGTAGAGAAGATTGATCCGTCCGCCGAGATTGAAGGTGAAACCGCTGTAATCCCAGAATATTGTCCCGAATACCCGCTCAGTGAATACACTGCAGATATATTCATACATTCCGCCTAACAGCGTACCGGTGAAAAAAATAAAGCGGTCGCTTTTATCCTTGTAGCGGTATAAGAGTGCGGTCAGCATGGCGCAGCCCAGACCCCATACGAGGCTGAAGGGACCATATACCACACTGCTCCTGCTCATCAGTCGGTTTGTGGTGGCCAGACAGAAGATCGTCTCTGTAATATCCCCTAAAAAGGCGCTCAGAAAAAACAAGGACACCAGCTTATAGAAGCCGCAGCCTTCCGCAAAGACGGTTCTGCCCTCCTTTTTCTGTCCGGTAAGGGGCTTCGCATCGCTGAGCGTACGCAGGTCGATTGCCGGAAAGGAACGTTCCATACGCGATTGGACTTTTTTGGTCAGGGCGTTTTCCAGTATATATGAAGTCTGTTGGAGCCCTTCTGTCAGATGGGCGAAGCGGGCCGCTTCTTTTCGCATTCCAAGGACGGCGAGGGATGTGCTCAGGAAATCCAATGCCAGGAGTACAGACAAGGTCCACAGGACGATGGCGGATAAAAGGGAAGGGATTAAAGTAAGGATTCCGGAGAGAAAAGGATTGATGAACAGCATGACCAGCACTGCCAGAACCCCCCAGAGGATGGAATACCTGACGCAGATATAACCGTCCAGATTGAAGCGGATCGCAGAATAGTTCCACAGCTTTTTGTGAAAAATTTTCTCAAGCAGCTTCCCCGTAGAGTATTCCAGCACGGTAGCCAGCAGGGAACCTGCCAGAAAAAGGAAAAAAGGACTGGAAACCAGGTCGGACAGAAATAAAATAAAAAGAACGGAAGCTACTCCATAAATGGGGCATAAAGGCCCATTCACAAAACCGCGGTTCACAAACTTTTTTTTATGGAACGCGGCGGTACAGACTTCACCGACCCATCCTAAGAAGGAGTAGAGAAAGAAGAACCAGATAATGACAGCTGTATGATAGCTCATTTGGATATAACTGCCTGGCAGGCAGCTCCTCCTTTCTTATATTTTGAAAAATCCTTATCATATCTTATTATCTTATGGAAAAAACCATACCTGAAAAAGAATACTCAGTCATTGTATTCTTTTATCGCATTTCTGTCAACCCCCCGGCTCCTTTTTGCAATGTTATGATTTATTTTCTTGCTTTTTCCCAGAAGGTATCATACAATGAAAGAAGCAAAGTTTACAACAGCCGGAAGGCGGAATGCGAGGAAAAATGTATACAGAAAAACAGTTGGAGAGAATGTTTGAGAAGTTGAAGCGTCTGGAAGATATGCTGGAGCCCAGATTATTTTACCCGGTCGCTTCCATCCCCATGAAAGCATACCAGACGGATGGCCGTTATCATGAAATACCGGAGGATTCCTGCTTTGAACCCTGTGAAGATGGGAAGGTATTTGAAGGAGAGGGTATTTACTGCTGGTTCAAGGGAAGCTTTACCGTGCCGGCGGAGCTGGAAGGCAGGATCTTATTTGTCTATCCCCATTCCAGGGGATATGAGGGAATGCTCTGGGTAAACGGCAGGCCCTACGGCAATTTTGCCTCCAAAATGATCGTACATAGCCACGGCAACCATTACTGCGATATGTTAAAGCAGGATGTCCGCGCAGGCGAGACCATTGAGATCGCCATAGAGTATTATGCCAATCACTATATCAAGGGAACCCAGCCTTTTAAGATTGAAGCCCAGAGATTCTACCGCATCCAGTACCATCCCACGGATATCTGTCTGAAGGATGAGGAGATGGCAGAGTTTTATTTTGATTTAAAGACTGCCAACCAGATGGTAAAGGCCCTGGAGAAAAAAAGCTTCCGTCGCGCGGACTTTGTGCGCGCCCTGCTGCAGGTCCATGATTTGATTTCCTATGACATTGACAACGAAGAACCGGAGATCTTCAGGGAACAGATCCGCCGGGCGGATGCCATCCTGAAAAAGGTATTACAGGCGAAGAATTCCGCCTCAGCGCCCTATGCCGGATTGATCGGACATTCCCATATGGATACCGCATGGCTGTGGCACCGCGGGGAGACGGAGAAAAAGTGTGCCAGAACCTATGCGAACCAGATGAATCTCATGGATCAGTACCCGGAATATACCTTTGTGCAGAGCTCCGCTTATCACGGGGATATCATCAGGCGTATGTATCCGGATCTGTTTGAGGACATGAAAAAGCGCATTGCGGAAGGCCGCTATGAGCCGAATGGGGGCGTTTGGATCGAGTGCGACTGCAATATCCCTTCCGGGGAGTATATGGTGCGGCAGTTTGTGTGGGGCCAGAAATTTACCAGGAAATATTTCAATTATACCTCAGACGCTTTCTGGCTTCCCGATACCTTTGGATACAGCGCGTCCCTGCCCCAGATCATGCAGGGCTGCCGGATCCCGTATTTTTTGACCACAAAGATCGCCTGGAACGACACCAATGTATTCCCTTATGATACCTTCTATTGGAAGGGCATTGACGGCTCGAAGGTGCTGGTTCATTTTAACCGCACCCATGTGTGGCCGGATCCCCTTACCCTTTCAAGCAACCTCCTGGAAGCGGGGGAGAATACCATCAAGGAAAGGGCCGTTTCCAATATGCGCCTGATTTCTTATGGATTTGGCGACGGGGGCGGCGGACCGGAATTCGGCATGATCGAGATGGCGAGACGTTTGGAGGATCTGGAAGGAATGCCCAGGACAAGCCATACTACGGTAAGCCGGTTCATGCACGAGCTGGAAAAAGAGCTGGTGGAGCCGTCCACCTATAACGGCGAGCTTTATCTGGAGCTTCACCGTGGTACCCTGACCAATCAGCATAGGATCAAGAGAAATAACCGTAAGGCGGAATTCGCCCTCCACAATCTGGAGTATCTGACGGTATGGGACGCCGTGGAGCGCGGCATAGAGGCGGACAGCACGGAGATTGAACCGCTGATGGGCGAGATGCTGATAAATCAGTTCCACGATATCCTGCCGGGCACCTGTATTCCCCGGGCACATGACGAGGCGCTGCAGGCCGTTTCCCACATCATTGAGGAAGCGCAGACAAAAAGCGCCAGGCTCCTTGGCCGGGCGGTGGATGAGACCGCCCAAACCGGAGCGCAGGGCGCGAATATAGAACAAGGACAGGCAGAATCCGTGTCAGGGCTAAGGAGCGTCACCCTGGTAAATACCCTCTCCTTCCCGAGAACAGATGCGGTTTATCTGCCCTTTGAAGGCTATTATGTGGACGGAGCTTATCGTCAGCAGGTTGTTGGGGATATGGATGGAAACCAGAAGCTTGTGGTCTTAGGCGTGACGATTCCGGCGTTTGGAAGCACGGTGCTTTCCCTGTGCAAGAAGGTTCCCGGACAGGCTTCGGCTTTCCGCGCGGAGGGAATGGTTCTGGAAACGCCTCTTCTTAGGGTGCAGTTCCAGGAAAAGGGATATCTGGAATCCGTGGTTGATAAGAGAAACGGGCGCGAGCTTTGCGGAGAAGGCTATGCTTTGAATACCTTTCTCATGGCGGAGGAGGTCTCTCTCGGCTGGGATAACTGGGACCTGGATGCGGATTGTGAGAGCAAGTTCCAAGACAGCGCAGAGCTCTTGGAGAGGAAGGTGGTTGCGGACGGAGAGGCTGAATACAGGATCCGTTCCACTTACCGCCTGAGCCCGAAATCTACCCTCGTGCAGGACATGATTTTTTATGCGGACAGCGCGGAAATTGTGTTTGAGACCAGGATCAACTGGCAGGATGAGCACCGTTTCTTAAAGACCGCCTTCGATACCACGATTCATGCGGACAGCGCCAGCCAGGAGATACAGTTCGGGTATATCCGGCGTCCTGTCAACCGCAACACGGAGATTGAAAAGGCAAAATTTGAGGTTTCCAACCATAAATACACGGATTTGTCGGAGACCCGTTATGGAGCTGCCGTCCTGAATGACTGTAAGTATGGTATCAGTGTGAAAGATTCCCAGATGCGCCTGTCCTTGCATAAGGGCGGCTGTATGCCGGATTATAGGGGAGATAAAGGGATTCATGACTGTACCTATGCTTTCCTTCCCCATATGGGAAGCCTTTCCGCAGAGTCTGTCATCCGTCCTGCATACGAGCTCAATGTGAAGCCCCTTCTGGTGGAGGGAAGTCTTCCCATGCGGAGTCTGGTGGGGCTCGACTGCGACCATGTGATCATTGAGACCGTTAAGCCCATGGAAGAAAACGGCAGAGGGTTTGTGCTGAGGCTTTATGAGGCGGAGGGCGCGGCGGATGTTGCGAACGTGAGCTTCCCGTTCCCCGTAAAGAATCTATTCCAGACCAATATGCTGGAAGAGGTGGAGAAGGAATATGGAGCGGTTCAGCAGATCACGCTTTCCTTCCGTGCCTTTGAGATTAAGACGTTAGTGGTGGAATACTGTTAAGTGATTTGATTGAGAGGGGGCTTTGGGCTATGGATGATAAGAATTCCCATTATTTTAAACTTGGTATTACGATAGCGCTTGGTTTGTCCGCGGCGGTAGTGGTTTATTTCCTGATTTCCCGTTATGAGGGCATACTGACCGGTTTTAACATTATTCTTTCGGCGCTGCAGCCGGTAATTGTCGGCGCGGTTTTGGCTTATTTGCTTTGCCCCATCGCAAAGTTTTTTGAAAGGCATCTCGGGCATGGAAAGATAAGCCGTTTCTCCAGGCCGTTGTCCACATTTCTGACGGTTCTTCTGGCGTTTGCCGTGATCGCCCTGTTCTGCGCGATGGTGCTCCCGCAGCTGACGGAAAGCGCGATCGGTCTTGTGATGGGGCTGCCCGACATGGTGAAGGCGCAGCTGGAAAGGCTTGACAGCTATCTGAAGGCGGACAGTGAAGCGGCTGCCGTCATGCTGGAGATGGTTGAATCTGTGGAGAATTTCCTGATGGACTGGATCAAAAATCATCTTCTGTCCACAATTTCAACCTTATCCAACAGCGTGCTGTCCATCGGTTCCATGATCATTAATCTGGTGGTTGCGGTCATCGTCGCCATCTATCTGATCCTGGACAGGGAACGCTACCTGGCCCAGTGCCGGAAGCTGTTCTTTTCCGTCAGCAAGAATGAGCGTGTCAATACGGTGGTCATGGAAACCCTGGCGCAGGTCAATCAGATATTCGGCGGTTTTATATCGGGAAAGCTTTTGGATTCCCTGATCGTGGGCGTGATCTGCTTTGTTTTCCTGACGGTGGTGCAGATGCCCTATGCGCTTTTGATCAGTGTGATCGTGGGCGTGACGAACATTATCCCCATGTTTGGTCCTTTTATCGGGGCTATCCCCAGCGCGTTTCTCCTTCTTCTGGTATCCCCCGGGAAGTGCCTGGTATTTCTGATCTTTATTATTATCCTGCAGCAGATCGATGGAAATATCATAGGACCCCGTATCCTGGGCAATTCCACAGGCTTGTCGGCGCTTTATGTGACGGTGGCGATGCTTTTATTCGGAAAGCTGATGGGTTTCCTGGGGATGATCATTGGAGTCCCTCTTTTTGCAACGCTGTACTATATTGTGAAGCGCCTGGCGGAGAATTCCCTGCGCAAACAGGAAAAGCCTGTGGAGACCGCGGCATATGTTTTGAAGGAAGAGGTGCCCGAGAAGAAGGGCGGTAAGGCTGACGGCACCAGGAAAGATACGCCCTGACCAAATGCGGGCGGATCAGTTGGAGTTCTTTTCTAACGCATGGAGGAAAAGCTCCCTGATGGCTGTGTCGGGATAGGGTCCAAGCTGGCTTATGTTTTCCGTACTGATGCTTCCGCCCGCCATTGCCGCGTGCCCGCCTCCGTTTCCAATCCCCAGGAGGGCCTGATTGATCAGCTCTCCTGCGTGGACCGAAGGGTTCTCTGAGCGCACGGAGAATTTGATCTCTTTTTGGCGGTAGGAATAGATGACAGCAATTTCCACTTCTTCCAGACTGAGGATAAAATCCGCTACCAGCGCGATCAGCGCATCAGGACATTCAAAAGGTATGGAAGCGATTCCTACCCTGCCATATACCTCAATATTCTCAATTGCCGATCCATAGGCTTTCAGGTCGTTGAATTCCATGGTATTTCTTTCAAGAATTGCCAGTTTGTTCATATCTGCCCTGGGGAACAGGTACTGGAACATTAAAATATCCGGTATTGTGACTCCCCGGGTAAAATGCGCCGTGTCAATCTTCAGGCCATACAGCAGAGCCGTGGCGACATCCTTTGTCATCGGAACGTCCAGCTTCTGATAATATTCTGCGATCAGCGTGGCGCAGCTGCCTACTATTCTGACATCTGAATACAGATAAGTCTCCTGTTTAAATGTAGGGTGATGATCGATGCAGGCAACTTCATTTCCGGTCAGGTTCAGGATGTTCCCGCCATTTTTCTGGGAATCTACGCAGATGATATAATCTTCCGGGCGCATATCCTTTTCGATTGCGGCATAAGGATAAATATCTATGTGCAGCAGGTCTGTCATTTTCCGCGAGTTGATCTTATCAATTTTTCCGTGATAGCACAGGGTGGAAGAAACGCCGTAATGCGCCAACAGTGCCTGTAAGCCGAAAGCAGAGGCAATGGCATCCGGGTCTGGGAAATTATGTGTCTGGATATATACTTTTTTTGACCGACACAGCTCAATTAGTTTCATAAAGTTTTCCATGATTTAGAAACCTTCCTTTCTCTAATTTCATTTTGAAAGAATCCCAATTTAATTTGATGAAGTGATGGCGGAGATGTTAAGCGCTTCTGAGAATGCCATGCAGTCCTGGTCAGTAAGACCATCTGATTCCCCTGTGTTGATCGAGGAAAAAAGCTCCGCCATAAAGACCCGGAAGCCCTGGCTTTCCGCCTCACTGAGTCCCGCCTGCTCTTCAATAACGGAGCCGGTCGCCAGGCTGGAGAGGACTTCCGTTGTGAGCTGGTGTTTCATCTGTACCAGGCAGCGGTACACCCCGGAGAATCTGTTCTGCATACACAGAAGGGCAAACAGTATCAGTCTGCGGCTCCTGCTGGAAAATGCTTCTTCCCCGGCGAGACTTTTTAAAAGTAAGAAGGAGTTGAAAAGCCGCTCTAAGGCTTTGGGGTCGCTCCCTATAGAGAGACTGGCAAGCTCACCGTAATGTCTGGCTTCTTCCTCATCGTCGGTGCAGATATTTACCCGGTTTAGATTGTCCATAACGTATTTATGGACGTCGAGGCTGTTCTTAGGTACCCGGAAAGCCATTTTGAACACTCTTTCAAAATAGGTTGCCCCTTTTTCCTCATCGTATTTCGCCCCATCCAGTTCCCTTTTCCCCTGAATGACTGTCTCACGGTTTACAGCGATCATGAAAACACAGTCTGGACAGTCGAAGAAATTGCGCATGGCGTCCAGCAGCGCTGCCACCTTAACAGGAGCAAGCCGGTTCAGGTCATCCACGAAGAATACGACCTTCCCATTTCCTGCGCTTGCCTTGCGCCTTACCATATCAGTAAAAAAACGGACCTTCTGCTCCATGGTTTTGGCGATGTTATCCTTGTTAAAGAGGGCATCTGTAAGCTTCTGGCCGTCCGAGGTACCCTGTGAGATCAATCCTGAAGCGATGCCGATGACTCCCTGTGCCAGCATTTTTGCCTTGGTCCTGGCCGCCTCGTTGACCGCGCCCCCCAGCAGCTCGATGAGCTTGTCCGCAAGAAGCATGGGAAGCTGATCCCCTAGGTCAAACTGAGAAAACTGCCAGGTATAGAGCCAGAAGATATTCCCGTGGTAGCTCTCCTCCAGGTTATTATAAATGATTCTGAGAAAGCTGCCGCTGCCTGTTTCCCAGTCCCCCTGTATTGCAATGGTCATGGGGGTGCCGCACTTCTCCACATAGTCCGATATTCCGTCGACCAGCGTACCAAACTGTCCTTTTTCCACGGCTCCGATATTGGCAGCGCCGCTTTCCTGTTTCTTGATGCCTGCCGACAGATTCGGGCTGCCCTTGGCGGACATGGACGAAGCGGATAGGTTTTCAGAATTCTCCGGGGCTGCTGCTTCAGAGGCTTCGGGTCCTGCGCCGGGATTCTTATTCTCCCCTGCAGGAGGGGGAAGCATCAATTCGCAGTCCGGATGCCTGGTCTCCATGTAAGAGAAAAATTTGGACTGTTCTTCTCTGCAACGTTCATAATCAGGACTTGTCCTGCTGACGCCGAAAGAAAAGCTGCTGAAGCAGACAGGCACATTCCCTGTTCCCTGATCCGTGCGGACAGTCAACAGGATGCCGATATCCATGATACGCTCCTCCGCCGATTTGGAAGTCGTATCGCCGCCCCTTGCGGCGAGCAGGGAACTGACGATGTTTTGCGAGGCCTTTGTCTCGATTGCCTCTGCCTTAATAATATCCTGAAGATTGTATTCCCCTGAGATCTCCTTGCCGCCCTGCCTGATCACATGAAACACCCCGCGCGATTCATTGAGCTCCAGCCTTTCATTTAATCCGAAGCTTGTATCAAAGCCCTTTGTCCGCTTCTCGATATATGGCGCGATGGCAGCATTCAGAAAAGAGAGGACTTCATTTTGGGAATCCCTGTCAATTTGGAAGGTTTTGGACGTACCGTTGGTCAGCGCAGCCTCCAGGGAAGGGCCGGACACGCGGACAAGGCGGATATCCTGAAATGAAATGATTTCCTCCTGCCCGGATTCTGCCTTATATTCCAGGCGGTCTTCAAAAATATTGAGGACCCCCTTGTTAAAGCCTTGATTATTCAGAAAAGAAAAGTAGATGCCCTGGGATAAAAGCCGGGTCTTCCGCTCTTCAATAAAAGGGGCGAGCGCGGTCTGATAAAAAGCAGCCACCTCGTCGCGCAGCTCCTTGTCCACCGTAAAAGCCCTTTTGGTTCCGTCATACTGGGAGAACTCCAGCGCGCCCATGGGGGAGATACGCACCGCCTTTACGTCCTGGTAGGAGATCACTTCGTTTTTGCCGGAAGGAGTGAGGTATTCGCTTCTGTCGTCCAGGACGTTAAGAAGTCCGTTGTTCAGCATCCCGCTTATGCCCGACCGGCTGCTGGGGAAGGAATACCGGATACCCTCAGACTGAAGCCTGCTGTTCCGCTCCGCGATATAGGGCCTGCTTGCCTGGTCGATGATATAGAAAGCCTCGTGAATATTCTTGGTATTTACCGCACAGGATTCCGTCCGCCCGTCATCCATGATGAAATTGATTCGGTCAAGCCCTTTTTTGAGCGCTACGAGAGAAGCGTACGGTAAGACCATTTTCTGCACCTTGCTCATGATAAATTCCGTTCTGTCACGATATACGATCAGTTTTCCGGATTTTAACAGTCCCTTCACTTCAGCCTGGTAAAGAGGCGTGTCGTTCTGCTGCTGTGTTCCGGCAGAAACCTTCTCCCCGCAGAACGGGCAGAAGAGCACGTCGTTGTCCAACATCTTTCCGCATTTCATGCATTGCATATAGCAATCCTCCTCTTGTGTTGACGTGTGTCGCGCGGCTCTTCCCCTGACCGGAGGCTTTGCCGCCAGGTGCATATATATTTTTGAAAAAGCATAGCCCTTGCGTCATCCAAATAACCTGTCACAAAAAAACAGTATACACGAATTTTTTTCATTTTTCAATCCTTTCAGGCAAGAGGAAGAAAATTTTGCACGGAATTTTGTGCGGAATCCGTTGTTTTGTATTTTTTTTAGTACAATTGAAACATTTGTGTTGAAAAAACGGTCTATATAGTAAAGAGAATAAAAAAAGTTAAAAATTGATGCAATTATGAAACAAGTGAATCTTAGAATATAGTTCAGAGAGGATGAATAGGATGCAGAAGCACCGAATTCACATTTCTCTAATTCAGGGGAGAAAGGCGGAAAGGAGAGTATAAATATGAAGAATATTCTGGTGTATAACAACACCACGGGGATTGCGGAGATTATGGGCCCTTTATTCGCGGGGGAAGGGCTGCATTTGTCGATCGTGGGAGATTACGGTGAGATGCTGGATACGCTGCAGGAGCAGGATATCCACCTGCTGATTACGGATGTAAAGCTGTGTCAAAAGGGGTTCGTGGATGGAATCGAGATGATCGCCGATATCAGAAGGAGAAGCAGCGTGCCGATCATCGTAGTATCTGCAGACGATAAGGAGAGCTCGAAGATCATGGCTTTGAATGCAGGCGCGGACGATTATATTGTCTTAGGCTGCAATCCGCTGGAGATTCTTGCAAGGGTGAAGTCCCAGCTGAGGCGTTATACCCAACTGGTGAGCATGTGCGCCAATATTGACAGGATCTACCGTGTCGGGGAGCTTGTGATCGATGATACGCACAGGAAGGTATCGGTAGATGGCAAGGAAGTGAAGTTGACCCCTATCGAATACAAGATTCTGAGGCTGTTGGTGCAAGAGAGAGGAAGGGTGCTTTCCATTACCCAGATTTATGAATCCATCTGGCATATGCAGGCGATCGGAGCGGACAATACCATTGCGGTACATATCCGTCACATCCGCGAGAAGATTGAACGCAATCCCAAGGAACCGAGATATCTCAAGGTGGTGTGGGGAACAGGATATAAGGTTGGATAATCCTAGAACGCAGAAATATGGGAAGAAAAGAATAAAAGGACAGATGCGGAACCCTGACCGGAGAAGGCGGGTTCCGCCTTTTTATTTGCCCTGCGGATTTTGACCTTTCCGCCTAAAGGACCGCCCTGCGGCGGAAGCTGTCCGGATGTGCCGCACGAGATATAAGCTATCGTGAAGAATATAAGGTTGACATTTTAAAATAGGGGGAGTAGTGTATGATTAAATATATTCCTCATGATGAATATAAGAGAATGACCATCAGAAAGGAAATCAGGCATGGGAAATCAATTCACCTTGAAAAAATGGGGGATCAGCGGCAGTACCTTGAAGCTGATCGCTATTACCGCAATGCTGACCGACCACATCGGGGCAACGCTGGTATCGGCTTATCTTACGACGCCCGGAAACTGGAGCGAAGGAGGGTATGCTATTTATTATGTGATGAGAATGGTGATTGGCAGAGTGGCGTTCCCTATTTTTGCATTCCTGCTGACACAGGGCTTTGAGAAGACCTCCAATGTATGGAAGTACGCTTTCCGATTGGGACTGTTTGCTTTGGTTTCTGAGATTCCCTTTGATCTTGCCTTTTCCGGAGTCGCTTGGGATCCTGAATCACAAAACGTATTTCTTACTCTTTTCCTGGGACTGGTCAGCCTGATTATAATGCAGAAGATAAGCGAAAGAGGATGGAACAGGATATGTTCAGGTTTTCTCGGCGCTGCGGGCGTTATCCTGTGTATGGCTGCCGCGGAGCTTCTGGACACGGATTATGGGGCGTATGGCATTTTATGTATGGTGGTCCTTTATCTGACCAGGCGGAACCGCTGGCTCCAGGTAATGGCCGGGACGATGTCCCTCTGGTTTGGGGACGCTGCCATGGAAATCGTGAAACAGGTTCTGCTCTATGTTCAGATCGGTTTCGGGGAAGGAAGTCTTGCCGGACTGTCAGCCCTGCTGGATCCGGAGGTGCTTGGGCAAAACGTCACGTTCGCCATGGGCAGCACGGAGACTCTGGCTCCCCTTGGATTGATCCTGGTTCCCTTTTATAATGGGGAAAGGGGACTGAAACTGAAATATGTTTTCTATCTGTTCTATCCGCTCCATCTGTTGGTCTTGTATTTCCTGACAGAAGCACTTTTGTAGGGAAGGGCAGAAGGGCAAGGGCATAAAGGGAAAGTTATAAAGGGCGGCGTCGTGCGGTCCATGGATTCTATATGGAGGAAAGGGCGTTAAATGTTAGAGGTCATTGGACTGTCAAAGAAATATGGTAAATTCCTGGCGGTGGATCAGGTGAGCTTTCAGGTGCCGGACGGCACGGTGGGGATTTTGCTGGGGCCGAACGGGGCAGGCAAATCTACTGTCATCAAAAGCATCGCGGGTCTGTTGAAATACAAGGGAGAGATCCGGATTCAGGGCATCGGCTCCAAGGAGCTTGAGGCAAGGAGGATTTTCGCTTATGTGCCTGAGATGCCCAGCATGTATGAGAGCCTTACCGTGCGGGAACACATGGAATTTATCCGCAGGGCATATAATGTGGATACTTCTGAGGAAGAATTGGAGGCGCTCATGGGGCGCTTCGAGCTGCTGGACAAGCAGGATAAGCTGGGCAATGAGCTTTCCAAGGGAATGATGCAGAAGGTGAGTATCTGCTGCGCGCTTTTAATAAAGCCGCAAGTCATCCTGCTGGATGAGCCTATGGTGGGATTGGATCCGGCAGCGATCAAGGAGTTAAAGCAGGTTGTCCTGGAGATGAAAGCCCAGGGAGTCACCGTGCTGATCAGCACCCATATGCTGGAAATGGTGAAGGAGTTGTGGGATGTGACCTTTGTGATGAACCAGGGGCATATTCTGGGCAGTTATACGAGAGAGCAGGTAGGGAACGAAGACTTAGAGGAGCTGTTCTTCCAGGTTACCGGAACAGGGTCTGGGCCGGGCGATCCGCGGCAGGGAGGGCAATAGGATGTACGCACTCTTTTATCTGTATAGGAGGTCATTCAGGAACCGTATGAGGACGGTCCTGAAAAAACCGATCACTTATTTTTACCTGGTGATATTGCTGTTTTACGTTACGGCTGTTCCTTATTCCTTCCGTGCCATGTTCCGGGAGTGGCATATGGATTCCCCGGAGGGTATGACGGCTGTTTTCACCCTCTTTTCCTTTTGGATCATTCCGGGTAATCTGATCGCCTATGCCAGGCGCAAGGGTCTGATCTACCGTCATAGCGACATTCATTTTCTGTTTCCGGCGCCGGTCGGCCCTAAGCTGATCCTTCTCTATGCCCATGCCAGGAACCTTATCATGACGGTTTTGCTGAATCTGATCCTGGCGGTTTTGTGCATCTATATCTTCCGGGTGGACGGGTGGAGGATGACCCTGTATTTCCTGTTTTCCCTCGGCGTGGAGAATCTGCTGGAAGCGGGCATCATGATCCTGATGTATGGTTCCGAGCGCATGGACGACAGGAGCAGAGGGCTTGTAGTCAAAGCGGCGTACGCCCTGATCGGAGTGTTTGTGCTCCTGGGGGTACTGGCATATCTGCGGAATGGATTGTCCTTTGATACTGTGCTTGCCTACCTGAATAGCGATTATGTGCAGATGGTTCCTTTGGTCGGATGGTATATAGCTGTCCTGCATCTTTTGTTCCTTGGGCCTTCGCCTGTTAATGTCGTGTGCTCCATATTATATTTTCTGCTTGTGGCCGCAGTGACCACAGCGTCTGTGCGCATGCGGTGTACGGGAGAGTATTTTGAAGATGCGGAAAAATTTGCGGACGATTATGAAGAGGTGCTGGCAAGCCGCAGGCAGGGCAGGGCGGATGTACGGCTTGGAAAAAAGAGAAAGCTGTCCAAGGCTTCCGTCGCTTATCATGGAAGGGGCGCTGCGGCGATATTTTATCGTCAGCTTCTGGAATATAAGAAGAATAGATTTTTTATCTTCGATATGAATACGCTCGTAAGTCTGGGGGCAGGTATCGGAATTGCCTGGTTATACCGCTCTGAAGGCGGATTTGGATCCTTCAACGACTTTATCGTGCCTGCGGCGATGGCGTACCTGATTTTTATCTTCTCCGCCTATAAAGGCAAATGGGGAAAGGAAATGCTTTCGCCCTATACCTTCCTGATCCCGGACAATCCTTTCAGGAAGCTGATCTTCGCTACCGCAATGCAGCATATTCAGGCATTGGTGAACGGGGTGATCTTTGTACTGCCACCCGCTTTAGTGATGCGAATGCCGCTTTCCACCACGGTGCTCAGCGTCCTGGGTTATGTTATGCTCAGCGCCTGTAAGCTTTATATCCTCACGGTTACAGAGGTGGCTGTGGGAGATGTCCTGGGAAATGTGGGGAAGCAGTTCTTTCAGCTCCTTGTCCAAGGGCTTGTGATCCTTGCAGCGGTGTTCGCGGCTGTGCTGGGCTTTATGCTGGGAGGTATCAATCCCGCCTATGGGTTGATGATACTGATCCTGGCGGGAGCCGTGGCCATTCTGGTCACGATCTCCACGCTCTGTTTTTACCGAATGGAGACGGTAAAATAGGGCCTTAAGGCAATATTCCCAGATGCTCCAGAAGGATCTCAAGACCGATGCAGATCAGAATGATGCCTCCCGCAAGCTCCGCCCTGGACTTATACCGCATCCCGAAGAGATTGCCTACCTTGACGCCTGCCATGGAGAGGGTGAAAGTGATGATGCCGATAAAGGAAACGGCGGGAACGATGCTCACGTCCAGGAAAGCGAAGGTAATTCCTACGGCAAGGGCATCGATGCTGGTCGCAACGGCGAGCACCAGCATATTCCGGAAGTCCACGGAGTCATTGATGGATTCCTCCTCCTTGGATAAAGCCTCCCTGATCATGGATATCCCGATCAGGGCGAGCAGCGCGAAGGCGATCCAGTGGTCGATGGATGTAATATAGCGTTGGAACTGACTGCCCAGGAAATATCCCAGGAGAGGCATCAGCGCCTGAAAGCCCCCGAACCAGAGACCAATGATGACCGTATTTTTGAGGCTGAGCCTGTGCATGGCAAGCCCCTTGCAGACCGAAACGGCGAAGGCATCCATGGACAAGCCTACGGCAATTGCGAATAAACTGAATAGATTCATAATTTTATCCTGTCAGCGTAATAGCATTTGCCGCACCTATGTACCTCGCATAGGTGCGGCAATCTGTGTGTGCGTCACATAGTCAGACTTTAGATTCTTCCGGGATCCGATCAGCCTACAACAGTTACGTTAGTAGCACGGATCTTGCTGGGATTCTGGGGATCACACTCGGTATCGAAAGTAACCTTCTGGCCTTCTTCCAGAGACTTGAAGCCCTGAGCGTTGATCGCGGAGAAATGAACAAATACTTCAGTTCCGTTCGCCTCATTGGTGATGAAGCCGTAGCCCTTCTGCGCGTTAAACCATTTGACAGTACCGTGATTCATAACCTTACCTCCTTTAAAAATTGGGGCAAATGCCCATGTATTGTGAGTGCACATACCGCAGCGCCACGTAATATTTACGTGCGGCAGCAAAAAGAAACATGATCCTCATGCGATACCAAAAACTCACATACCGTTGTAAAGCATCATTAAAAGTAACAATGACTTACAAAGATATGTGAGTCCCATGACTTTCATTGAGAATACATGTTAAGTATAACATCTGCTGTTATAAAATGTCAATGGATTTTTTAACATTTTTAAAAGTTTTTATGCAAGAATTTTTTATTCAAAGTCCTCGTCTTCTTCTATAGGCTGCCATGCCTTGCCGAATTCCACATCGCGGAAGAGCGCCGCCATGCCGGTGATCTGTTTCAGACGCAGGATTTCATCCTTATCCATACCGAGGTGCTTGGAAATCCAGGCGTCGGAGCGCCCCAGTTCATGCAGCTCCTTGATGATGTTGCTCATCAGATCTACATTGTGGGAGCCCCTGGCGCGGTTGTGGCGGATGGTACTGGCCATGCGGCAGTCGAGGGCCTTATTGATCACGGATACGGGAAGGCGTCCTTCTTCCCGGTCATAGATGTCCTTATGATCCAGCATGACACGGTATCTGTGAAAACCGTCCACGATGACGTAAATATCCCGGGATTTGTCGTAGTAGCAGACGATGGGCATGGTATAACCGTCTTCCTTTATACTTTCGTATAAAAGCCTCAGTTCAGGAGGCGCGACGGAATTGGGGTTGTAGGAATTGGGCTCTATTTTTTCGATTGGAACCGAAATAATGCTGTAAACAGGACTGCTATAGGACATTTTTATATTTCTCCTTTAGAATGTTGATATTTTGCTGCTGCTGTCTGGTCAGGCCGAACCCCATAAAACGGCAGATGTGGTCATTTTTCAGAATGCAGTAGCACATGCGCTTCCAGCTGGGAACATCCTTTGTGGACTTGATGTCGTCTGTCTGGTCGGGGATTTTGCCGATAAAAATAACGCGGGAGTGCTTTCCGATCGTATAGTTGGAAATGCCGTTGCGCCGGATCTGATAGCCGTGGTCCAAAAGCTCCTGTATGGTTTCCTCCTCCAGCCCGCCCCCTGTCGTGCGCCAGAAGCGGATGGAAGTCTTAAACTTCTGGACGTAATTATGGCGAAGCCTTGCCGGAAGGGTGTCCAGCAAAAACAGGGTATAGGATTCCCAGCTATGCCCATCCGGAAGCGTGATGTTCTTATAGCCCATGGCTTTTGTACGGCCATAAATTGCCCCGAAATTGGCGCCGTTCACACGCCCCACAAGACGCGCCCAGATCTCCGGGTCGATCACCCGATAGAGGTTAAGGCTGTCTTTGGCGTAATCATTAAAAGGAGACGCCACGCGCATCTGATCCGGCTGCAGACCCGCCATATAATACAAATCATACAGCCGGTTATAATCATATTGAAAAAGATAATTGGCGTGCCATACGTCGCTCAGAGACCAGTCGTAGATGGGGGAGGCGCACCATACATCTTTAAACTGTCTGGTAATCCAGCAGTTGCCCTTATACCCGTATTTTTTGTTGAGGATGCCGCTGTAGCGCTGCATGGATTCATCCGCCCGTATGCCCAGCAGGCAGACGGTCTTTTTCTCCCCGTGGGAAAGCCTGTACCATCTCCCGAACTGCTTGGCCAGGTCCTCCTGGTGCATGCGGTATTTATAAGTAGTGATGGGATTGTTCTGGAGATTAATCACATAAGGGTGCTTCGGCATGGGCCGCACCCAGATATCTTCTTTTTTATCATCCCAGGGATACCAGAACATCTCATAGCTGCTCAGGGCAGTCCGTGTCGCGATGGGGAGACAGACCCAGAAAGGCTCCACATCTTTTTCAATCCGTTCAAAGGTTCTCTCCACATATTCGGTGGTAACGGTATATTGAGCTTCAAAGTCTTCATGAAATACGCCTATTTTCCTGTGGGGATAATATTTTTTCTGGAAATCCAGCACCAGGTTCAGCAAAAGACCGCTGTCTTTGCCGCCGGAGAAGGAGACAAAGATATTATCGAATTCCTGGAACAGATAATGAAGACGTTCCTGAAATGCGTCATATACGTTGGTAGAAGAGTATTCTCGCTTCATCTTGCCCTGCCTTCCTGATCTTGCCAATCCGCATTGGCTCTTCTCTTTAAATGCCGATATTTAAACCTGCCTGTAGTTCACTATATGCTTTCCTGTTCTGGAAATTTTTGGAAACTATTTTCATTATATGGCAAAATTTTTTATTTTTCAACATTTATCTCTTGGCGGAAACGGCATTTTGTAACAGTTCAGATACGCTTCCTGGAAATCCGTTGAAAAACCGGACAAATGAAAAAACTAAAAAAAGGAAATGATGTGACCGGGATGTGCATAATTTGAGGTGATATGCAGAAACTACCAGTAAACGAAAGAATAAAGATCTGGAATCGCAGGAATAACGGAGGGAACAGGTATGATAATGGATATTTTGGTAACAGGAACGACGGTTGCGGTGGCATACAGCGCCGGCTTCTGGCTGGGGAAGGCGGATAAGCGTATCAACGCCTCCGTTCAGGAGGCAGAGCCGGAAGAGGAAGAAATTGAGATTCCCACCGCTGTCGTAAGGGATTTGGATAATGAGAAACGGATACGGAGAGAGCGGGGGCGCCAGGACCAAAGGAGCAGGCATATCCAGGAGAAGCTGCAGCCGGGCGCGAAGAGAATCGTGCTGGGACGCGCCATAGGGAGTCCTGCGGCGGGGGAAGTGAGTTACTTTAAGGAAGGCGGGCGCAAAGGCGCAAGGATCCATTCCAGCCAGGGCAAGCTATATTCCCCCGTTTCCGGAAAAATCATACGCCTGTTTCCTACCGGAAACAGTATGCTCCTGCGCACGGACTATGGGATGGAGCTTTTGATTCAGGCCGGCATCGGAACAGAGGAGCTGGAAGGGTTGTATTTCCGCCCCCGCGTGGTTCAGAACGAGTTTGTAAATAAGGGAAAGCTTCTGCTGGAATATGACCCGGAAGCGATCAGGCGGGAGGGCTATGACCCTTCTGTGCTGATGAGCGTGGAGGACGCCCAGGAATTCCGGGACATCACGGTTTCCGACGCCCCACATGTGAAAAACGGGGAAGATATTATGTGGGTGAGAAGATAAACGCAAGCGGTATCCGGGATCGCCGCGGCTGTCTGTACCCTGGGTTCCATCTTATCATCAGAATATCCGAAAAGGATCCGGCGGGGCAGCCGCTAGAAATCAAAATACCCGTTTTCCACCATGAAACGGGTAAATTTTTCCTGCCCGCGGAAATTAAAGTGCTGTGCGTCCATGAAGTCGGCGCCATAATCCAGATGAAGCTCCTCCACATGTTCAAACAGGTTGTAAAAAGGAATCCCCATTGGTTCTACATAGTCCCGGATCCAGTGGAAGGATTTCTGCATTTCATATACGCCGGCAGGGTCATCTCCCTCGTTCAACACGCCAAAGGGCGCGACGTACATGACAAGCCTGATGTTGTTTTCCTGACACAATTTGATCAGAAGATCCAGGTAATATAAGGTGCCTTCAGGAATTTCCCTTTTCTCGTCGGTTTCCAGCACCGGAACAACGCTTCCGGGATTTGTTTCCTCAAAATGATAATTCCCTCTCGAACTGTTCATGGTACAATGGAAATCGGGTTCCTTTAAATCCTTCCACCTGTTATGAAAATATCCAAGGTCTAAATAGTAGTAGATTCTCTGAGATTCATCTTCAATCAAATCCTCCACGGCTTCCTTTTTGACGGCTCCATAAGGCATTCCATCAAAAAAGGAATGGGTCATCCCATCGGTCAGGGTCCTGAAGTCATGATGACAGTAAAGCGCTTCAAACACAATGACGCTTGGATGCTGCATGCGGATGGCCTCCTTCGCGGCGTAATAGGTCATAGGCATCGTTTGTCCGGAGGTCGCAAGCATAAACCCATTGATCCCGTATTCTTCGTACAGCAGATCCACATCTATGCTGCAGAACTGATGGCTGGTTCCCAAAAAGATCACATCAATGGAATCCTTTTTCTGTTCCCTGAGCTTTACCCAGATATTGCCGAGACTTTTATCCCGGACGACCCAGGTTGTATAGCAGATCCCAATATATAATAAGCAGATAAAAACAATAAAAAGAGCCATGCCCTTTATATACTTTAATCTTTTCATAAGCCGGATACCTCGCCTGAAAGGAATTCAAAAATTAGAACTGGAAATAAATAAACTGGGCCGCTTCATAGCCCGCGCCGTAAACGCCGAACAAAAGGATCGCAATAATTCCAAAATATATCACAACTGCCTGAAACAGGAGCCCCTGCTCTGCAAAAGCCTTAGCAGGCTGTTTTCCCCAATGCCTGCATAAACTGACGGCAAACAGGATCAGAATGGATAATATCAGTACATTCCAGTCCTTGGCATCTATTCCAAGATTCAAAAGGGTTCCGTCAAATAAGACCCAGGGATTGAAACGGCTTACCAACTGGAAAAGGAGATCAACTGCCTGCCTGAGGGAAGCTGCCCGAAAAAATACCCAGGCTACCGCTACCAGGGAAAATGTGCAGGTGCGTTTCCATAGTTGATGAGAAAAAGTGTCCGTCCGTTTCTTACAGATTTGATTCCATTTCTGCCGGATTTTCAGGGTCGCTTCGCCTGTTACACGGTAAACTCCGTGAAGGAGCCCCCAGAATATATAATGCCAGCCTGCGCCGTGCCACATTCCGCTCAGACCGAATACAATCATGATATTGAGATATTTTCGCAGTTTCCCTTTACGGCTTCCTCCCAAGGGAAAATACAGGTAATCCCGAAACCAGGTCGACAGGGAAATATGCCATCTGTTCCAGAAGTCTTTAATGCTCACCGCAAAATATGGGGTGTTGAAATTATCCATCAGCTCCACACCCAGGATTTTTGCCGCACCGATGGCAATAGAGGTATATCCGGCAAAATCACAGTAAATCTGCAGGGTAAACAGGAGCATCCCCGTCAGGACCTCAAAGCTTCCATAGACAGAATACTTTTCAACATCGAAAACCGTATCTACAAAAAGTGCGGCTCTGTCTGCAATTACCATTTTTAAAAAGAATCCGTAAAGCATCAGGGCGCAACCGCCCAGAAGTCTTTTGCTATCCCAGAGATGGGTTTTATTCAGATTGCGGATCTGTGGCAGAAGGTTTCTGCTTCTCTCAATGGGTCCGGCGACCAGCTGTGGGAAAAAAGAGACAAACAAAGCATAAATGAAGAAGTTCCTCTCCGGCTTGATGTCTCCCCGGTAGACGTCGATCAGATAACTTACGGCCTGGAAAATATAAAAGGAGATTCCCACAGGCAGGAGCAGCCTTATCGTCACTTCCGGCACTGTAATGTGGACCAGACCCAATAGCTTTTCAATGGTCTGTATGGCAAAATTGGCATATTTAAAGACAAAGAGAATCCCGAAATTGATCAGCAGGCAGATAGCGAGAACCCATTTTTTACGTTTTGGGCTGTCCGACCATCTTACCAGAAAAAGTCCGGCAAGGTATGTGACGACAGTGGACGCCAGAAGAAGCAGAACGTATTTGGGGTTCCAGCACATATAAAAATAATAGCTGCATGCCAACAGCCATAAATATCGTATTTTTGAAGGGATCAGAAAATAAACGATGACAACAACTGGGAAAAAGGCCAGAAATTGTAAGGAATTAAACAGCATTCATAGTTACCTCATCTTCATTTGTATTTGTCTGTCAGGTCGTTTGTGGATTTATGACGATAACAATTATTCTGATTTATTATAACAAACTTGTATGGAATTATCCACTAAAATAATAAGGGAAAATAGATTTTTTGCCTTAAACTTGGGAACGAACGCAAAAGACATTGGGGATGCGGTATGTTTGAAAGCTCTCTGTGGCCAAATATAAGGGCGGATGCCCTATGGATATTAAGCATCCGCCCCGTAAGCTTCTTTGCGGTTAAGCCGGCCTGCTCCCCAGGTAAAATCCCAATCCTTAATTGCCGGAGGAGCATTTTTTATCATATGGAGAATCCGTCCCTCAATCGGTCCGCATACCAGCAGAAGACATCCTCAATCTTGCCAAGGTCGCCCTCCTTGCTGTTTTCCCTCCAGTTTTTCTTGTAATAATACAGACAGCGTTCCAGCTCGCAGGCCAGCTCTTTTCCTTTTTCCGGATCCGGGTTCCCGTCCTTTACAGAGAGGATGTATTGACCTACCTGATTCCACACGCGGATTGCCAGAAAGGAAACGCTCGCTGCGGATACAATCGCCTTATGCCCGGCGTCAAGACTGCGGCTGACCGTAAGGAACTCTTCCTCTAAGGCGTCCAGTTCTCCGTTATAGTGGGCCTTTTCCCGGATGTTCTTCCGTTCAAAGTCTTTTGCGATTTCTTCCCGGCTCTTTCCCTTCTGGGTCCACTCCTTGATCATCACGGTATCCCGCCAGCAGAAGGAATTGAGCTCATTCATCTGAGCCAGGCATCCCACCAGACGGCCGCTGTGGTCCCCAAATTCCAGGATGGAGATTTGACGGTTCAATTCATCAAAGGCAATCTCTGTTCCGTTCCAGGAGAACGCCGCCCCGTAGATTAAGCCAGGAATCGAAAAGATCGGCTGATTGATGTGCCCGAAATCGCCCCAGTCGGTATTGAGCACTCCGATCGCATGATATTTTCTGGCGTAGCTGCACATCTTCCGGATATTGGAATAGCTCCCGGACATGAAATTAACCCATGTATTCCAGCCGCAGACGCCCGGGCAGACATATTGGACCGCCCCCGCGTCGTGCATGGTGCGAACTTCCGCATCCCGCTGATTGGGCAGATACCCCCAGGTCAGACACACTACATTCTCGGGAAGTTCCTTTAATAGCTTGGGGAAGCCGCAGATAATATCTCCCCAGAACATGGGCTTTTTGCCGTTTTTTATCAGGAACTCAAAGAGCCCGGAGATAAAGTCGATGTACAGTCTGTCCCTTCCCTTTTCCTGCGCGAGGGCTTTGCTTTTGCCCGTGCCCAGGTCGAAGGTTTCGTCCGCGCAGATATTGAACTGGTTGGAGCGGAACAGCTGCATATATTCTTCTATCATCCCGAGGATCAGCTCCATGGAGCCCGGATTGGATACGTCCACGGTGTGGTGGGCCATCCTGTCGAAGAAGGAAAACTCCTGGGAGTCGCTGTCCGTAAGCTCGCAGTATTCCGCGTAGGTTCTGGTGCTGAGCAGCTTATAAAGATGCCCGAAGCTTGCCAGGCAGGGAACAAGCTCGATTCCCCTTTCAAAGCAATACTGGTCCAGCTCCATGATTTCCTCGGCGGTTAAAGGGGTTTCGTCTCTCCACAGTTCCGAAAGATCCCGGAACAGATAGGTATGCTCCATATTCAATTGTAATTGATTCAGCTTATAAAAAGCCATGGTATCAACCAGCTTCTTCAGGTTGGGAAGCGTCTGGACCCGCCCTCTGGTCACATCGTGGAAGAAGCCCCTGTTCGGCAGGTCCGGTTCATCTTCGATTCTGATCAAAGGAAGCAGGCCCGCGCACTGGCGGATTACCTGACGGAGGGTCTGTACGCCCCAGCCCAGGGAAGAAAGGCTTCCTCCCCGGATCAGAATGGAATCCTTTTCTACCGCGAGGGTATATTGCTGCTCCCCCAATGCGGGATCCGGCTCCAGCACGATATCGCCTTCTTTTGCCCTTCCCCTGGTAACGGACACCTCTAACCCGGCGTACTCTGCGATCTCGTCCTTCAGCAGCTTCGCATAGACCTCCGTGCCCGGGGCGCAGGAAGGCGCCATTACAATCATCGTGGATAATTTGATTTTAAAATATCCTTCTTTCTGCTCTTGTTTCTTCGGTACTGGTAATAAAATCATAATATCCTCCCTAAAATAAAAAATAATCCCAAAATTCTGTTGCAATTACTCGTCAAATGAATTCACATGTCAACGCGGTTACAGAATTTCAGGATTTGCAAGAACATCTATACAAGCACGATCTTATCAAATACAGTTAAAAAAAGCAAGGGGAAATTTACTAAATGATAAAGAATTTTCTATTTTTTTTGCAACATAATCATAAAAATCTTGCTATCTGAACGAGTAGCAGATATAATAAAAACAAGGAAAACAGGGAGGTTTCGTTATGAAAGCTGAGACGGTACGGACGCTGCAGACGATTCTGGATCAGGCGGTGGAGCGGGGAGAGATTTCCGGGGGAAGCCTTTGCGTAGAGCAGGACGGAAGGGAAGTCTGTTACGTTGAGGGCGGCTTCGCCGATAGAGAGCGTCGGGAACCGATCCGCAGGGACGGCATATATCGTCTGTATTCCATGAGCAAGCCGATTACGGCGGCGGCCGCCTTTGCCCTGATGGAACGGGGGATTCTTGACCTGGCGGAACCTGTTTCCGCATATATTCCTTCATTCCGGGAACAGTCCGTGCAGGCGGCGGACGGATCTGTGGAACCTTCTGTGCGGGAGGTTGCGATCAAGGATCTGCTGGATATGACTTCGGGCTTGCTGTATCCCGGATATCCGGGGGAAGCCGGACGTGGAACGGACGAGATTTTCGCGGAGTTGGACAGGCGTTTGTTTACGGAGCATCCCATGAGCACCGGGGAGCTGGCGGAACGCCTGGGACAGGTTCCCTTGGCGTTTCAGCCGGGAAGCCGGCATTTGTACGGCAGCAGCGCCGATGTGCTGGGCGCCGTGATGGAGAAGGCCTCCGGGCTTAGGTTTTCCGAACTGCTTAACCGTCTCTTCTTTGCGCCTTTGGAGATGAAGGATACCGGTTTTTTTGTGCCGGAGGAAAAAAGAAGCCGCCTGGTGACGGCGTATGAGTGCGCGGAAGGAGAACTGATTCCTTACCGGGGCAATCACCTCGGGATTATCAATGGGATGGACAGGAATCCTGCTTTTGAGTCCGGAGGGGCGGGACTGGTGTCCACGACGGATGATTTTATGAAATTCAGCAGAATGCTCCTGCAGGATGGAGAATATGAGGGAAGACAGATCTTAAAGCCTGGGACGGTGCGGATGCTGACAGGGGGAGCGATCCCGGCTTCATTGGAAGAAAGCTTCTTAAGGCAGTTTTTTACCCTTCAGGGGTATTCCTATGGGAATCTGATGCGCGTAAGGCGAAGCAATGCGGAAGCCTGGTATCTGGGCAGCGTGGGAGAATACGGCTGGGACGGATGGCTTGGCTGTTATATGAGCAATGATCCGCAGACGAAGAGAAGTATTATTTTTATGACACAGAAAAAGGATGCGGGAACCCTCCCGGTTTTGCGGAAGCTCAGGAACGTGATTTACGCGGAGTAGAGGTACTTTTAATCATACGGGGACAATTTGGTACGGCTGCAGCTCCTGGAACAAATGCATCAAAGGATGCCGGAGCGGAAAGGAAGTACATAATGGATTGGAGTATGAAGCAAATGGATGAAATATGGGGCAAGGTGGGCGCCCCGGTGTTTTTGTTCGCAAAACGGCAGCCTTGCGGACAGATTTATGCGAATCAAAGCGCGGTTCTCCTATTGGAAAAATATGGTTCCTGTCCGGAGGATAGACGCAGCTTGACGGATCTGCTTCAGGATCCTGAGGCGGAGGCGCTTAGGAGGGGCCTTGCAGGAGAAGGCGGGGACAGCGCGCCGCTTTTCTGCCATCTGGGCAGGGAGATCTATTCCGCTGTATTAACGGACTGGGGGGAATACTGCGTTTGTATACTGCAGGACGTGAGCCGGTATTATCAGGATACGCAAAAGGCTTTGGAGGACGCACAGCTGGCAAGCCGGGCAAAAACGAATTTCCTTTCAGCGATTTCCCATGATATCAGGACGCCCATGAACGCCATTGTGGGCATGACCGGCATCGCCCTGATGCAGGGGGAAATGCCCCCCAGGATAAAGGACTGTCTGGATAAGATTCAGATTGCCTCCGGTCACATGATGTCTCTTTTAAATGATGTCCTGGATATGTCCCGGATTGAAAGCGGCAGGATGCTTCTGGAAAAATCGGATGTGGATATGGCAGACCTGCTTCATAAGATCCTGATTGTGGTAAAGCCCCAGGCGGAAGCGAAGAAGCTCAATTTCACGGTGGAGCTCGGCAAAATGGACGAAGAGCGCCTTTTTATTGACGATGTCCGTATCTGCCAGATCTGCAATAATCTTTTGTCCAATGCGATAAAATTTACTTCTGCGGGAGGCAATGTCAACCTTTTCCTGGAAGTGGAGAGAGGTTCTGGGGATGGAGAGGAGCGTCCGGACCGGGAGTTGACGCTGAGGATCCAGGTGAAGGATAACGGCATCGGAATGTCTCCGGATTTCCTGCCGCGTATTTTCCAGCCTTTTGAGCGGGAGCGCAGCATGACTGTCAGCAAAATCCAGGGAACCGGGCTCGGCATGGCGATTACGCAGAGTCTTGTCAGGATGATGGAGGGCAATATTTCCGTGGAGAGCGAAGTCGGAAAAGGCTCCTGTTTCTCCATAGAGCTGCCGGTCCGCGCGGCGAAGACCGACTTAGACAGATATTATGAAGTCCTGAAGGGGCGGTGGATCCTTTTGTTGAATGACGATCCGCTGTTAAGCAGGACCCTGACGGATATGCTTAAGACCTTGGGAATGCAGGTGGATCTGGCCTCCAACGCCATGGAGGTCGTGTACGCCATTAATAGGGCTGCATTTTCCGATAAGGAATACTTTGCTTTCTTAACTGCGGCAAAGGTTGCGGATTTGGAGATGGTAGAATTTTTACCTCAAATCAGGAGCCGGATGGGGAGTAAGTTCCCGATCCTGATGCTGTCTGAGGAGGATTGGAGCGAGACGGAATATTTTCTTACCAAGGCGGGAGTGGATGCGTTTATTCCTCTGCCTCTGTTTTTAAGCAGGTTGTCCGCCGGGCTATACGCCTTTACCGACGAGGGTAAGCTTGAGGGCGGAAAAAAGGACACCCTATCAAAAATGGATTTTTCGGCTTACAGGATTCTTCTGGTGGAGGATAATGAGCTGAACAGGGAGATTGCCCAGGAAATCCTGAGCGTGACCGGGGTTTCTGTGGAGACTGCGGAAAACGGGGAAAAAGCGGTAGGATGTTTTGAAAAATCGGAGCTTTTCCATTATGATATCGTTTTTATGGATATTCAGATGCCGGTGATGAACGGGCTGGATGCGACCAGAAGAATCCGCAGCCTGAACAGACCGGACGCCTCTTCGGTGCCGATCATTGCCATGACCGCCAACGCCTTTTTGGAGGATGTGCATGATTCCCTGGAAGCCGGGATGAACGCCCATCTTTCCAAGCCCCTGGATATGGAGCAGGTCTATGATTGTCTGAAGCAGTTCCTTGGGAGGAGAAACTCATGAAGCAATATCAGGAGCGTTATTTGGATAATTTAACAGAGATCACAGAGTTGATGACGCTTTCTGAACAGCTGCCGGAGAATACGGAGCTTTTTCTCAGGCTCAGACAGGAGCGTATGGTGCGCATCGAGGAGCTGATTAAGGAAAACACCGAGCTTTTAAGGAAGAAACTGCTCCCTTTGATCGACGACATTATTTCCGCCCCTGAGGATGAGATCAATGACCTGGAGGAGTTCGCGGGCAGGCTCCTTTCCGGCAACAAACAGGTGGATCTTTGCCTGGACTATATCGTAAGGAACGCGCTGCTCACATATGCGAGAAAGTGGGAAAAGCGCGATATGCTGATCCGGGAGCTGTATCATACGGGGATGGCTCTGTTTTACATGCAGGATAGCCTGCTGGAAGCGGATCTTTCTCTCTACCGCTGGAAGGTGAGCATGATGTTCGGGGAGGCCGCCTCCTATATTAAAATGTACGATGAGATCGAGGACGCCGAGACAAGAGGGTATATTCATCGTTCTATGGCCAACCTCGCCCTGTCCTATTCCTGGGCGCCGGAGGAAAATGCCGTAAAGAAGATGGATGTTATCCGGTATTCCCTGAAAATATTAAACGATCCGGCTTATCATGCCAAGACGCCTTCGCTGCCATGGGATGTCTTCGTTTACAAAAGCCATCAGGAACGGATGTCCGGTACAAGCTATTTGAGATATGCAAAGGGAAACGCCCGTCCGGAGTTAGTCCGGGAGATCCTGGAATCTTCGCAGTATGTATGGGAAAGGCTTAAGGAAGACAGCAGGAGGACGGGGAAAAGGATATCGTTTCCCTGGGAGCTGAGGTATGAGACCATCCAGTACCATTGCGGAATCCGTACCCTGACCTATTTATTATCCTGGATTGAAACAAGGTATATGGAACGGGACGTTTCCTCCTATACCATGGAAGGAATAGAAAGCAATATCTATCTTCCGGCCAGTTACGCAAGATATCTCTCCGAAGATGATAATATGAAGTATAAGAAAAGGGAAATCCTGGGATACATGTACCGGATGATGGTCAGATATGTGCGCGATATGCCTGGAAATCAGCTGGACGCCAAGCTGGTGAGAAATCTGATGCTGGCGATGAATACTTTTATCGAATACCCGGGCGGAGTCACATTTAAGGATTTCCTCAAGGATCTTGTGGTCTGCAGGAACCCCGATATCTACGTCACGCTTGTCATGACCGCTAATATTTCGCAGATGCTTGTAAAAAGGGCCCTGGAGCAAAAGCCGGAGACTCTGTTTGGGGTTCTTTCCTGCAAAGATACTGCACAGCTGCGGGAAAAGGAGGAGGAACTGCTCAGCTTTGCCTATGAGGGCGGTATGTTCTACGATATCGGACTTTTAAGCGTCAGCGGACTGATGAGACGTCCTGGCAGGAGCTGGCTTGAAGAAGAGCAGAGGATGTATGAGACCCATGTTTATGCGGGCAGGAATATCCTGGCGCGCTGCGAGTCCACCAAGATATACGAGAATATCGCTTTCGGGCACCATAGAAATTATGATGAAAAGGGAGGTTTCCCCAAGGAATATTCCAGGGCGGATAAGCCGGAACAGCCTGTCACGGATATCATCAGCGTTGCGGCTTTCCTGGTTCACAGCATGGAGCCCGCTGTCTTAGTCGAAGACCGGAATCTTTCGCTGGACCAGGCGGTGGAACAGGCTGAAAAAAAAGCCGGAACCGTGTTGTCGCCAGCTTTTGTGGGTCTTCTTCCAGATTTGAAGGAGGAATTGAGGGAATATTTGAAGGACGCCCGGATCAGGGCTTATGAGGAAGCCTTCCGCCTGCTGCAGGGTCAGAAATAGCTTCCTCGTAAAGCGTCTCCGCTGCCTGTGAATACGGACAGGAACCGTTATTCATATTCTGCGATATCATAAATCAACTGCTCGGAATCCTTCCAGCCGAGGCAGGGATCCGTAATGGACTTGCCATAGACCCCGCCGCCTACCCGCTGGCAGCCTTCTTCGAGATAGCTCTCGATCATAACGCCCTTTACCAGGCGATGAATGTCCGCATTCAGCTTGCGGCTGTGCATGACCTCCTTGGTGATGCGGATCTGTTGTTCAAACTGCTTATTGGAATTGGAGTGGTTGGCGTCGATAATGCAGGCCGGATTCTTCAGGTCCATGCTGTTGTACATCTCCAATAGGCGGTTCAGATCCTCATAGTGATAGTTGGGAATATTGTGCCCATGCTTATTCGTCGCTCCGCGCAGGACGGTATGCGCCAGCTCATTGCCTGTGGTGTTCACCTCCCAGCCCCTGTAGATGAAGGAGTGGGGATGCTGCGCCGCGTATACGGAATTCAGCATGACGGAGAAATCACCGCTGGTCGGATTCTTCATCCCAGCCGGAACGTCAAAGCCGCTGACGGTGAGCCTGTGCTGCTGATCCTCTACGGAACGGGCGCCGATCGCAACGTAGGATAAAATATCGCTTACATAGCGCCAGTTTTCCGGATAAAGCATTTCGTCTGCGGCGGTGAGGCCGGTCTCCTCTACTGCGCGGATGTGCATCTTGCGCATGGCGATCAGACCTGCTAGGAAGTCGGGTTTCTTCTCCGGGTCGGGCTGGTGGACGATGCCCTTATATCCCTCCCCCGTAGTGCGGGGCTTGTTGGTATAGATTCTGGGAATCAGGATCAGCTTATCCTTTACCTTCTCATTTACCCTGGCAAGCCGGTTGATATATTCGCAGACCGAATCCTCGTTATCGGCGGAACAGGGGCCGATGATAACTAAAAACTTCTTGCTTTTGCCGGTGATCACGTTCCGGATCTCTCTGTCGCGCGCTTCCTTGATTTCCACAAGCGGCTGGGGGAAAGGGTAGCTGTCCCGGATCTCCTCCGGAGTGGGGAGCTTCTTGATAAATTCAAAACTCATTGTATTTCTTTGCCTGCAAAATCAGGCGTATCCTTTCTTTTCCATTTTTCAAAGCATCATTATAGTATATAATCCTCCAGGATGCAAGAGAGCGGCGGATCATTACCTGACTTTTATGCCGTTTACCTCTACATCCCCGTTCAGCTCTATGACAAGGCACTTCCTGCCGTCGATCACCTGGGTTTCCACCAGATCGGTGCGCTCTGGCTTCACCTTTACGATCACGTCGGGAGTTTTGACCTCAAAGGTCCTGGTGTTAATCACATTGCTTGCCAGCAAAGCCGTCTTTTCCCCGGCCGACTCATCATAGCGGCGCTCGAATCCCTCCAGCTTCTCGTTGGAAACCCCGCTGCTTGCAAAAAGGGTTTTGACCTCGTTTTTATCCAATACCAGCGGCTCCGGTTCTTCCTTATGCTCTTCAATCATTTCATTCAGTTTATCGTGGATATTTTTCACCACGTCCAGCTCACAGGTTTCTTCCAGGGTCTCTTCGACCAGTGCCTGGAAGGTTTCCTTCTGCCCGCCGGCGGATAAAGGCAGGGGACATGCCAGAAGCTTCTCCACAAAGCCTTCCTTCAGATCCTCCGCATCCTTAATATAGTAAAGCAGACTGTGGATATCCGCGCTCCGATCATTGAAGGCAGGGAAGAGGAAGCCCGTGTCCGGAGCGTCCACCACCCAGTCCCGCACCCTGTTGCGGAAACTGTTTTCCGCCTGATCGTAGCTCAGTCCCGGTTTGGAAAGATTTACAGGACAGATACAGGTCAGTATGTATTCATAGATCTCGTCGGAGGCGTCCTCCATGCTCATTCCGTCCAAGGTGCGCCCCGGTACGTCATAGACGTCATGGACCACTAGGATCAGATAGTTTCCCACATAATCATAGGATTCTATAATCTTATCGTAAAAGGCTTCCAGCAGCTCCCCGTCCTTGAGTTTGCTGTTGCGCAGCCGCAGCAGAAATTCCTGTGTTCCCCCTTCTTCCTCCGAGGCCAGGGGGAATTCCAGGTTCAGCAGGTTTTTCCCCAGCGTGCCTGACAAAGCCTTGCGCAAAAGCTCGAAGTACTTGAACATTTCTTCTTCCGGCAGCGCAAGAAAAGCCTGTGCAAATTCTGTCTTCTTATTTTTCTCCCCATCTACATAACAGCCGCAGATGCGGGTGATGGAACACTTATTTTGAGTGAGCAGCTTTTTCAGCTCAGCGATTTCCTGTTTTACCATATTTCGCCCATCCTTTCCGACCGCTTCAAATCCTTTGGGGAAGACGACATCTGACGCGGCCATCACCAGTATAACGTAAAATGTCGGATTCAACAATCGCAATTTTTGTTTTTTTTCTACAAAATTGTAACACCTAAAATTGTAACACCTAAAATTGTAACAGTCCAGCCCCGCCATTCGCAAAGTCGCGCAAGCACGATTTCCCATCATGTCTGGCGGCTGGCTGAACTGTTACGGAAGATCCTGTAGATGGGAGATTCCCTCTTGACATCCTTCGGCGGGCGAGTATAATGATAGTCAAATATTTTGAATATCTAAATACTAGGAGGCCATATGAATATAATTTTTTCCTGTTATTGCAGAATCTTTCAAACTGCCCTGAAAATAGCCCTGCCTTTCCTGCCCTACAGGGATCCCGGGATCATTCCCAAAATAAAGGATATTCCATCCGTGTTAAAGGAAAATGGTCTGCAGCATCCTCTGATCGTAACCGACAGAACCATCCGGGAACTGGGGCTGACCGAGGGGCTGACGGAGACTCTGAAGGAAGAAAACATCCCTTATGCTCTCTACGATGGAGTGGTGGCAAACCCCACCACGGATAACGTGGAGGAAGCCCTCCTTCTCTATCAGAAAGACCGTTGCGACTGCCTCATCGCCTTCGGCGGCGGTTCCCCCATGGACTGCGCAAAGGGAGTAGGGGCGCGGATCGCCAGACCCAGGAAACAGCTGAACGACCTAAAGGGGATCCTGAAAGTCCTTCATAAAACCCCCGTCCTAATCGCCATTCCCACCACAGCGGGAACTGGAAGTGAAACCACCCTGGCCTGTGTGATCGTGGACAGCAGGACCAGGCATAAATACGCCATCAACGATTTTCCCCTGATCCCTTCCTACGCCGTACTGGATGAATCCGTGACCATGACCCTGCCGAAACATGTGGTTGCCACCACCGGAATGGACGCCCTGACCCACGGGATAGAAGCGTATATCGGCAAAAGCGGCAACTCTGCCACCAGAAGGGATGCCCTGGAGGCCATCCGGCTTATTTTTGAAAATCTGGAGGAATCCTACACCAACGCCA
The DNA here is from genome assembly GCA_947588205.1 of uncultured Acetatifactor sp. Taxonomy (GTDB): domain Bacteria; phylum Bacillota; class Clostridia; order Lachnospirales; family Lachnospiraceae; genus Acetatifactor. Next base: position 8,378 of record CANPYG010000013.1, on the reverse strand, counting down.
CCCCCGCTTCCCGGAAAAATATGCTGCTTGCAGCCCATAAGGCAGGAAAAGCCTTTTCCAAGGCATATGTAGGCTACGTGCATGCCCTGGCCCACGCCCTGGGAGGAAAATACGATACGCCCCACGGACTGGCCAACGCTGTTATTTTGCCCCTGGTCCTCAGGGAATACGGAGAGGCTGTCCACAAAAAGCTTTACGAGATCGCCCTCTATTGCGGACTTGTAAAAGAAAATACTCCCCATGCCCAGGCCGCTCAACTGCTGATCGCCAGGATCGAAGGGATGAACGAAAGCTTTGGGATCCCAAAGCATCTTGATGTGATCAGGGAGATTGACATTCCCCAGCTTTCCCGTTATGCTTACAGGGAGGCCAATCCCCTTTATCCCGTTCCCGTGCTCTGGGACAGGGAAAAACTGGCTGAAATGTACCGCAGGATCGGGGATATTGCCCCGCAGGCAAAATAAGCTGCCCGAATGAAGGCAGAAAGGATATTTTCATGGAAGAAAAAGAAATCTTAGAAATCATAGAGCGGCAGAAAGCCTTTTTCAAAACAGGGCAGACCCTGGAGGTCTCCTCCCGTATCCGTTCCCTGAAATCCCTTCGCCAGTCCATCCTGGAACATCTGGAAGAAATTCATGAAGGGCTGAAAAAGGATCTGGGCAAAAGCCGGAGCGAAAGCTACATGTGCGAAACAGGTCTGGTCTTGAGCGAGCTGACCTATATGATCAAACATGCCAGGCGCTTTTCCAGACAGAAATCCGTCCCCACGCCCCTGGCGCAGTCCGTATCCCGAAGCTTCCGGATTCCCTCCCCTTACGGCACCGTGCTGGTGATGAATCCCTGGAACTATCCTTTCCTGCTTTCCATGGATCCCCTCATCGACGCTGTGGCGGCAGGCAATACCGTGGTCCTTAAGACCAGTTCTTATTCCCCCAACACCAATCTCGCCATCCGCAGGGTCATAGAAGAGGTCTTCCCGACAGAATATGTGGCGGTGATCTTTGGCGGCTCCCAGGAAAATACTGCCCTGATCCGGGCGAAATTTGATTATGTTTTTTTCACAGGAAGCAAAAAGGTGGGAAAACTGGTTTATGAAAACGCCGCCTCCCGTTTGACCCCCGTTACGCTGGAGTTGGGAGGCAAAAGCCCCTGCATCGTGGACGAAACAGCGGATCTTCCCCTGGCCGCCAGGCGGATCGTATGGGGCAAATTTCTGAATCTGGGGCAAACCTGTGTGGCGCCGGATTATATTTTCTGCGCCGCATCCGTCCATGACAGGCTGGTGGAGGAGCTTAAGAAGCAGATTGTAAAACAGTTCGGCGAAAATCCTCTGGAAAACCCGGACTACGGCAAGATGATCAATGAAAAACATTTTCAGCGGGTATGCGGACTGGTGGATGCTTTCCGGAACGGAACGGAAGAACAGCGGGGAAATGCTTTGGGAGACTTCGGCGTAAGCAAAGGAGTCTGCGCCAGCAAAGGTAACTGCACCCGGGGAACAGGAATTCCTTCCCCCAGGAAGATCTACGGCGGGAAAACCAACCCTTCCACTCTGCAGATCGAACCCACCATACTGGATCAGGTTTCCTTTGAAGACGCAGTGATGCAGGAGGAAATCTTCGGACCGGTGCTGCCCATCCTCACCTACAAGGAAGAGGATGAAATCATTTCCTATGTGACAGAGCATGACGCCCCTCTGGCTTTTTACCTTTTTTCTTCCGACAAAAAGCGGATCAGACGCCTTACCGCCGGGATCGGCTTCGGCGGAGGTTGTATCAACGACGTGGTCATTCATCTCGCCACCTCCCATATGCCCTTCGGCGGCTTCCGGGAAAGCGGCATGGGATCCTATCACGGGAAAACCGGCTTTGACACCTTTACACACTACAAAAGCATGGTGGACAAGAAAACCTTTCTCGACCTGCCCATGCGCTATCAGCCCTACAAACCGCTGTACGATAAGCTGGTCAAGCTTTTTTTACGATAAGGGAACGTCAAACAGAGGTACAGGAGACACAGATAAGGGCAGGAATCCTCATAATTGTTTTCCTGCCCTTCTGGCTCTAAGGTAATTTTGTTGTGCCCTAATTTTTGACAAAATTTCTGTTTTTCTTATCTTCTGTATCGTCCAAAAGCCATAGAATTCCTCTGCAAAAAACATTTTGAAAATTTGCTGAAACCAGCTTTACAGTTACCAGACAGGGTACCAAACAAGTACCCTTAAAAGAACCGGATCCCTCCTCCGGTTATCAGATCAGAGATTATTTCGTTACGTTATTCGACAGAATCCTTACACGCATGAGAACGATGAAATAGATCTGACCCAACGTACTCCAGGAAGCTGACCAATTCACCCGGAACTTCATCCCTATTTTTCCCATGGGTGCTTAAAAACATAGTAGTCAAACCATCCTGAAGTCTGAACTCTTTTTCTTCCAGACATACATTCCGGAAAGTATACTGATATTTCCCCAGCCCAAAGGGATCGAAATCACAGACAAAAACCACATATACGTCGGGAAAGAAATTGCAAGACAGGATTTAACATAAAACAGCCATAAAACAGTCGTCGTTGCTGGCTGGACTGTAACCCGAATTTCAGTGCAAAAGAATTGACGTGTCAGAGAAGTTCTTTTTAACCTGTGACATTTCCTGTCATTTTTTGGGATGTATAGAAATGGGATTTTCCATGGAAAAAAAAGGAAGCCTGCCAACATTTGCGAAAAACAGGGAAGGCGAGTCACATCCACACATATTTTGCGGTGAGTTCCTGTTGAATAAAAGCGCATTTCCACATTATAATGTAGCTTATCGGAAGGAAATCAAGCGGCCGCGAAGCGGACATTTGATTTCACCCGATAAGCTAACGAATGTGCGCGGTGCGAAGCACCGCAGACGCGTAAGCGTCGGGGAGCGCGGCAGCGCGGGGCACATGAGTCTGTGTGGCAGGAAAATGAGCGCGACCGCAAGGCTACGAAGTCGTCAGTGAGCATTCATTTTCACCCAGTACTTTATCAACATCCTGAACCCAAAAATGGAGGAGAGAATCTATTATGGAGCAGCTTAATATTACTTCTACGAAGGACAATGATAAAGTGTACAAAATTTTAGGAGATTTAATGAACGCCGATAAAGAATTCCAGATTATGATCACCGTACCCTCCACCAGAAAAAAAGAGCTCGTTGTCCAGGAGAAAAAAGAATCCAAACCGAAACAGCCAATTCACGACCTGGAACAGGACGTCACAAATATGATTCATGAGATCGGAGTACCGGCACACATAAAAGGATATCAATACCTGAGGGAAGCAATCATGATGTCCGTGGAGGATCCATCCATGATCAGCTCCATTACCAAAATCCTTTATCCTACCATTGCTAAGAAGTTCCAGACGACCCCCAGCCGCGTGGAACGCGCAATCCGCCACGCCATTGAGGTCGCGTGGAGCAGGGGGCGGATGGAAACCCTAGATTCCCTTTTTGGCTACACGGTCAATACCGGCAAAGGAAAACCCACGAACTCCGAGTTTATTGCCCTGATTGCTGACCGCATCCGCCTCGACTACAGAGAAATTTAATAACTTTGCATAAACCCCCCTTCCCCTTTCCTCCAAAATGATGTATAATGTAGCATATCGGAGTGAAATCAAACGGCCGCGGAGCGGACATTTGATTTCATCCGATATGCTAACGAAAGAGCCCGGTGCGAAGCACCGCAGACGCGTAAGCGTCTGAGAGCGCGTTAGCGCGGGGCTCATGAGTCTTGCCCGGAATGAAATCGAAGCGCCGGACGGCAGTGCAAGCTATTGCAGGTGCGCAGGCGCCGGTCCGCAATTATCAATTGGAGGAGTTCAAATGAAGAAGATTCTGTTCGTCGCATCTGAGGGGGTTCCTTTTATTAAAACAGGAGGATTGGCAGATGTCGTGGGTTCTCTGCCAAAGTACATCGACAGGGAATATTTTGATGTGCGGGTGATTCTTCCGAAATATACCTGCATGAAACCTGAAATGCGGGATAAGCTCACTTATCTCACACATTTTTATATGGATTTCAACTGGAAGAATGAATATGTGGGCATATTGACCGCAGAGGTAGAGGGCATTCAATATTATTTCATTGATAATGAGGGGTACTTTGGAGGATTCAAGCCCTATGGCGATAATGCCTTGTATGAAATAGAGAAGTATTCCTATTTTTCAAAGGCGGCGCTTTCCATTCTCCCTATTATTGATTTCCAGCCTGACATCATCCATTGTCATGACTGGCAGACGGGTCTGATCCCGGTATATTTGAAGGAGCGCTTCCATGAGGGAGAGTTTTACCGCAACATCAAATCCATAATCACGATTCACAATCTGAAATTCCAGGGAAGGTGGAATCCCAAAACGGTGCAGAGCATCACCGGGCTTCCGGAGTACTATTTTACCCCGGATAAGCTGGAATCCTATGGGGATGCGAATCTGTTAAAGGGTGGAATCGTATTTGCCGATGCTGTTACCACGGTCAGCGAGACCTATGCGCAGGAGATTAAGACGGAGTTCTATGGAGAAGGTCTGGACGGACTGCTGCGCGCCAGAAGCAATGATCTGCGGGGGATTGTAAACGGCATCGATTATGAGGAATTCAACCCGGAGACGGATAAATATATCGTGCGCCCTTACAATGCGCTGAATTTTCGCAAGGAAAAGGTGAAGAACAAGAGAGCCCTGCAGGAAGAGCTGGGGCTTAAGAAGGACGATAAGAAAATGATGATCGGTCTGATCTCCCGTCTGACAGACCAGAAGGGACTGGATCTGATCGCTTATATCATGGATGAGCTGTGCCAGGATGATATCCAGTTTGTGGTGCTGGGTACCGGCGAAGAGCGTTATGAGAACTGCTTCAGGCATTTTGACTGGAAGTATGGGGATAAGGTATCTGCCAATATTTATTATTCCGATCCTCTTTCCCATAAGATTTATGCCTCCTGCGACGCTTTCCTGATGCCGTCCCTGTTTGAGCCCTGTGGTCTGAGCCAGCTTATGAGCCTGCGGTACGGCACGGTTCCCATTGTGCGTGAAACGGGCGGTCTCAAGGATACAGTGGAGCCCTATAATGAGTATGCGAACACCGGCACGGGCTTCAGCTTCCAGAATTATAACGCACATGAGATGTTGAATACCATTCGTTATGCGGAGCGCATTTATTATGACAGGAAGCGCGAGTGGAATAAGATAGTGGACAGGGCGATGGCGGCAGATTTCTCCTGGAAGGTTTCGGCAGCGAAGTACCAGGAGATGTATGACTGGCTGATTGGCTAAAGCGAAGGTAGGTATGGCGACAAACACTGGCAGTAAAAGCAACAACTTCCTGCTGCAGGCAGGGATCCTGGCGGCGGCGGGAATTATAAGCAGAGTGATAGGGCTTCTTTACAGAAGCCCTTTATCCGCTATCATAGGGGACCTGGGCGGAGGGTATTATCAGGCGGCGTACAATATTTATACCATTGTGCTTTTAATTTCCTCTTACAGCATTCCCTCTGCAATTTCCAAGGTAATTGCGCAAAAGCTGGCGGTCCGGGAGTATCGCAACGCACACAGGGTTTTCTTATGTTCTATTGGATATGTGCTTGTGATCGGTGGACTTGCCAGCCTGTTTTTGTTCTTTGGGGCGGGGCTTTTGGTGGACGGCAGGGCGATACCGGTGCTGCGCGTCCTGGCGCCTACCATATTTTTTTATGGAATGCTGGGAGTGCTGCGGGGGTATTTTCAGGCACATAAAAGCATGGTGCAGACCTCCGTTTCCCAGATATTGGAGCAGATTGCCAACGCCGTAGTGGCAATCGTCATGGCGTTGGTGCTGATCAGGCTTTTTGTCGGGGGAGAAGAGCTGAAAATGGTAACGGATCCCCAGATTTCAGGCAGTCCGCTTCTTTATGGCTTCGCGGTGGGAACCGTGGACGCTGAAATACAGGCGTCCCAGGGAATGGACCGCGCCATGTACGGCGCAATGGGAAGCGCCATCGGCACCGGCGCAGGAGTGCTCGTGGGCCTTGTGTTTATGTGGGCGATTTATTCCCTGAATAAGGGGTGGTTCCAGAGGCGGATCCAAAGGGACCGTACTCCCTATGTGGATTCTTACAGGGAAATTTCTAAGGTGATTGTGGGTATTGTAACGCCTTTTATTCTGAGCACCGCGGCTTATAATCTCAGCACCTCACTGAATTCTGTCATTTATCTGAAGTTGTACCGGACTGTAAAAGAAATCGACGAGGCTACCGCATATGCCAGTTATGGGGTTTTTTCCTATAAGGTGTCGACCATCAGCAATATTCCTGTGGCGTTTGCCAATGCGATGGCATCCGCGATGATCCCCTCTGTGGCGGCGCTGGTGGCGCAGCGAAACAGGAGGGAGGCACAGCGCAAGATCAGCCTGGCGGTGAAGAGCACGATGATGATCGCCATCCCTTCGGCGGCGGGGCTGTTCGTCTTGGCCAAACCGGTGGTACAGCTCCTGTTTCCACAGCCGGAGTCTTTGGATCTTGCGGCAAAGCTTCTTATGGCACTGGCAGTCTCCGTGATATTTTTCTCGCTGTCTACCTTAAGCAGTTCCATCTTGCAGGGAATCGGAAAGGTGCATACGCCGATCTACAATGCCGTGATCGCCCTTGTGGTTCAGACCGGCGTTTTGATTGGTCTTCTGTTGGGAACGAACCTGGATCTGTATGCGCTTGTTATTGCAAATGTGGTGTATTCCGGTCTGATGTGCTTCCTGAATCAATGGGCGGTGCGGCGCGCCATCGGATACAGACAGGAGCTTGTGCGTACCTTCCTGGTTCCTCTTGGCGCCTCCGTGATGATGGGCGCTGCGGCGTGGGCGGTATATGAGCTGTTTTATCTGCTGACATCTTCTAATATCCTGTCCGTCCTGCCTGCGATCCTGGCGGCGGTCTGCGTTTATTTTGCCATGCTGCTGGTATTAAGGGGAGTGGATGAGGAAGAGCTTAAGAGCATCCCCAAGGGATACCTGGTGGTAAGGCTTGCGAAAAAATGCTGCCTGCTGCGTTAGGCAGCAGGCTGTGCTGCGTTAGGCAGCAGGCGGCGTTACGATGGACGGCGGACACGCTGTGCTCTTACCAGGAGAAGCAGCAGGCTGTTATTGGATACGCCTGATTCCAGAGATATCGGAATCGATCATCAGGGAATAGTTAGTATAGTACACCACAAAGCCGGGCTTCGCGGAGCCGGGCTTTTTCACATGCTTTTTTTGAATATAATCGATCTCCACCTTATCCTGTCCGCGTCCCCTGGAATAGTAAGCGGCCAGTCTTCCCGCTTCTTCAAAGGTGCGGTCAGGAAGCTCTTCCGCGCCCTCTGTCTTTACCACGACATGGGAGCCGGGAATGCCTTTGGCATGGAACCACCAGTCATTGCCGCTTGCGAACTTGAAAGTCAGCTCATCGTTCTGATAATTATTTTTCCCCACATAAATATGGAAGCCGTCGCTGCTCAGATAATGGAAGGGTCTGCTGGTGACCTTCACCCTTTTGGCCCCGCCCCGGCGGCGGATATAGCCGCTTTCTGTCAGTTCCTCCTTGATCTCCACCAGATCCTCCTCCTGCAGCGCGATATCCAGGGAGGTCATGACGGATTCCAGGTGCTTTATTTCCTCCGCAACCTCTTTTGTGAGATTTGTGAGGGCATCATGGGTTCTTTTCAGCTTATTATATTTTTCAAAATATCGTTTGGCGTTTTCCTGGGGCGTCAGGGCGGGATCCAGGGGGATGGCCACCATTTCATCAGTGTAGTAATTCAGGACATCCAATGACTTCGCACCGGGGGTTACATTGTAGCCATAGGTATTCAGAAGCTCCCCATAGACCCGGTAGGTATCTCTTTTTTCCGTATCCTTCATCTGGCGCAGCTGAAGGTCGTACTTTTTCACATTCCGCTCCAGGGCGGTCTGCACGATATGGCGCAGGTCGGAGGATTTCTGGCGGATGCGGGTAAGGGCATTTTTTTCGGCATAAAAATCCTCTAAAAGGGCGGACATGGAAGGCTGGCTTACGATATGATCCTCTCCATGCGTATACATGGTCAGCGGCAGAGCCGCGAAGTCCACGGGCGTCTGACCGGTATAGGCGATGCAGGGCGCAAAGCTCCCCTCCTTTATGGAAGCGACCATGCCGGCAAAAGCGGCGTAGAGTCTGGCGTAATCTGTGGACGTAAGGGACGCTGTGGGGCTCTCCCCGTCAAGGTCGGCCTCGTAGCACAGCTCCTGCGCATAAACTGGGGAAATACCGGTATAGCTGGTATAAATTGCCTTAAAAACAGGCATGGGCTTTGAAGAGATCAGGGAGATAAACTGCGCCGGATCCGTGGAGAGGGCGTCCGCCTTA
>CANPYG010000012.1 GCA_947588205.1 uncultured Acetatifactor sp. | reverse complement strand
GTCCTGTTCCTGTAACAGTAACTGCTACTTCGCCGCCAGTGGGTTTAGAAGTGGAAGTTAACTTTTCACTTCACTGAAATTTTTTTTCCCCAGTAACACGCTTCACAGGACTTATAAAATAGGGCTTGCAACGCGGGGAAAATTATTATATGATGAAGGGCGTAAGTATCAACAGACCATGAAATACACTGGAAGAGAGGATTTTAATATGACCATCAATGAAAAAGCGCTGCTGCTCCATGAGCAGTGGAACGGGAAGCTGGATACCGTTGCCAAGGCTTCCGTGAAATCGAGAGAGGATCTCGCCCTCGCCTATACGCCGGGAGTCGCGGAGCCCTGCAAGGTGATCGCCCAGGATAAGGAGGCGGCCTACCGCTACACCATGAAGGCAAACACCATCGCTGTCGTATCCGACGGAAGCGCCGTGCTTGGTCTCGGCAACATCGGTCCTTATGCCGCAATGCCCGTTATGGAGGGAAAGGCTGTTCTGTTCAAGGAATTCGGCGGCGTGAACGCCGTGCCCATCTGCCTGGATACCCAGGACACCGAGGAGATCATCAAGGCTGTGACCTGGCTGGCTCCCGGCTTCGGCGGGATCAATCTGGAGGATATCAGCGCGCCCAGATGCTTTGAGATCGAGGAGCGCCTGAAAGCGACTCTGGATATCCCCGTTTTTCATGATGATCAGCACGGAACCGCCATCGTAGTCCTGGCCGCCATCATCAATTCCCTGAAGATTGTGGGCAAGAAAAAGGAAGATTGCAGGATCGTCATCAACGGTGCGGGAAGTGCAGGCGTCGCCATTGCGAAGCTGCTGCTTTCCTATGGCTTTGCGGATGTCATCCTCTGCAACAGATCCGGCATCGTCTCCAGGCAGTCCCAGGGACTGAACTGGATGGTCCAGAAGATGGCAGAGGTCACGAACCCCCGCGATCTGACCGGTAAACTGGCGGACGCCATGGTGGGCGCAGATATTTTCATCGGAGTGTCCGCTCCTAATACCGTCACTCCTGAAATGGTTGCTTCCATGAACCACGATGCGGTCCTCTTCGCCTTATCCAACCCTGTTCCCGAGATCATGCCCGATATTGCCAAAGCGGCGGGCGCAAGGATTGTGGGCACCGGCCGCAGCGATTTCCCGAATCAGGTCAACAATGTGGTAGCGTTCCCCGGCATCTTCAAGGGAGCTTTGGAGGGACGCGCGCCCCAGATCACGGAGGAAATGAAGCTGGCAGCAGCGTTTGCCATCGCGGGTCTCGTTCCGGATGATGAGCTGAACGAAGAAAACATCATGCCGGAGGCCTTCAACCCTAAGGTTGCCGAGGTGGTAGCGGAGGCCGTAAAATCCCACATCCGCAAGTAATTCCATTGGACGGTCACGGCGTCAGAAGCCCCATGATCACTTTAGCACCTACATTCCATGATTTATAAATAAAAATGATGAACATCCAAGAAACTGAAAAAGTGCTTCCCGGGAAAAATGCCCCGCCGGACCTCTGGCTCGGCAAGCCCTACTATTCCCTGGACGCCTACTGCAAGAATACATTCCGGCATAAATGCTATAAAATTGCCCTGGATGCCCATATGACCTGCCCCAACAGGGATGGTACACTGGGCACCCGGGGCTGTATCTTCTGCAGCCACGGAGGCAGCGGGGATTTTGCGGTTCCGGTCGAAGAACCCATGGAAGGGCTTGCCTTATTTCGCGGCAAAAAGGTGGGAACGCATTTTATCGCATACTTCCAGGCCTATACCAATACCTACGCCCCTGTGGAATATCTGGAAAGGATTTTTTCACAGGCACTGAGCCACCCGGACATCTGCGGCATTTCCATCGCCACCAGACCGGACTGCCTGCCAAAGGAGGTAATCTCTCTCCTTTCCCGCTTAAAGGCGCAGTATCCTGGGAAGTTCATATGGATTGAGCTTGGCCTGCAGACAATGCATGATAAAAGTGCGGCCTATATTCGACGCGGATACGACCTGCCCTGCTTTACGGAAGCCGTCCGCAGGCTGAAGCAGGCTGACCTTCCTGTCATCATCCATACCATTCTGGGCCTGCCCGGGGAAACAGCCGAGGATATGTACCGCACCATCCAATTTATAAACGCATGCCGCCCCTTCGGCGTCAAGCTGCAGCTGCTCCATGTCCTGAAGGATACCGACCTGGCAGAAGAATATGAAAAAGGAGCCTTCCAGGTCCTGACAATGGACGCTTATCTGGATATCCTGATCCACTGTCTGGAGCTTTTGTCTCCGGATATTGTAGTACACCGCGTGACCGGCGACGGTCCCAAGGGGCTTACGCTTGCACCGCTTTGGAGCCTCAACAAAAGAAAGGTACTGAATACCTTACACGCACTGATGCGGACGCGCAATACCTGGCAAGGGAGAAAAAATAATTATGTATGACGATCCACTTACCTTATATAAGCTGATTGTGCTTTATATGCTGAACCGCGCCTCCGAGCCCCTCACAACGGCGCATATCATTGATTTTGTCCTGGGGAAAGATTATACGGACTTTCTCACCCTGCAGCAGGTTTTCCATGATCTGAGGGAAGCAGATTTGATCCATAGCCGGACCTACCGCAACAGGACGCAGCTTTCCCTCACACAGGAGGGGAGACAGACGCTCCATTTCTTTGAAAACCGCATCAACAATGTGATCAAGGATGAGATCAACCTCTTTCTCAAGGAAAATGAGATCACCCTGCGCAATGAAATATCTATCCTGGGGGATTATTATAAATCGACCTCCGGCGAATACGAAGCCCATCTTGTAGCGAAGGAAAAGGGCACAAACCTGGTGGAGATCACCCTGTCTGTACCCAGACAGGAAATCGCGGAATCCATCTGCGATAACTGGCAGAAACACAATCAGGAGGTTTATCAGGCGTTGATGAAGCAACTGCTTGTGTGAACCCATCTCCAATCTCCAAGACCTATTTCACGAGTTATTCCGCAAATCCGAGCTTTTCGGCTAAATGTACCATTCGCTCATTTCCCGACCAAGTTTGAGTATATATAGTGTCGATGCCGTTTTCGGTACAGCGTTCCCTCCTAATCTCCTCGTTACAGCATAAGTATATCCCAGGACCTTTTACAATACAATATCCCAGGACCTTTTACAATACAAGTCTGGTAATTGCCGCTGTTTTTTGCTATAATGGATCAAGAAATATAAGGGGAATATCCCAGGCAGTAGCCGTCCATATGATTTCGGGCAGTAGCCGTCCATATGATTTCACGCATCAGCCTCTTCGGATTCATTCATGGACGATGCTTTTTCGTGGGATTTCCACACCCTTTATACAAAGCAAAGATAATGATTTGAAAAGGTGGTCTTATGGATAAAACATTTCAAAAATTCCTAAAGCTTGGCATTGACCTTGGTTCCCTCGGGGCAGGACGTTCCGAGGACAACTCGGCTTATTTCTGTACCCCCAAAGGCGCCTCTATCTTTGGCTGGGCAGGGGTTGATGGAATCCATTTCTGCTTTATCCGCGGCTTCGGCGGGATGGTCTTCGCTGTCAGCCCCATGAACGGAGCGCCGGACTATGTACATCCCCTGTCAAAAGATTTCGCGGATTTTCTGCGCCTTCTGCTGGCTTGCGGCAATACGGCGGCCCTGGAACAGGCCTGGATGTGGGACGAAGCGCAGTTTGCATCTTTCCTTCGGGAAAACCCTCCCACGCCAGGGCAGCAACTGGTTCTGTCCGAAGTGGCCGCAAAGCTGCATCTGACGAAGATGGAACATCCCTGGGCCTACCTCAAAGAACTGCAGTCCTCTTTTGACTATCGTAAAATCAAGTATACCGAGGATTATTATGATTTGGACATGAATCCCGATATCCAGCCGGCAGAACCGGAATGGAAGGTTTATTTTAACGGAAACTTCTGGGGACATCATGGAAAAGACCGGGCAGGAACTGAGATCCCCCTCGGCAAGGAATTTACCTGGGCAAACCATTCCTGGATCATTCCTGCGGCATATTCCTGCAGCAAGGGGCTGGTGATGGATTTCTGTATGCGGGTGGAGCCGGAGGAAATCCAGAATTTTATAAGGAAATGGAACTTGAACCCGGAAAACGATTCGGACGAGAACTTTACCCAGGAACAGCAGATGCAAATGGAATGGGAAAATCCCTGCTGCCTGCATTTTCGTCCGCAGCTTGTATGCAATGGAAAAACCCTGCGCACCTCCCACGGCTCCGGCATCTGTTTCTATCCCCGGATGCTGGAGGGATGGGCCGATCAGACAGAAGCAAACTGGGCCGTCCAACATTACGGTCTGGATCCCGCTTATTGCTGGGTCATTTGCCGCAGCGCCTTTCCCTGGGCGGGCAAACGCCGTTCCCAGGCCAAAACCCTCTCCCTCACCATGGAGGAACAGCCTGGGCAGCTTCCGGGACCGCATTTCAAAACCCATCAGCCCGGCGACACATTCACCTTTTCCCATCCGGCCAGTAACGTGGAATATACCCTGACCGTACAGGAGCTTGCACCCCAGACCCTCCCTTCCAGGTCCTTTGGTTCAGACCGATGGGTTTATCCGACAAATATGGTGGCCATGAGCTACACCCTCTCCCCGGAACCGGAAGAAGACCTGCTCATCCGCGACTGCAGGGAGGGCGACCGCCCCATAGAAGCTGCGCCAAAAGACCCCATGTGCCCCACCGCTAATATGCGCCCCACCGCCAACTCAAGCGCCGCAGTGTTTGCCATCGGCGGAGCGGATGGCCCCACCTCCATTTTATTTGGAAATGGCAAGCAGGGAAAACTTCGCAATACATATTCTTCCTTGCACTTTGAGTCGATGGAGGAAGACATCGAATGGCGCATTGATTTTAAGGTCCGACGGTTCGAAGAAGCGTCTTTTATCCTTTTATAAGCGATTTTCCGCTAAACGAAGAAGGATCAACGTCTGGATCGGCGGCAGAGTCGTCATTTTACCGGGCGTGACCATAGGCGACAATGCTGTCATAGGTGCGGGCAGTGTGGTCACTAAGGATATCCCGGACAAATTTGAACTGACCTCCAAACAGGAAGCCGAAGAAATGGTGCTGAAATTCAAGGGGAGAAGTTCCCGCTACTAAAGGATTACAAGAGAGGTATAGGACTATGGTAAAAAAGAACGTTCTCTGTACATTATGTTCCGCGTTGATTATGCTGCTTTTGCCTTGGTGTGCTGTCACCTTCGCAAAGGGAGACAACGGTATGGCGATTTGCTTTCTCCTGTTTTTCGCCGTGAATCCAATCGCGGCAATATGCACAGGCGTATTCGCCGGCAGGCAGCCCAAGGCGGCATGGTTTCAGCCCCTGCTTCTGCCTGCCCTATTTCTCCTCGGAACGTGGATACTTTTCGATATGGGAGAACCGGCTTTTCTGCTCTATGCCGCCTATCTGCTTCTCGGATACTTAGCTATGGCCATTGCTGTTGCCTTGGGTAAGAGAAAAGGGTAGGTGGCTTTGCAGTTTGACGGCAAATGAAACTCCGTCAAACTGCAAACCATCTAATGACTGCAATGATTATTTCGAATAAACAGCATCATTCCGGGATAGCAGATAAACACAATACTGATTCATACTAACGCCTTCCCTTTTAGAATGCTCTGCCAGCAATTTATGGAGGCTGCGGGGAATTCTTAATTTAAACTGGCCTGAAAAATTCTCGATACTTTCCGGCTCTTCAATGGTAATTCCCTTTTCAAGCGCTGCTTCCAGCCATGCCTTTTTCGCATCCACTGCATTGGCTACCGCACCTTCTATCGTCTCGCTACAGGTAATGCACCCTGGCAGATCAGGGAAAGAAACAACGAATCCTCCCTCTTCTTGATCTTCTACAATTTCCATCCGGTATGGCATACGCATATAATCTTCAAGCGTCTTCATCGTTTTCCGCCTCCCTTTCTACAACCTGTTTTACCATCTCAATGTGTGAAATTTCCAGCTATATCCTCGTAGGACCCTGTTTGAGCTTTTTCATATGCTCCCTGATCTTTACCTCGTATCCATTGCCCGTGGGGCGGTAGAATTCTTTTCCACTCAGCTCATAGGGCAGATACTGCTGCTCTACATAATGATTGGGGTAATCATGGGCATATTTATAACCTGTTCCATGCCCCAGCTTCGCAGCCCCCTTGTAGTGTGCGTCCTGGAGATGGGGCGGAATTGGCAGGTTGCCGCTCTCCCCTACCTCCTGCATGGCTTCGGAAATGGCGATACAGGCGGCATTGCTTTTCGGCGCACTGGCGACATAGCTGACTGCCTGGGCCAGAATAATCTGCGCTTCCGGCATTCCCACGCGTTCCACCGCAAGGGAAGCGTTCACCGCCACCACCAGGGCGTTGGGGTCCGCATTCCCAACATCCTCTGCCGCACAGATCATAATCCTTCTGGCAATAAAGGTAACACTTTCCCCCGCATACAGCATCCGGGCAAGATAATACACCGCCGCGTCTGCATCCGAGCCACGCATGCTTTTGATAAAGGCAGAGATCGTATCATAATGATTGTCCCCGGTCTTGTCGTATCGCACCGCCCTCTTCTGAATACACTCCTGCGCCACCTCCAGGGTGATGTGTATCTTACCGTCCCCTGCCCGATTGGTTGTCATCACGCCAAGCTCCACGGCATTTAACGCGTGCCTGGCATCCCCTCCGGAAATATCCGCAAGGAACTCCACGGCGTCCTCATCGATCACAGCCCCATAGGAACCCATTCCCCTGTCGGCATCATAAACCGCCGTCCTGATCAGTCTCTGGACCGCTTCTTTCGGAATGGGCTTTAATTCAAAAATAATGGAACGGGAAAGCAGGGCCCCATTCACTTCAAAATAGGGATTCTCCGTAGTGGCGCCAATCAGGATCACGGTACCGTCCTCCACAAATGGAAGCAGATAATCCTGCTGCCCCTTATTGAAACGATGTATCTCATCAATGAAAAGAATCGTCTTCTTTCCATACATTCCCCGAAGCTCCTTCGCTTTGGCCACCACCTCTTCCATGTCCTTCTTCCCCGCCACGGTGGCGTTGATCTGGGTAAACTGCGCGCTGGTGGTATTGGCGATCACCTTTGCGAGGGTCGTCTTCCCTGTGCCGGGAGGTCCATAGAAAATGATGGAGCTTAACTTATCCGCCTTGATCGCCCGGTAAAGAAGCTTATCCCTGCCGATGATATGCTCCTGCCCTACCACCTCGTCCAGGGTGCGCGGGCGCATCCTGGCTGCCAGGGGCGCTTCCGTCTCCATATTTTTCTCACGCATATAATCAAATAAGTCCATCTTTCTCCTTTATCCTTGGACGCTATACTCTATTTCTTTATAAGGCTTATCATACCCGGCATGGAGTATCTGCGTCTCAACGCTGCCATCCTCCTTCACCGTGAAACGGAAGTGATGGTATTCTCCCCTGCGGTATGCGAAGTCTTCTCCGTTATCCAGGTAATGGTCATAGACCCCTGCTCCCGGATATACCTTAAGGATCAGTTTATCCAGGGGCTTCTCACCCACATAGGACATCGGCTCCATGGTCGGGATCACGCTTCCTGCCTTTACATAAATGGGACAGGTATCCAGCGGCGCATCCTTTACGAACCAGACCGGTCCTGTAAGCTTCTCTCCTGTCCAGTAATCATACCAGTCTCCCTCCGGGAAGTAAACCATGCGTTTATCGATTCCCTGGTTCACTACCGGCGCAACCAGAACCTGACTGCCCACCATAAATTCGTCGTTGCAGGTCTGCGCGGTCTTATCCTTTTCATAATGGAACACCAGAGGACGCATAACAGGGGCTCCGGTACGTTCCTCCTCAAAGAACAGATCATAAAAATACGGCAGCCATTCATAACGCAGCTTCACATATTTCCTGTAAATCCGAAGCACCTCCTCCCCTAGCTTCCAGGGCTCCTGTCTCCTGCTGCCCAGGGAAGTATGGTTGCGGAAAAGCGGGGAAAAGCATCCCAGCTGAACCCATCTTGCCATGAGCTCCGGCGTGGTATCCGCGCCAAAGCCGCCGATATCCGTGCCCACATAGGGCATCCCGGACAAACCCAGGTTGCAGAGCTGGGGAATCGCCATCTGCAGATGAGCCCATATGCTGACATTGTCCCCGGTCCATGCGGTGGAGTACTTCTGGGTCCCGGCGTAGCACGCCCTGGTAATCACAAAGGGTCTCCTGCCGTCCAGCCCCTTCCACCCCTCATAGGTGGCCTTCGCCATCAGATGCCCGTAAACATTGTGCATCTTTTCGTGAAAAGCAGGCTTATCCTCATCCGTGAACACCACATCGTCGGGCAAGGGACCCCGGAAGCTGGCGGGCTCGTTCATGTCGTTCCAGACGCCCCGCACCCCCAGATCCATCAAAAACTGCTGCTTTTCTCCCCACCATTTTCTCACCTTCGGATCGCCAAAATCGGGAAAAACCGCATCCCCGGGCCATACCGCGTTTTCATAGACCCTGCCTTCCCGATCCTTTGCAAAGTATCCGCCTACCATTCCTTCGTCATAGACATAGTAGCCCTTTTCCTTCTTGACTCCGGGATCGATGATGGTCACAGGCTTAAAGCCCCTCTCCGTCAGGGATTTTAAGTAGCCCTTCGGGTCGTTATGATATCTGCCCTGATTCCAGGTAAAGACCTTGTAATTGTCCATGTAATCAATATCAAAATGAATAGCGTCACAGGGAATGTCGTTTCCCCGCAGCCCCACCGCTACCTCTTCGATATCCTCTTCGGTCATATAGCCCCAGCGGGACTGATGATAGCCCAGGGTCCATTTCTGGGGAAGGGGATGGGTTCCCGTCAGGTAGGTGTAGCGCTCCAGCACCTGAGGGATATTTTCCCCGGCAATATAATAATAATCGAGATTGCCCTTTACGGAGCTGAAGAAATAATAATCCTCCGACTCCTGCCCCATATTGAACACGCTTTTATATGTATTGTCCGCGAAAATACCGTATACATGGCTGTCCGTCAGGGCGATGAAAAAGGGAATGGATTTGTACAACGCCTTAAAGGTATCCACCTGGGGAGCCGGATCGTCCGTGTTCCACATTTCATAATCGTAATGACGCTTATCCAGGAAGCCGGTTTTGTCCCCCAGACCGTAAAAATGCTCTGTTCCGGTAAGAGCCTTCACCACCTCCACGCCGGATTCCGCCTCCGCCTGCTTCGCCGAATGCCCTTCGCTCTCTAAGAGCCTGATCTGCTCATCACTCACCCTCTGGAGCAGCTTCCGCTCGCCCCGGTAGTCGCTGCAGACCTGGTTTCCCTCCTTATCGTAAAAATCCACATAAAAGCCATGGCCTATGCGGACAAGGACCTCCTCCGTGCGAAGCCACAGGCAATCCCCCTCTTTAGAAACCTCAAGGGAAACGGGAAGCCTTTTGTCCCCCTCGATCGCCTTAGAACGATGGTCACTGGTTTCCAATCCACAGAAAACATTGATAATGCCCGGAGCAACAGCCTCCACGCTGGCTGCCTGTCCTTCAAAATCCAACAACAGCTTCTGACCCGATAACTGATACCCGGTTAATTTTCCAAATTTCATGATGCTACCTCCTCGTCCTGAGCCGTTCCTTTCATGTTTTTTTGATCGCCCGCTTTTTTTGTGAATGTCCTCTGTTTTCAATGAATGTCCTCTGTTAAGTTACAAATCTCCTGCTTCGCCCTGCTCATCCGCCCTGCGACCTGCCCATAAAAGGAAGCTTCCCTTTCATACGGCGTCACAAAAAATGTGTTTAGCAGATACAGATTCAGATTTTTTGCCAAATCATCTCCCCGGGCCGCCGCTTCCTGCACCTTATCCTCCATATCCTTCAGGAAATAGTGCCAGTCCGCAATAAACTTCTGGTTTCCCCTGATCTGGGGAGTGTCGATCCATTTGCTGACCTTCACCTTGGTCCTGTTCGTATTTCTACACTCTCCCGTCTGAAGGAAGTAACGGAAAGAACTGTTTTCATAATATCTCCCCAACGGAAACAGGCGGCATATGCCCGGTCTGTGGGGATGAATGCTGCAGCGGCCTTCCTCATTCAGGAAAACGCACCGCTCCTCTTTGTCGGTCATTTTTAAATGCGGAAGTACGATTCCGTCCACCACGCCCAGCTCCAGGCAGTCGGACAAAAGAGACTCAAAGCTTCTGTCCAGGCAAAGGGTCAGACGGTAAACGTCCAGGGGATCCAGCAAAATGGAATCGCCCATTCCCTGGCAGCAGGCAGAGCAGCCAGCGCAGTTCCCGCAGTCAGCCTTCACCATATCGTTTAAATCGTATAATCTGCCGTCGGAAATCTCCTCCAGGCTCACATTTCTTCTCACTTGCGCTTCCTCCGTATGTTTTATATGACCTTCTCAAAAGAATCTGCCTGATAGGTTTACTGCAAGTCATGAAAGCTCTCGGATTGCTCCGTGCCTGCGGCACTCCCGCAAGCTTGCCCGCAGGATCAAGCTTTACGACTGAGCTTTCATGGAAAAGTATTCATCCACGCCGTCGGCGATTCCCTGGACGATCTTCTCCTGGTAGTCTGCGGTCTGCATCAGCTCATCCTCTGCGGCGTTGCTCATATAACCCATCTCAATGATCGTTGTGGGAACAGTACACCAGTTTATGCCGCTCATGGTATCTGTCTGCCATACGCCGCGGTCCTTGGAACCCATTTCCTCCACCATATGCGCAAGAATGGTCTGCGCAAGGGACAGACTATCGTCATGGATTTCTACATTATAAGGGCTGGATGCGGTATTACAAATGGTGAGTGTGCCGTTGACTTCGCTGTTCTCGGAGCCGTTGGCATGGATGCGCAGGAAAATATCCGCTCCAGAATTGTTGGCGGTCTCAGCCCGCTCCTTGTTGCTGATGTCCACATCATTGGTCGTCCTGATCATAATAACCTGGTAGCCTCTCTCTGTCAGCTCCGTCTCCAGCGCCTGCGCAATGACAAGATTCAGCTCATATTCATATACCCTGGTAGAAACGCCCCTCGTACCGGAGGAAACCTTTGCTTTCATTTCAGAGCTTCCCGGACCCAGGGGCTCCTTATCCTTATTGCCTTTCGCCTGGTGCCCGGCGTCGATGGCTACAATATATCCATTGGGTTCAGTAAAAGTCTGCGATTCTAAAGAGGAATCCGTCGATTCCTGGGATGGCTCCGTAGACTCATCTGACGATTCCGGCGTCTGGCCGGAAATTGATTCTGACGGGCTGCTGCTCTGCCCTACGGTTTCGTTCCCGGCAGTTTCTGTCTGCGCAGAAGTGCTCTCCTCAAGGTCCTCAGCGTGTATTTCCGGTTCTAAATCCCCGTCCTCCTGTTTGGCACAGCCGATCAAAAGGGCGGCTATGCTGAAAACCATTATAATACGGAAACCTATGCCCAGGCTTCCATTCCGTTTCCTGAAAATCCGGTTGCTCTTATTCAGAAATTGATTCATTTCAGCTCTCCTTCTGTTCTCCTTCGGGCCTTCCGTTCCCCAAATCTTCATTCCAATCATAATTGTTTTCGTGCAGGAAGTCAATGCATATATCCTTTTGTCGCTATTGATTTTTTTACAAAATGGAGTATAATACACAAGAATATCAAAAGAGCAAAGAGAAAAACTGCAGAAAACAGTTTACAAGGAAAGGATTGAGAGGATGAATAAGGATTTGACTGTGGGCAAGCCGTCCACCGTATTATGGAGGTTCTGTCTTCCACTGTTTGGAAGCATCATTTTTCAACAGCTGTACAATATCGCGGACAGTCTGGTCGCCGGGAAATTTGTTGGGGAAAACGCCCTTGCGGCGGTTGGAAACAGCTACGAAATCACCCTTATCTTTATCGCATTTGCCTTCGGCTGCAATATCGGCTGCTCAGTCATAGTGTCCCAGCTTTTTGGGGCAAAAAGGCTGCGGGAAATGAAAACCGCCGTTTACACCACACTGATCGCCAGCGCGGCGCTCTGCGCGGTCCTGATGCTGTTCGGATTCCTGTCCTGCGGCGGACTTCTCACCCTCATCCAGACGCCGGAGGAGCTGATGGGCGATTCCCTGCTCTATCTGCGCATCTACATAGGCGGACTGCCCTTCCTTTTCTTCTATAACGTGGCGACGGGCATCTTTTCCGCGCTAGGAGATTCCAGAACCCCTTTCCTTTTCCTGGCTGCCTCGTCTACTTCCAATATCCTGATGGACCTTTTATTCGTCATCACCTTTCATATGGGCGTCGCCGGCGTGGCATGGGCGACCTTCCTCTGCCAGGGCGTCAGCTGTATTCTTGCCATAACCGTTGTGCTGCGGCGCCTTACGGGAATCCCAACAGAAGGCAGCGTTCCCATTTTTTCCGCACGTCTCCTTGGAAAAATCGCTGTCATCGCTGTGCCGAGCATTCTGCAGCAGAGCTTCGTTTCCGTGGGAAATATCATCATCCAGGGCGTCATCAACGGCTTCGGGGCAGGCGTGATCGCTGGTTACTCAGCAGCCATTAAACTCAACAATCTGGTCATTACCTCGTTTACCACGCTGGCAAACGGTATTTCCAACTACACCGCCCAGAACCTGGGGGCAGGAAAGCAGTCCCGCATCCATGAGGGCTTCCGGGCAGGCATCAGAATGATCTGGCTGCTCTGCGTGCCTTTCTTTCTCTTTTACTTCCTGGGCGGGCGCTTCGGGCTCATCCTCTTTATGGAAAATCCCACCGGAACTGCCATGAAAACCGGTATTGAACTGCTCAGGATCCTCTCGCCCTTTTATTTTGTGGTTTCGGCCAAGCTTGTAGCGGATGGCGTGCTGCGCGGAAAGGGATTGATGAAGGAATTTGTGATCGCAACCTTTACGGACCTGACGCTGAGGACAGCTCTGGCAATCCTTCTTTCCCATCCCTTGGGAAGCACCGGAATCTGGCTTGCCTGGCCCATCGGATGGAGCATCGCCACCGGACTGTCGCTTTTCTTTTATTTCCGGTCGTCCGGAAATAAGTGCGGTAAAAAGGAGCACTAATATCTCTCTTCCAGCCGCCTGAACTCCTCCTCCGTGATGTTCAATACCCCTCCGTGACGCTTACGGGTCTGTCCCATATCGAACTGAGCGTCCTCAAGTACCTGGAAATGCCCGCTGGAAAGGTTGTCTGTCACAAGCGGAAGGTAGCCCTTTCCCGCGGCGAACCGGTCCACGAGCAGACACCATTCCTCCCTGTCGTTGAAGGGAAAAATTTCCGGTCCCTCCACCCCGTACAGATCCTTCAGGGTATCCGAACCTATTTGTCGGAAGCCTTCCGGATTCAGGGAAGTGCTGAAATCCACGCGGATATTTTTTTCGGTCTCATCCTTGGAATACCGGTAATATCCCCCCTTCACCCTGATCACCGTGGTATCGATCACATGATTTTTACTTTCCAGATAGAGGAAGGGTTCCGTAAAGCTCTTAAAATCCTTCGTATAAGACGCATAAATCCGCTGCTTCCAAGCCTCGTCCCCGGGAAGTCTCACCATGGACGCCCAGAAGAGCAGAATCGCATCCTTTTCCTCATCATAAATGGCCTCCGGCGCCCAGGCGCAGCCTGCGCCCTTCACCGCAACAGTATGCGCGGCCGGGGCGCTCCAGTCCACAAGATTCTCCGATTCCCAGACAATGATATCCCGGCTGCCTTCATACTGTGCCGCATGCCAGCCCTTCCCCGCTTCGATTCGCAGGTCTGTGGCGATCAGATAATACCTGGGCTGTCCCTCCTTCTGCCAGGGAGAACGGATCAGGAAGGGATCCCTTACCCCCATTTCCCCGATGTCGGAACGAAGGACAGGACTCCCGCCGTTCAGATCCTGCCAATGCAGGCCGTCCCGGCTCAGGGAAAAATAAATCTGCTCTCCCTCCGGCCCTTCTCCAATAAAATGCACAAACAAATATCCCGTATATTTCATATTCAGACTCCTTGCCCGCATAAGCGGGCAGCTATCCTCCTCACACTGCCAGCTAGAAGAACTGAAACGGTACTGCTTTTCCCGCTCAGCTCAGTCTGATACTCACCACAGAGCAGGCGGGAATCGTCAGGGAAACCTGTTTTCCATTCACGCTCACGCCCGCAAAGGCTTCTTCCTTCACATTTTCCGGTTCGTCAAAGGTGTTATGGGCATTCATGGCCCCGGTCAGAATACTCGCTTCCGCCTTTACCGGCTTCTTCTGCGCCAGCTCCATTTCAACCGGATACCCCGAATCGAGGGACAGATTTGCCAGGGTTATAGTTATCACGCCGTTCCTGTCCACGGACACGGATTCCTGCAGAGAAGGGATCTCGCATCCCTGCGTTCCGGTCTTTTCAACCCCGTCCAGCCAGCTTTCCACCAGCTCGGAATCCTGGTGATGGCGGTACATATGGAAAACATGATAGGTTGGGGTCAGTACCATCCGAGGCCCCTCTGTCAGGACCACGGACTGCAGCACGTTGACCATCTGCGCAATACAAGCCATCTTCACCCGGTCGCTGTGCCGGTTGAAAATATTCAGGGTCACTGCCGCAACCAGGGCATCCCTCATGGTGTTCTGCTGATACAGAAAGCCCGGATTGGTTCCTATCTCCACATCGAACCAATCACCCCACTCGTCCACCATCATACCGATCTTTTTCCCAGGATCATACTGATCCATGATGGCGCCGTGACTGCGGATCAGTTCATCCATGTATAACGCCTTATCCAGCGTCTTATAGCATTCTTCCTCCGTAAACATGGTTGCGCTGCCTTTATGCGCCCATCCGCCCGGATGCACATAATAATGCAGGGAAAGCCCGTCCATAAATCCGTGCGCATGACCCGGATGAGGGAACGCGAAGCAGGTACTGAGCACCCCCTTCGTCCACTCGGTGTCATTCACATTGGCCCCGCAGGCAATCTTCCTAATATGCCCGTCATGCCCATAATCCCGCACATAGGTCTGATATCTGCGGTACAGATTGCCGTAATACTCTGGGGTCATATTGCCGCCACAGCCCCAGTTCTCATTGCCCACGCCGAAATAGTCCACCTTCCAGGGCTCTTTGTGACCGTTCTTAACGCGCAGATCCGCCATTGGACTCACGCCCTGGAAGGTCATGTATTCGATCCACTCGCTCATTTCCCTGACGCTTCCGCTTCCCACATTGCCGTTGATATAGGTCTTGCAGCCAAGCTGTCTGCACAGCTCAAAGTATTCATGGGTTCCGAAGCTGTTATCCTCCACGACGCCGCCCCAATGGGTGTTGATCATTTTTTTTCGGTTCTCCTTAGGGCCAATGCCGTCCATCCAGTGATACTCATCAGCAAAACAGCCCCCAGGCCATCTGAGCACAGGAACCTGAATCCTTTTTAACGCTTCCACCACATCCGTGCGCATTCCGTTCACATTCGGGATATCGGAGTCCTCCCCCACAAAGAGTCCCCCGTAAATACCTCTTCCCAGATGCTCCGAAAAATGTCCGTAGATCTCAGGATTGATGTGGCTTTTCTTTTTCTTCTCGTTAATATAAAGCTTAGCCATCCGACTTCCTCCATTTTATGTATGTTTCTATGACCTCGCGATTTGAATGTCAGCCCGTGAACCTTGTACGATATCGCAGCCCGCATCTATCGGTGGATACATAGTAAGTGAAGAACATCCTCTTGTCAATGTAGTATTTTGTTCTTTCCAGAAAAACCATGGCACAAAGCTGCCCTACATGGATTCCCTGAGCAGATCGGCGAACTCGGCACCGGATGCGCGCAGCAGATCGGCGGGGGCAAGCTCAATCTGGGAGCCCAGCCTTCCGCCGCTGACGATCATGGTCCCAAGCTTCCTGGCGCTCTCGTCCACCCTGGTTACAAACTGCTTTTTCATTCCGATTGCGGTGCAGCCTCCGCGGATATACCCGGTGACCGCGTTGATATCCTTCACATGGATCATTGCAACGCTTTTCTCCCCTACGGAGCGGGCCGCTTTCTTCAGGTCCAGCTCCTGCGCTATGGGAATCACAAACACAAAATAATTTCCGGATGCGCCCTGCGTTACCAGCGTTTTATATACCTTCCCGTAAGGGAAGCCCAGCATGTCCGCGATCTGCAGGGCATCGATGAACTCCCCGCATTCGTAGGTATATTGCTTAAACGGGATCTTCATGGATTCCAGGATCCGCATCATATTTGTTTTTACTTCCTTTTGCTTTGCCATCAGGTCTTCCCCCTGCCTCAAATATTTTTCAAAACTGCCGCGTCGGAGGATTCCAATATTCACTCCGCATGCAGTCCATCCGCGGAATATCTGTTGGAAGCATTCCAAAGAATCCATTCTTCGTATCCGGCGTCATAAACCGCCTGAATCTGATCCCGGATCTGCGTTCCGCCATACTCAATGTGCCCCTTCACCCAGTCCGCCGTAAAGGCCTGCAGCCAGGGGCGTACCACGGCCCTCTTCTCCTCCGGTACAATTGACAGTTCCTCCCTGGAATCCAGCATAGCGGAAAGAACCGTCTCGTAAGGCTGGGCGTCCGGAACCTCCAGCCCAAACACCCCATTGGCATAGTGGGAAGGATATACCATCGGACAGATGGCGGCGATCGTCTCACCCAACACGGCATAATCCTGTCCGACCCTCACTACATCGACCTCGTTTCCGATGATCGTTCCGAACACATCCGCCGTCACGGGCAGACCCTCCTTGCCCAGCTCCTCCGCCGCGTAATTCAGGAAATCGGTGATCGCCTGCTGCTTCGTATAAGCCGAGGTATCCACTCCATATACCGCATTCTCCGCCTCCGTTCCCAGCGGGAAACGCACATAATCGAACTGAATCTCATCAAAGCCCACCTTCCCGGCCAGCTTTGCCACCTCCACCAGGTAATCCCAGACCCCCTGCTTATATGGATTTACCCAAGCCACATCATTACCGTCCGCAACGGGAGACCCGTTTTGGTCAAGCAACGCCAGCTCAGGCATATGGGAAGCGAGATAGGGATCCTTAAAACACACAATCCTGGCTATTGTGTAGACATTGTGCTCCTTCAGCCTTTCCATAAATGCACCCATATCTCCGATATATCTCAAGGTGGCGCCCATCAAAAGCTCGGAACCCTCTTCCGGTCTGAAGGTGATCTCTCCATTATCATTTTTTACATCGATCACCATTGCATTCAGCTCCGTGGTGTCCACCAGGGTGAGCAGATCATCAAAAGCCCCGCTTCCCGCCCTGGGACCGGTGACATAGATTCCCCTTACCTTCGGTCTGTCCGGATCATTCGCATAATCTGCCCCCACGGTACTTCCCGAAAGACCGCTTTCCTGTTCCTTTCCTTCCTCCCGGCTGTCATTTTCGGGTCCTGTTCCGGTCTCCATGGATTGCTCCCCGTTTTCTCCGGTCTCCCCCGTTCCAGTACTCTCAGCCCCCATAGTTTCCTCCGGGGCTTCTGCGCCGGAGAAATTCTTCCACAGGAAAAAGCCCCCGGTTCCTAAGAGCAAAAGGAGCAAAACGCAGGCAAAAGCCAGCAGGAACTTTCTTCTTCGTCTCCTGTAATAGCTTCTGCTTCTGCCCGTTCCAACCCGTCTATATATAATCTCCTGTCTTCTGCGCCTTCTTCGCCTTCTTCTCATTTCCGTTTTCCTCTGCTTTTTTTGAAACTGCTACCAGTATAACACGTATCTTATTTTTTTACCACCCAAAACACTTGATTATTCGCCGTGTTATAGTAAAATAAAAGCAGAAGCTTTTTACTTTTATTCCTATATCCCACAGGAGGAACTGACCTATGTATTATCAGGATAAAATCTGGATCGGCGATGCGGACGGAGAAAAAATCTGCATCCTGCCGAAGATGGCAAACCGACACGGCTTCATTGCCGGAGCGACCGGCACCGGCAAGACGATCACCCTAAAGGTACTTGCGGAATCCTTCAGCGATGCGGGAGTGCCTGTTTTTCTGGCGGATATCAAGGGCGACCTGTCCGGCATGTGCCGCCCCGGAACGGACAGTGAGGACATGAGGAACAGAATCCGCGCCTTCGGGCTGGACGCCTGCGGCTTCCAATATCAGTCCTATCCTTCCGTCTTTTGGGACATCTACGGCAAAATGGGGATTCCCCTTCGTACCACCATTTCGGAGATGGGACCCGTCCTCCTGTCCAGGCTGATGGATCTGAATACCACGCAGGCCGATATCCTTACGGTGCTTTTCAAGATTGCGGACGACCAGGATCTGCTTTTAATTGATACTAAGGATTTAAAGGCAATGCTGCAGTATTTGGGAGAGAACAGCAAGGAGCTTTCCATGGAATACGGAAACATCTCCAAACAAAGCATCAGCGCCATCATCCGGCATGTCGTCGCCCTGGAGGCCCAGGGAGGCGGGCAGTTCTTTGCGGAACCTGCGCTGAATATCCGGGACTGGTTTGCCTCCGGGGCCGGCGGAAAGGGAAATATCAATATTCTCGACTGTAGGGAACTGATCAACGACAGCACCCTATATTCCGCTTTTTTGCTCTGGATGATGTCGGAACTGTTTGAGACCCTTCCGGAAATCGGGGACCAGGAGAAGCCCAGAATGGTATTTTTCTTTGACGAAGCCCATCTGCTGTTTAAGGATATTTCCAAGGCTCTCCAGGATAAGATCGAGCAGGTGGTGAAGCTGATCCGTTCCAAGGGGGTCGGTATTTATTTCATCACCCAGAACCCGAAAGATATACCGGACGGAGTGCTGGGACAGCTGGGCAATAAGATCCAGCACGCCCTGCGCGCCTACACTCCCAGCGATGAAAAGGCGATCAAGGCCGCCGCAGACTCCTTCCGCTCCAATCCTTCCTTCAATACCCGTGACGTCCTGACACAGCTTGGCACCGGCGAAGCACTCATATCCGTACTGGATGAAAAGGGCATTCCCGGCGTCGTGCAGAAATGCAGGATTCTTCCGCCCCAGAGCCTCATGGGACCCATATCCGACCAGGAGAAAGAAAAGGAGATCCTGAAGGATAATCTGTATCTGAGATATCAGGACATGATAGACCGGGATTCCGCTTATGAATTCCTGAAAAGGAAGGGCGAACAGGATGCGGCGGAGGAAGCGCGCTTAAGAGAAGGGGAGGAAAAAGCAAAACGGGAGGCAAAGCAGGCGCAGGCAGAGGCAAAGCAGGCGCAAAAAGAAGCCGAACGCAGGGCGAAGGAAGAAGCCCGCGAGGCGGAAAAAAGGCAGAGGGCCATCTCCTCCGGGGTGAAAAGCGTCGCCAGCAGCGCAGCGGGCACTATCGGACGGGAGCTGGGCAATAACCTGGGCAAGCAGATCGGCGGAAGCTTCGGCAAGAAGCTGGGCGGCAATGTGGGCGCTTCTCTGGGGCGCAGCATTCTCGGAACACTTTTCAAGTTGAAATAGCCGGGCAATTTCTTCTCATTCGGGCAGTATCATTCCAGATGTCTGGGGGAGGCGGCTGTCTGCAGTACCGCGACGCCGTACGCCCCCAGGCCCAGTATATCCTCCACTTTCTCTCCCGTGAGCAGATCCGTTCCATGAACATCCGGCACTTCCACAGGCGCCGTTCCATAATTCAAATAAAATTCATAGACGCCTTCTTCCCCGGTCCTGCAGCAGTAGTCCACATTTTCCGGCAGCTTCCGTGTCCGGATGCCGGCATCCTCCAGAAGCTTTTCAAAAAGCGGGCGCATCTGTCCGGCGCCCACCCTGGCGGCGACATAGTAAGCCCTGCCGCATTTAGAGGGCGTCTGTTCCCGGCTGACAGGATATTCCTTGCAGGTCACCGCAGCCGTTCCCTGATAGAAGTCCCCTGTATAGACGCCCAGCACCTTCGCATCCTTCACCCTGAGGATTTCCGCATAATCCTTTACCTCCCAGACCGCCGTATCCTCCGGAACGCCTTCCTTTGTCCGGATTTTTCCTGATATACCTTTCTCAAACCTTATTCCGTTTCTGTCAGAAGGGTACAGGGTATCGATCTCCTCGCTGACAATCCCGAAAAGCTCAGAGAGTCCGTTCCCCGGGAATCCTCCCAGATAACACAGCTGGTTCTCATCCACATAGCCCGTAAAATACGTTGCGAGCAGTTGTCCGCCTTTTTCCACAAAGGACCTCAGTGCCGATGCCGTTCCGGGCTGCAGCATGTAAAGCATGGGCGCCACCACCACATCATATCGGTCAAGAACCCCGTCGGAAGCCACCACGTCCATCTCCACGCCCAGCCTGCGGAACTCCTGCCAGATCTTCATGCAGGTATCCTCATATTTTTTCGTCTGATTGCTCAGCGCCCCTGCATCATGGATTGCCCATCGGTTATCCCAGTCGAACAAAAGCGCCGCCCTTGCCCGCACCAGGCTTCCCGCCACCGGGGAAAGTCTGCAAAGCGCCTGCCCCACTTCCGCCACCTCCCGGAAAACTCTCGTATCCTCCGAACCGTTGTGATCCACCACCGCGCCGTGGAACTGCTCAAAGGATCCCCTGCCCTTCCTCCACTGGAAATACTGCACCGTATCCGAACCACAGGCAAGGGCCTGAATACAGGCAAGCTTATGTACCCCGGGACGCTTCAGCTTGTTAAAGGGATGCCAGTTTACCAGACTGGGCGTGCTTTCCATCAGCATGAAGGGCTTCTCCGGCTTCAGGGAACGCATCAGGGCATGCTGGAAAGCGTTCCAGAGCATGGTATCCTGGAAGGTTTCATAATCGTTATGAAATCTGGGATAACTGTCCCATGAGATCACATCCAGGTCCTTCGCCAGATTCCGGTAATTCAGCCCGTAAAACAGCTCCATAAAATTCGCCGTGACCGGGATATCCGGCGTAATTTCCTTTAATACATCAATTTCCGACCTCATAAAATCATTCATATTCCAGGAGGTAAAGCGCTTCCATTCCAGATTCAAGCCCATAATGCTGCGTTCCCCATGCTCAAAGGGCGGCTCGATCTGGTCAAAGGAATTGTAACGATGGCTCCAAAAGGTGGTCCACCAGGCCTGGTTCAGCTTTTCAATATCGTGGTCGAACTTATCCGCCAGATACTCCCTGAACCGTTCCGCACAGAGCGGGCAGAAACACTCTCCGCCCAGCTCGTTGGAAATATGCCACATGATGAGCCCCGGATGGGAGCCAAAGCGCTCCGCCAGCTTCCTGTCAATGACCGCGGTCTTTTTGCGGTAGATGGGCGAACTCATACAGTGATTATGCCGGTTGCCGTGGTGGTCGCGCACATTGTGGGCGCTCACCCGCATAGCCTCCGGATAGGCGGCGTCCAGCCAGGCGGGACGTGCGCCGGAAGGTGTCGCAAGAATCGTATAAATGCCGTTCTCATAGAGCCTGTCCATGATTTCCTGAAGCCAGTCAAAATGGAACTCCCCTTCCACAGGTTCATAGACCGACCAGGAAAATACCCCCAGCGTCGCGGAATTGATGCCCGCCTTCTTCATCAGGCGGATATCCTCTTCCAGAATATCCGGACGGTCCAGCCACTGTTCCGGATTATAATCACCGCCATGCAAAATCCCCTTCACCTGGGGAAATAACGCCGTTTTTTCCATCGATACATTCCTCCTGCCAGAATTTTCGCATGTTCCGCCAACTCCTCCGCCTCCTGCGGGGTGGGCATCTACTGACGAGCTGATCATTTTACCACAAGTTTATGCTTATCATATCCCAAAACGATATGCTTTTCAATGAGTATTTTTTGAATTGTTTCTCCCTCATTCCTATTTCCCCATTCCTATTTTAACTGGAAATACGGTGAATTTCTGCTATAATCATTTTAAAGCCAAAAGATGCAAAAAATAATACAAAATTTTCAAATTCTCCGCATAAGCCCCATCCAAATTGCGACATATATAAATAGAAGCAACAATGTTCCTGCCGCAGGAACATGTATCGGGCTGCAGCAATGCACCAGGGAGGAGACCAAATGGAAGATAATGAAATCATCCGTCTATATCACCAGCGCGATGAAGAAGCCATCGCCCAGACCGATCTTGCCCACGGCGCCTTTTGCCGCAGGCTGGCGTTTCATCTGCTGTCCAACAGAGAGGATGTGGAGGAATGCATCAACGATACCTGGCTTGCCGCCTGGATGCGGATGCCGCCGGACTGGCCTGCGTCCTTACGGGCTTTCCTGGGACGCATCACCAGAAATTTGTCCATCAGCCGTTTCCGTAAGATGCGGGCTGCCAAACGGTATGCAGGGATGGAAGTACTGCTCTCCGAGCTGGATGAATGCGTTCCGGACAACGCGACACAGCTGCAGCTGGAACAACGGATCATTTCCGAAATCATCACCCACTGGCTGGACAGTCTGGACAGGGAAGAACGCATCCTTTTCGTAAGGCGTTACTGGTACGCGGATACGGTCAAGGAGCTGGCAGCCGAACAGGGCATGACCGCCAATCAGATGGCAAGACGGATGCAACGGCTGCGGGAAAGCTTAAGACTGACACTGGAAAAGGAAGGAGTGGAAATATGAAGGGAGAAGATATATACAACGGCATGACGGATATCCGGGACGATCAGGTCGCGGAGGCGCAAAACGTTCCGCGCCAAAGGGCTTCCATTTTCCGCAAAAGCCCACAAAAATCCTACAAAAAACGGTGGACGATCCCCATGGCGGCGATGCTCGCAGCGGCAGTTATTGCGGGCATATTCCTGAATCCTTGGAACGGCTCCCTGAGCGCCTACGCCGTTTCTGAGGCAGAGTACCCAAAGCAGGTAAGATACTCTGTATTGAATAATGATCCCTGGTATGAAGCCAGAAGGGAACGGCGTAGTCTTTCCCAGGTCTATGTTAGTACCCTGGGAAACTTCATGACGGCCACAGTTCCCGGACTCCTGACCGGCGCCGGAACCGAGAACAGAGTATGCTCACCGATCAATGTATATATGGCGCTTTCCATGCTGGCGGAGCTGACTGACGGTGAAAGCCGCAAGCAGCTTCTAAAGCTTCTGGACTGCGACACCATTGAAACCGTGCGCACCCGGGCAAACGCCCTGTGGAACGCCAACTACGTGGACGACGGCACGGTGACCAGCATTCCCGCAAATTCCCTGTGGCTCAATGATGATTTGGATTTCATCCAGGAAACAATGGACACATTGTCCGAAACCTATTTTGCTTCCTCCTACCGCGGTAAAATGGGAACGGAAAAATTTAACCGCACCCTGCAGAAATGGATCGATCAAAACACCAAAAACCGGCTGAAGGAGCAGTCCTCCGGCATCACAATGGATCAAGACACTGTTCTGGCCCTGGTATCCACGATTTACTATCGGGCCAAGTGGAGCAATGAGTTCCAGAAGGGCAGGACTTCCCCTGAGGTGTTCCATGCCCTGGACGGGGATCGGACAGTCGATTTCATGCATGAGACTATGGAGGGCACCTATTATTGGGGAGAAAAGTTCTCCGCTGCCTGTAAATATCTGAAAAACAGCGGCGGGATGTGGTTTATCCTTCCGGATGAGGGGGTGAGCGTGGATGAGCTTTTATCGGACGGCGCAGTGACGGATTTTCTAGGCACTGTGACGGGATCCTTTTCTTCGGACAAGGGATGGGCTGATTCAAAATATCTGGAAATCCACCTCTCCCTGCCGAAATTTGATGTTGTCAGTGACATGGACCTTACGGAATCCCTGAGAGCGCTGGGAATCACTGACGTATTCGATCCTTACGCGGCTGACTTCTCTCCCATGCTGGAGGAAGACTCCCTGGAAAAGCTTCCTCTTCCTCCCTTCGTTTCAAAGGTCATGCATGCCGCCAGGGTAACCATAGATGAAGAGGGCTGCGAAGCCACGGCCTACATCGAACTGCCTGCAGGCGGGGCCGCCGAACCGCCGGACGACGAGGTTGACTTTGTTCTGGACAGACCTTTCCTGTTCGCCATCACAGGTGATGATGGCACGCCCCTGTTCGTAGGGATCGTGAACCAGCCCTGATCAACAGGAGGTTCCCTGAAATATCTTTACTTTCATTCCTGATTATCAAATTGGGAATTGGACTTTTTTTAAAATATAGTACAAAATTACTGTGATGCGAAATCTGTAGCAAACGCATCACAGTATTTTCTTTATTCTCAGAGGAGGAGAAACGACATCAAAGAACTTAAAATGAAAAGCCTTAAGGGATCCCTGTTTAGGATCATCGCCGCCGCTTTTGTCTTCATTGCGTTGCAATCTCCTAAATCACTTTTGTTCACTATTTCGTTGTGCCCCATGGTAACACCAAACCAAATATATCGGCAATGATGCGACATTCGGCAATGTATATCTAAAACATGCTGTGACAGGAGATGCTATACAAATCAGCAAAACGCAAAAACCGGGAACGTACACCAGCAATCCCCTCTTCCTCTTTTTAGCGATTAGATACATTGCGCAACCAAGCAAGATATAAGTATATATCCCCGGGCTAAACAACATGCCGATTACAGGAAGCGCTTTCGTCCATTTGACATATATACTTAAAAGATTTCTTCCTAATTCATTCTCTAAACCAAAATCCAAATCCAGGTACTCATCCTGAGCACTCAGACTGTTTTTGATGTTTAAAATCCCGATTCCTTCCCATTCACTTTCTTTCTCCGGATAAAAATACCCATAAACCTGATTGAAGAATGCCTGCAAATATGTATCCGGATGTTTTATCAACTGCTGTGCCCATACCCGAAAATACGCATTTATATAATCCGCCTCAGGATATAGAACGAACGTACCTTTTACAGGATCCGAAAAATCAGGTATATACAAATCTGCCAACTCTGACAATTCTACGGAGAAGCCCGCCTGGAGAATTTCCGCCTCCTCGGGAGTGATCTCCTCATAATGCTCTTTTACATATCTCGCAGTCTGCTGTAAAGGAATCGTCAACATTTCCCTCTTAGAACCCTGAGGAATACTCTCTGCCTTCATATATACACCTTCTATCAAAAAGATGGATACAAAACAGGCAATTCCTCCAATAAGCAGTACATTCCAGCATTTTCTGGCGAAAAAAATACCGCACACGCAAGTCAAAAGCACTATATAACGCCCGTCATTTCGAAAAGTACCCAATCCGACAGCTCCCAGTGCAAACAAAAACACCTGCCACCAGGCCAGACGCTCCCCTTTCTCATAAAGATAAAGCATCTGTACCAGCGTCGTTACAAATAGCAGAAAAAAACTGTAATACCCTGTATCCTTCACAAGGGTATATCCCCACATGGGAAAAATCGGATAAGCACTATAGAAAATTAACGCACCCCATCGCAGCAACACAGGAGCCTTCATGCGGCTGAGTACGTATAACACATAAGACATGAC
Organism: uncultured Acetatifactor sp.; assembly: GCA_947588205.1. Taxonomy (GTDB): domain Bacteria; phylum Bacillota; class Clostridia; order Lachnospirales; family Lachnospiraceae; genus Acetatifactor. Next base: position 17,223 of record CANPYG010000012.1, on the reverse strand, counting down.
CAGGCTCTGAAACGTGAATTGAAAGAATGTATAGAAAAACATTCCTATCATATCGGAACCGAAAAAAAGCCTTCCCCAATGCAGACAAATCCCCATAAGCTTCGTCACAAACACTGGATGATGATTTGATATTCCCACCACTCCAAAGGACATCAACAATTGGTAACAGCCATCTGCTTCCAAAGTTCCCGGGAAAAAACAAATGAGCCACGGTATTGCTGCCAGCCAGATTACAGCCAGGACGCCCCAAAAAGGATGTCTCTCAAATAACCATATTTCTACTTTCCCTTGCGTCTCTCTGCGGAACAGTGTGGGAAACTGCCTCAATTTCTTACTGACATAAAGGATACAATTTCTAAATACAAAAAAGTACCCGCAAAATATCAGACTTCCCAGAACGAACTGTAGCCCACTGTGCAGGACATAATCCCAACTCCCAATTTCCATATAGCTTTTTCCAAAAACCATACATAATGCAAAAAAGGCGCTGGCCGCACTCACCCAAGGATTATACCCCCCCCCCCTAAAAACTTTTGCATAAATACATCCTAATCCAAGGGCCAAGATCAGTGACCTCATATCCCATCCTGGAAACTGTTGCAGATAATCTGAAATCTGTTCGAAAAAAGAAAGATCAGCATTCAATACAACAAGAGAATCTTCCGTAAGCGCCCACAAAGAAAACAGGATTTCAATACCAATTATCAATGGTTCAATTATCCTTGTTTTTTTATAACCGATTAGTGCCTTCATGGACTGCCTCCTGTTTTCTCCCCTTTTCATAATTTCCGACAAAAAATTTTATAAAACAAATTTAGTATATATCATATTACAAAATTTTTCAACAAACTTTTCCCTCTAAATGAATAATAGGACTTTTCCCTCTAAATGAATAATAGGAAGACCAACAGGAAAGCCGGAAAAACGCCCCTGCCTTTCTATTGCCCCTAAATCCCCTGGGAATTCGTTCCATGAGAGATTTACTCCTTCAACTGTGATTTGAGCAATTCGATTTCTTGAAAGAGTTCTTGTATCTGCTTATCTTTTTTCTGTAATTCTTCGCCCTGTTGCTGTAACTTTTCGCCCTGTTGCTGCAACTTTTCATTTGTCTGCCGCAGGCTCTCTTCTTTCTGCTGAAGCTCCTTTTCTACATCCTCCAAATGTTCCAGGCGTCTTTGTACATAGCGCTGTTCCCGGAAATATTCTTCCCTCGCTTCGCACTGCAGGCGGATCTGCTCATCCGCGCTCAGCACATATGCCGTTTCCGCTGCCTGTTCTAAAGCTTCGTTCTCTTTTACCAACATTTTGATCTCCTCCCATGTGGCGGCCTTGAATAACTTTGCCCAGTAGTGAATTTGATAGGAGATATCCTCATCAGTCGCCATTTCTATTTGCTTTAAGTCTAACACAGAAAGGCGTACTTTGTCAGTATAAATTTTATGATTTTTTCGATTCATAAACATATAGGTCGCATAAAATTCCGGATTGTCCGGAAAAAGAGTAAAATCCAGAATGCTGATCTGGATGACCGGACGGACCTGCGCATAATCCTGTCCCTTAGAGAGATTGTCAAAGGAACGGCAGAGATATTCCAAAGAACGTTCCGGCCAGTTACCTTTATTCAATATCTGCATTTCAATGAGAATATCTGTGTCGTGATTCAAAGTAACCCGCACATCCAGATAAAAATTCTTATTGTCTATGGATTGGCCCAGTATGATGGGGTTGGTGATCTGGGCAGAAGTGACGGATTCCGGTGCCAGATGCAAAAGCGCGCAAAGAAGACCCTTGAGCGCAGTATTGGAATTCTGCAGAACAGCCCGGAAAAGATAATCATTGGTAAGCCGGTAGGTCAGTTTTCCCGTAGCCTTCTGTAGAAAAGAACCCGAAGAAAAAGAGTTTTCTAACATATAATTCCTCCTCAGCATTTGCAGGCGGCCGCTTTCATTCTGTAAGCAGCAATTTTCAATCATCATGTGGATACGCCGCAGAATAGGAACTTCCCTGATGATCGACAATAAAGTCTAAAGGAACAAAAGCCCAAAAAAGTCAGGGAAAAGTGCGGCAGAGAATCCCTGTCGGGATTCAGATAGCGCTCGATATGTTTCCGGAAAACACACTCTACTTATAACACAGGAAATCAGACGGTTCAAGCATTTCGGGCAAAATTTTTTCCGTGTTTTTTCACAAAAAATATGGAACTGCCGACACCGGGATTTCAACATGGAAGGGTTAAAAATACAAGATATAGGAAAAATGAATGCATAGGATAAGTTTCTCTACCATATCTTGGGTTGTGCAATTTGACGGATTGCTTTTTCCGCTTCTTTCTTTCAGATCTCTTAACGCTTACAGTCTGATCTTTTTCCTGCCACAATGTCAGCTCCTTTTCCTACCCCAACCACTTCCCCTCCCGTAAAAGTATGCAATAAACTCCAGAATCTGCCTGCCGGCGCGCAGGCACCTGCGGACCGACTCCAGCTTCACCGGACAGAAGTGCCGGAAGTACCGACGGCGCGCACGACCAGGTATCCGTGAGCCGATGTTGCCGCAAATTGGGAATTGAACTCTTTCCAAAAAATAGTATAATAAATACTGTGATGTGAAATCTGTAGCAAACACACCACAGTATTCTTACATTTTCAGAGGAGGAGAAACAACATGAACGAACTAAAAAGAAAAAGCCTGAAAAGCTCCCTGTTGGGGATCATCATCGCGGCCGCCGTCTTCATCGGCATGATGGTGGCAATGTGGCCGTCCATCCAGTCCATGACCAAAGGTGCCAAAGATCTGTGGGAAATCGACTACGATACAGAGGACCTGGATGGTCTCTATGTAAAAGGAACCCTGACCTTTAACTATGGCGCATACTGCGAAGAGACCGAAGGGGTGGACAGAGTCGCCATGGAATACGTCATCGATGCCGGGGACTACCATTTCATGGGTATGCGGGTCAGGGTAACTCAGAGCGAATATAAACAGATTGAGGCCCTGGACCGCGTCTGCACGAATTATTTCAACGAAATCGCCTCAGAAGAGGACGTGATAGCCGCTCAGTTTGAGATTTCCGGCACCATCCACGCCATGCCGCAGGACAGCCTCAACTATTATCATGATGCCGTGGACTACGACAGCATGACAGCGGAAGAAAAAGCCCAGTTCCTGCCCTATTACCTGGAGGTGGGCAAGGTTGGCAGCAATATGGTCTCCGGTCTTGGGGTCTTCGCAATCGTGGCGGCAATCTGTATTTTCGTCATTATTTTCATCCTGGTCAAGGCGCTGACCGGCCGCTATCAAAAGAGCATTACAAAATACATCGCCGCCAGCCCCAATCCGGAACTGACCCGCCAGCGGGTGGAGACCTTCCTGTCCAGCAACGAATATGTGAACGGCCTGAAATACAATTCCCAGTTCTTCACCGCCCAGATCGGAGCGAAAACCATCTTTGGCGAAACCTCCAAGCTTGCCTGGGCTTACGCCTACACCGTTACCCATAAGAGGGGCTTCATCACTACAGGGCATTCCTATTACCTGGTAGTGGGCTTTGCGGATGGCACCAAATACCAGATTCCCATGGACGGCGAGAGCCAAGTACAGGATCATTTAAAGACTTTCGCTGAAACCTTCCCTTATGTGGTGATCGGCTACAAGGATGACCTGGACCGTTTGTTTAAGCAAAAGGACAAGAAGGCTTTCTTGGACTTAAAGTACAATCCGTACATGGAGCAGCAGGCCCAAAACGATCCCTACAACAATATCTGACGGAAAAGAGGCATGCCGCCGGGCGCGCAAGGCAAAGGCAGGACGTTTGGTCCTGCCTGTCAGCCTGGGCAGCATCTCTGATCTTCTTATTCTGCTGACAAAGTAATGGTAACGTCGCCGTTTCCGAGAAGCTCTGTCATTTCTGCCACAGTTTTGTCAGTAATATGGCCGAGCCTTGTATACGCCCAGGAATTGGAACCGTAAAACACGACGATCTGGTCGCCGGAATACAGCACGATATCGCAGGCCTGGGTCGCGGTCTGTTCATCGTTCCTGGGCAAACTCTTTCCAAGGGAGCCCACTTGCTCGAAGCCTCCATACATGGACATAGAAATGGTAAGAGGCTCCTCTTCCACAAGCTCTGCCAAGGCCTTGACAGACTCATTCTCCTCCCATTCCACTTGAACTTCCGTGTTCCCTATCATCATTTTCAAACGGTACTCTTCCATTTGATTTTCCTCCATTTGATTTTCCTTCATTTGATCTTTCTTTACCGAATCTTTTTCCGGATCTGCTGGATTCATCGACATAATTTCTATTTCACGCCCAAAATCTGTTTGCGAACCAGCTTCTGAGCTTGCCCCATCTTTTCCGCATGCCGCCATGGAAAATAACAGAGCAAAAATGAACATAATTAAAACTATTTTTCTCATATTCTTCCTATCCTACTCCTAAAAGCCGGGAATACTTAAAAGCAGTATTGAATTCATTTTTTAAAACCTCTGCCCGTTTTTCATGAAATCGACCAGATTAATATTCTTAATCCCATTTCTTTTCTGCAGAAGGGGATCTGTCGTTGCAACGTATTTGGGGAAGTTATCCTTAATGGATTCCAGTACTCTGTATTCCCTGTCTTCCGTCTCTTTCGATAATGCAATGGTATATGCCACCTGGACATAGGCATACTGCATTTCATTGTCCCTGAGGATAAAATCGCATTCCAATTTGCCGATTCTTCCTACACTTACTGAATAATCTTTTGACCTGGAATAAATATACAGCATATTTTCCAGAACCGGTCCATAATTGATCCGGTTATCCGTATTTTGTGCAAAATAAAAGCTCAGGTCGGCCAGGTAATATTTCTTTTCCCCGCTTAAAGATCTTTTGGATTTCATGTCAAAGCGGGAACATTCATATAGTATTTTTGCATCTGTCAAAGCTTTCAGATATCTTGTCACCGTAGCCCTGCTGATGGGAAGTCCATTTTTATGGAGAGAACTGCAAAGGCTGTTTAAACTTGTCGTGGAGCCAAAATTATTTATAATATAGGTTCTGACGGCTTCAAAGGTTTCCTTTTCCCTGATCTTGACTCTGTATCGGATATCTTTCTCAAAGATTTCCCGGACTACCCCCTGGACATAGGTTCTCTTGTCTGCCATATCTTCTAATTGTATGGTACGCGGGAAGCCGCCCTCCAAAATATAATTGTTCATTTCATTTAGCAGGTACGGATCTATTTTTTTCCCATAAAAAGACTTCATATCCTCATATTCTTCAAACGTCAAAGGGAATAATTCAAATTCCAGGTATCTTCCCGTCAGCTTTGTAACCAGCTCGCCGCTCAGTAAATAAGAATTTGAGCCTGTTATAAAAATAGACCATTCACCCTCGCCGCGAAATCCATTCAGGACTTTTTCAAACCCTGAAACATTCTGGATTTCATCGATAAACAAATATTTTTTGCCTTCAGCCGTCCCTTTTTCTTCTATCAGAGATTCCAGTTGCTCGGCATTCTTTATATTTTTATAGCTGCGCAGATCCAAATCAAAATAGAGTATATTTTCATCAGCAATCCCATTTCCCTTAAGCTCATCCGCGATTGTCTGCATGAGGCTGGATTTCCCGCAGCGTCTGACACCTGTGATTACCTTAATAAGATCCTCCGCATGATAAAAGCCACGTATTTTTTTTAAATAATTCTCTCTGGGATACAGCTTCATCCTATAAATCCCCTTCTTCTCAGAATAGCTTTATTATACTGGAATGATCCGTAAATTGCAAGTTAACGTTGCAAATTTTTCATTTTTTTCTAAAATTGACACGTTAACGACGAGTTTCTATTGTTTTGTGGAACATTTGGCAAATCGAAAATATACCGATACGTAAGAATCCACGGGGCAAAACTGCCGTCCAGCAGCTGTCCCGTGGATCCTTTTTCGATAAGGATCGCCTTATCTTATGTTTTCATGACGCTGTTCAACCTGTTCCACAGCTTTCCTGACTTTCTACTGCTCCACAGCCCCGCCGGTATAAAGCTGGTAATACTTGCCCTTCTGCTCGATGAGTTCGTCATGGGTGCCGCGCTCGATGATGCGGCCCTGCTCTAAGACCATGATGCAGTCGCTGTTGCGGACGGTGGAAAGTCTGTGGGCGATGACAAAGGTGGTCCTGCCCTTCATCAGCTTATCCATGCCGTCCTGCACGATGCGCTCGGTCCTGGTATCGATGGAGGAAGTAGCCTCATCCAGGATCAGCACCGGGGGATCCGCGATGGCCGCCCGGGCAATGGCAAGGAGCTGTCTCTGGCCTTGGCTCAAGTTGCTGCCGTCGCCGGTAAGCATGGTGTGGTAGCCCTGGGGCAGACGGCTGATGAAGCTGTGGGCGTTGGCCAGCTTGGCCGCGGCATACACTTCCCCTTCCGTGGCGTCCAGCTTGCCGTAACGGATATTTTCCATGACAGTTCCGGTGAACAGGTGTGTATCCTGGAGCACGATGCCAAGGGAGCGGCGCAAATCTGCCTTCTTGATCTTATTGATATTGATGCCGTCATAGCGGATCTTGCCGTCCTGAATATCGTAGAAGCGGTTGATCAGGTTGGTGATGGTGGTCTTGCCGGCGCCGGTGGAGCCCACAAAGGCGATCTTCTGTCCCGGCGTGGCGTAAAGCTTAATGTTATGCAGCACGATTTTTTCCGGCACATAACCGAAATCCACATCGTTGAACACCACATCCCCGGTGAGCTCCGTATAAGTGACGGTGCCCTCCGCCTTGTGGGGATGCTTCCAGGCCCATATGCCGGTCCTGCGCTCGGATTCCACGATCTGTCCGTCCACCTTCTGGGCATGCACCAGGGTTACATAGCCTTCATCCGTCTCCGGCTTTTCATCCAGGAGCTTGAAGATCCTGTCCGCACCTGCCAGAGCCATAATGATGCTGTTGAACTGGGTGCTCACCTGGTTGATGGGCATGTTGAAGCTTCTGTTGAAGGTTAAGAAGCTGGCCAGGTCTCCCAGGGTCAGTCCGGTCCAGCCGTTGATGGCTAACATACCGCCTACCACGGCGCAGATCACATAACTCAAATGACCCAGGTTGTTATTGATGGGACCCAGCACGTTGGCGTAGCGGTTGGCAAGGTTGGCGTTGTTGAACAGTTCATCGTTCCTGCGCTTGAACTCCTCCATGGTGGCTTCTTCCCGGCAGAAAACCTTTACCACCTTCTGACCGTCCATCATTTCCTCGATATAGCCGTTTAAATTGCCCAAGGCTCTCTGCTGCCCCACGAAATTGCTTCCGGAGAGGCTTGCCACCTTGGTGCTGACGAACAGGATCACCGCCACCATGACCAAAGTGATCACCGTCAAGGGGATACTTAAAATCACCATGCTGATGAACACGCTGACAATGGTGATGGCACTGTTGATCAGCTGGGGGATGGACTGGCTGACCATCTGCCGCATGGTGTCGATATCGTTGGTATAAAGGGACATGATATCCCCGTGGGAATGGGTGTCAAAATAGCTGATGGGAAGGCTTTCCATGTGGATGAACATGGCGTTGCGGAGGTTGCGCATCATGCCCTGGGTAATCAGCACCATGAGCCTGGCCTGGGTATAAGCCGCTATAATGCCAATGGCGTAAAAGACAGCCACCCTGGTGATGGCTCCCACCAGACCCGAAAAATCAGGATTTTCCTGTCCGATCAGGGGCGTAATGTAAACATCAATCAGTGTCCTGGTGAACATGGTTCCCTGCACGTTGGCCAGCACGGATACCACGATACACACCAGCACGATGATCCCAAAATACCAATAGTCCTTCAGGACGAATTTCATGACCCGTTTTAACAGCCCTACCGGATCGTCCAGCTTCGGTCTGGGACCTCTCATTCCTCTTGGTCCTGGTCCTGGCATCTTACATTCCTCCCTTCTCATCGAAATCTCCGCCGCCGGAGGTCTGCTGCTCATAGACATCCCTGTAGATCTCGTTGGTCTTAAGCAGCTGTTCAGGAGTATCAAAGGCGTCAATCCGTCCGTCCTCCATGACGATCACCCTGTCCGCATGTTCAATGCTGGAAATACGCTGGGCAATGATGAGCTTGGTGGTGCCGGGGATCTCTTCCGCAAAGGCTTTGCGGATCTTAGCGTCCGTGGCGGTATCCACGGCGCTGGTACTATCGTCCAGGATCAGGATCTTGGGCTTTTTCAGCAAAGCCCTGGCAATACAGAGACGCTGCTTCTGCCCGCCGGACACATTGGTGCCTCCCTGTTCGATATAAGTATTGTAGCCGTCGGGCATCTTCTCAATGAATTCATCCGCGCAGGCAAGGCGGCATGCCCTCTGACATTCCTCATCCGTGGCGTTTACGTCGCCCCAGCGCAGGTTCTCATAAATGGTTCCCGAGAAAAGCACGTTTTTCTGGAGCACCACAGCCACCTGGTTGCGCAGGGTTTCCAGATCGTAGGTGCGCACATCCTTGCCGCCCACATAGATCGCGCCCTCGGTCACATCGTACAGACGGCTGATGAGGTTCACAAGGCTGGTCTTGGCGCTGCCGGTGCCTCCCAGGATGCCGATGGTTTCCCCGGAGTGGATATCCAGGTTGATGTCCGCCAGCACCGGTTCCTCGCTTTCCGGATTATACTTAAAGGACACCTTTTCAAAACGGATGCTGCCGTCCGGGATCTCATAATCCGGCTGGGGCGGGTTGGTAAGGTCGCTCTTTTCATTGATGACCTCGCAGATACGTTCCGCGCTGGCCATACTCATGGTCACCATAACGAAGATCATGGAAAGCATCATCAGGCTGCTTAAAATGTTCATACAATAGGTCAGCAGACTCATCAGATTACCGGTGGTCATATCCCCCACCACGATGAACTTGGCGCCGATGTAGCTGATCAGCAAGATACAGGTATAAATGGTGATCTGCATAAAGGGATTGTTCAGGGCCAGGATATTCTCCGCCCGGACAAACAGGCTGTAAACATTCTCGCTGGCGGTTTTGAACTTATCCACCTCATAATCCTCACGCACATAAGCCTTTACCACACGGATGGCGGACACGTTCTCCTGGACGCTGGCGTTCAAGGCGTCATATTTTTTGAAAATATTGCGGAAGGTCTTCATGGTGGTAGAGGCGATAAGGATCAGCACCGTTCCCAGAACCACCACCGCCACCAGGAAAATACTGGAAATCCGGGCGTTGATGGCGAAGGCCAGCACCATGGCGCAGATCAGGGAAAAGGGCGCCCTGATGCACATCCTGAGGATCATCTGATATGCGTTCTGCACATTGGTCACGTCCGTGGTGAGCCTGGTCACCAGGCCGGCGGTACTGAACTTATCGATATTGGCGAAGGAGTAGCTCTGAATGTTCTGGAACATGGCCTCCCTCAGATTATGGGCAAAGCCCGTGGAAGCCTTGGCCCCGAAATATCCGCCCGCGAACCCTGCCGCCAGGGATACGAGGGCTGCCAGGACCATGAGTCCACCCATAAGATAAACATGGGGAAGATTCCCCTGATTGATGCCGTCATCCACGATGGAGGCGATCAGAAGAGGGATAACCATCTCCATGATCACTTCCAGCATCATGGCTAACGGCGTGATGATGCTGGGCGCTTTGAATTCTTTGATCTGCGCGCCTAATGTTTTTAGCATGAAAAAATCTCCTTTCTGCTATTTGATGTTTCGCACCTTCCGCTTTCCAGATTGCGGCAGACTTGTTTGAGCAGGCGCAGCAACTCCTGGACCTCCTCTTCCGTCATGCCCTTCCTTAAAAGCTGCTCCGTCTTATCCACGTTTTCCCTGGCTCGTCTGGAAAACTCCAGAGCCTTTTCCGTCAGACCCAGTTTCTTAAGCCTGGCGTCCCACTCCACTGCTGTCCTGGTAATCAGGCCATTGCGCTCCATTACCTGCAGCGTGCTGGAAATCGTGGCCTTCGACGTATGGAATTCTTCCTCCAGATCCTTTTGGAAAATATCCCTGTCCTGATTCTTATACAGATAGCGGATAATCCAATGCTGGATCTGTGTCACCGACTGACCGTCCAGTTCGCTGTTTTCCTTCACATTGGCTTCCAACAGATTATGTGCCAGCCGGAGCAGAAACCCGATATGATTTCTTTTGTCCGTTTCCCTCACTCCTTTCCCTCTCATTTTCACTTCATTTCGTTTGAAGACAAACCGTCAACCAACAAACTGTCAGCCACTTGATTGTCAGCATGCGAACTTTCTATGTGTTATTATACGCGGAATCTCTATGCTGTCAATATTTCCCTAACAAGATTCTATAAAATTTCTCTAAAGCGAAATTAATCTAAAATCAATTTCCCTAAATCGATCTAAACACATTCTTAGCCCTGCCCGTCCTGTCAAGCAGGCACACCGTCTCCACATGATGCAGCTCCGTAAACGGGAACATGTCCACAGGCACTCCTTTTCGCACCTTGTATCCTTTTTTGGTCAGGTATGCAAGATCCCTCGCCAGGGTTTCCGGGTTACAGGAAATATAAACGATCCTTTGCGGGGCAATGGCCGCCACAGAATCCAAAAACGCTTCATCGCTCCCTGAACGGGGAGGATCCATGAGCACCACATCCACCTTAGAATGCTGGGCTGCCATTTCCTTCAGGAATTCCCCTGCGTCATTCTGATAAAACTGAATGTTTTTCACCTGATTGACCTTGGCGTTGATTCTGGCGTCCTTCACCGCATCCGAATTCAGCTCCACTCCGATCACCTGTCCTGCCTTATCGCTGGCGATCATCCCGATGGTTCCGGTACCGCAGTAGGCATCCACCACGATTTCCTTTCCCGTAAGCCCCGCATATTCCAAGGCCTTTCCGTAAAGCTTTTCCGTCTGAACAGAATTAACCTGATAAAAAGATCTTGGCGAGATCCGAAAACGCTTGCCGCAAAGAACGTCCTCAATATACCCCTTCCCGTAGATCACCTGCTCCTTCGTTCCCAGGACCATGCTGGTATCCCGGTCGTTCACATTGACTACGATGGTGGTGATTTCCGGATGGAGCTTTAACAGAGCCTTTACAAAATTATTTTTTGAGGGCAATGCCGGGGAGGTGAGCACCAGCACTACCATGATCTCCCCTGTGGCATGGGCGGTACGAACCATCACATGGCGCAGCAGCCCATAGCCCCCATCCTCATGATAAGGATGGATTTTAAAGGATTTAAGCAGACCTCTGATAGAAACAATGATCTCATCCGCCTTCTGATTCTCAATCAAACAGGAATCCACCGCCACCAGAGTGTGGGTTCCTTCCTCATAGGTGCCGGAAAGAATACCCCTGGTCTTGCTTTCCCGGAAAACCGCATTCACCTTATTCCGGTAATGGAATGGATCCTCCATCCCGATAATAGGTTCCAGCCTGCAATAAGGCTTCATCAGCTCCCTGACCCACGCCTCCTTCAAAGAAAGCTGCTCCTTATATGGCTTATTGATCCACCTGCAGCCCCCACAGCGCCTGGATACCGGGCAGAGGGAGGATGCCTGCTTCCGCGTCTCACCCTCGGGTCGATTGTTTTCCTCCTTCTTTTTCCCGGACAGTTTTTTCCCGAATCCTTTATCTACGGATCCTCCACTTGCGGGTCTTCCACTTGCGGGTCTTCCGGTTCTTATCCCGGTATTTTCAAATCCTTTGGTCCGATTTTCCGCATTCGACTTCGCCATATCAATTCTCCCTCAGTATGTCTGATTACTTCTTTGATTCCCTTTTGATTTTCCGGCAAAAACAAAAACGCCAGAAACTGCATAAACAAGCCATTTCTAAGCGTTTTCCAAGAGCAGATAACGGGAATCGAACCCGCCTTTCCAGCTTGGGAAGCTAGCGTTCTACCAATGAACCATATCTGCCTGACGACGAAAGTTATTATAGCATGAGAAAGATTATTTGTAAAGCTTTTTTTGAGAAAGTGAAATTTCTGGCGGCAAGTCGAACTTTGTTCGACATGGAAGCGCCATTTCCACAAGGTCGTCGCCATATCCCCATAAGGACTGGAATGCATCTCCATCCAGAAAGATGGTCAGGTCTGCCCCAGGCGCATTATTTACTCATGGACAAGAGCTTCTCGCGCATCTCGTTCTCGATCTTGCGCAGCTCGACCTCCGCGTTCTTACGCTTTTCCCTTCCATCTTCCTGGATCTTCATCACCTCGTCCAGGGTACTGATCAGAGTCTGGTTGGTTGCCTGCAGGGTTTCAATATCCACGATTCCGCGCTCAGACTCCCTTGCGGTCTCCACAGTGGCCATTTTCAGGGTCTCCGCGTTCTTCTTTAACAGATCATTGGTCATATCGGATACTGCGCGCTGCGCCCTGGCTGCCTCTGTGGAATGGTTCAGACCAATGGCGATCACCATCTGGCTCTTCCACAGGGGAATAGTGTTCACCAGTGTGGACTGGATCTTATCGGACATCATCGTATCATTATTCTGAATCAGGCGGATCTGAGGCGCCATCTGCAGGGAAATGGTACGGGTCAGGTCAAGATCATAAAGCTTCTTTTCAAAACGGTTGCACATCTCGGCGTAATCCCTGGCCGCCTGGGTATCCTCAGGAAGACCGCTTTTCTCCGCCTTCGCCACCAGCTCAGGAAGCTCCACCTTCGTAGCGTGCGCGAGCTTCTGCTTGCCGGCCAGAATATACATGGACAGCTCCTTGAAGTAATTCAGGTTCAGCTCATACATCTTGTCCAGCATGGCAACGTCCTTTAACAGCGTGACCTGATGCTGCTCTAACGCATCGCTGATCTTATTGACATTCACTTCCGCCTTATCATACTTCGCCTTCATATTTGCGAGCTTATTGCTGCTCTTTTTAAACAGACCCAGGAAACCTTTTTCTTCCTCGTCCTCGTCAAACTCACGAAGCTGTGCCACCACCTGCGTCAGCATCTCGCCCACTTCGCCCATATCCTTGGTGCGCACATTATTCAACGCAGTCTCTGAAAAATCCGCGATCTTCTTCTGGCTTCCCGCCCCATACTGCAGTACCATCTGTGTATTGCGCAGATCGATCTGCGCTGCAAAATCGTCCACCATCTTCTGCTCCTGGGGCGTCAGCTCCACCTGCATGGCTTCCGGTTCCGGCACCTTTTCAGGCGCCGTTACAGCGGGAACCTCCGGCTTTGCCTCCGGGAACGGTTCAAAAGTCAGTGTAGGGGCCTCCTGCAACATCTCGTCCAAATCCTTGCTCATCTTATCATCCCTCCTGAATTATATCTGTTTTCTTTATCTGGACACCTTTTCAAATTCCGGCGTCTTCATCAGTCCCTCCTGCGCCAGCATCGTCTGCAGCACCTGCGCGTCTGTTGTCGCATCATACACGGAATCCCGGAACAGCCTGTTTAACAGCTCCGCAAAAGCCTGATTGATCGTATCCAGGGTCTTCTCGATCTCAGCTTTGGCGGAAATAATATCTTCTCCGGGCACGCTCACATTGTCAAAATCTTCATAAGCCTCAACCAGCTTTAAGGTGGTAGGCAGATAATATTTCATAAACTTCTGCATCCTGGGCATCTGCTCCGGATGCTCCCTGACGCGCTCAAAAATTTCCTTCAAAAGATTCTCCAGCTGGAACAGCTTGGCGGATATCGCTTCTCCCTCGATATTATCGTTCATCTCACGAAGCTTCTTAATATATTCCTGACCCTCTTTGACCAGCGCAGCCAGTTCAGGATTCTCAGGCTGGGGAGGCGTCTTACTGCCTTCTGAAGCCTGTTCCGCATGAAACATCCCGGATACAGTCTCCGTGCCCCCATTCGCAGAAGCAGTTCCTTTTCCTGACTGTTTTGCCTGCATTCTGGCAACCTTTTCCTCCATCTCCCTCGCCTTGCGCTCTTTCTGGATGGCAAGATACTGGCGATAGGTGGCGTCATCCAGCATCAGGCAGGTGTCCTCCTGGTCCAGATGTCCTTCCGGGAAAAATCCTGCCCTGAGCATCTTCTTTACATCCTTCAGGGTAAATTTTACAGTATTTCCCATCTGGGCGGCCAGATCAACAATATTGATATAATGACAATGCCCGCAAATCTGCACATACCGCAGCGCACGCTTCAAACGTTCCTTCAGCTTACAGCCCCTCTGTATCATAAAGATGCTGGCCGCTAACAGCAGTCCTATGATACCGACTGCGGTCAGGATACCCGACTCCTCCGTTGCCCACATAGCGATCAGCAGTATCAGCAGCGTCAAGGACAACAGGCCTGTCCCAATCCCTCCGAATACCGTGAGTAAGACGCTGGAGACCCGCCCTATCCTGTTCATCTTGACAGGAGCGAAACGGGGCTTTCTCTGCTGATCGGCGTTCCAGCCATAATTGCCATTGTACCATTGATTTCTTTGAAATGCATTGCCGCCTGCGGCGGTCTGGTTTCCTCCCGGGCTCCCGCCCTGACTGCCGCTTCCGCTCTTACCCATGCCGTTTGACTGGGGATTCTGATATGTAGCGCTGTTCTTATTCTGATAAACCCCTACCTGCTTTTTTGCCTCTGCAAGCGCAGAATTCACTGTGTCGGACAACGCGTCCCCCAACTGCTGGAAATTCCCCGTATTCAGCGAATCCTCCACAGCCTCCCGCAATTGATTGCCGATTCTGTTCCAATCACTCACACTCATTTTATTTCAGTCCCTTACATGAAAATCTGAACCAGGCCGATGATTTCCCAATTCCTGTCCATTCCTCACTCCCACCAATGAAATCCCATCAAATATACAAATATATTATCCCACATCCTTAACATTATCGCAACTTAATTTTTTCAAAATTTACACACTTCCAGTTCACTCGTCCGAAAGCCAAGGAGCAGATTCGTGCTTGCACGAATATCTGCTCTTGGCTGAACGGACGAAGGGAGCGCCATTTTATGAGCAAAGGGAGTCGCAAAGCGACGGAAAGCGCGTAAGCGCGACTTTGCGAATGGCGCGGAGTGAACTGCACACTTCCAGTTCACTCGTCCGAAAGAGTTTTCCCCATCTCCCGCACCAGGTTCTCCGTCATCTCCAAAAGCAGCGTCGCGTCCTTCTCCACAAGCCCCGTCTTCTTATAGCGGTAAGTGAAAAACGGCGTCCCAAAAGCGGTAAATTTCAGATTTTCCCCAAACTTGCGCAAAAGCGCCGGTATCCCCGCCGGATTCACGGCTGCATCCGCCTTAAACTGCAGCGTGATCCGCTCGTTTTTCCCCTTTACCTCCGTCAGATACAGCTTATGGGCGGATACCCGGATCAGGGCGATGCGCAGAAGATTGTCCACAGACTGCGGGATAGCTCCGAAACGGTCCAGCAGCTCATCCAGCATATCGTCCCTCTCCCTCTCATTTTCAATGCCCGTGATCCTTTTATAAATATCCAGCTTCTGCACCTCATTCACGATGTACTCCGCCGGAATATAAGCGTCCACATCCAGATCCACCACCGTGGTGAAATCATCCAGGGCGGTGGGAATCCCCTTCAGGTTTTTCACCGCGTCATTCAGCATCTTGCAGTACAGGTCATATCCTACCGCTTCCATATGCCCGTGCTGGCTCATCCCCAGAAGATTGCCCGCTCCCCGGATCTCCAGATCCCGCATGGCGATTTTAAAGCCGCTGCCCAGCTCAGTGAACTCCTTAATGGCTGCAAGCCTCTTTTCCGCCACCTCTTTTAACATCTTATCCCGTTTATACATAAGGAAAGCATAGGCGTTGCGGCTGGAACGCCCTACCCTGCCCCTCAGCTGATAAAGCTGGGAAAGCCCCATCTGGTCGGAATCATGGATGATCATGGTATTCACATTGGAAATATCCAGACCGGTTTCAATGATGGTGGTGGACACCAGCACATCGATCTCCCCATTGATGAAATCAAACATGATGCGTTCCAGCTCGCTTTCCTTCATTTGACCATGGGCAAAGGCCACCGTAGCCTCCGGAACCAGTCTGGCGATATTTGCCGTGACATCCGCAATGTTATTTACCCGGTTGTAGACATAATAGACCTGCCCGTTCCTGGCAAGCTCCCGGACAATGGCCTCCCGCACCATCTCCTCGTTGTACTCCATCACATAGGTCTGGATGGGAAGACGATCCTCCGGCGCCTCCTCCAGCACGCTCATATCCCGGATCCCCACCAGACTCATGTGCAGCGTCCTGGGAATGGGAGTGGCGGTCAGGGTCAGCACATCCACATTTTCCTTCAGCTTTTTGATCTTCTCCTTATGGGCTACCCCGAAGCGCTGCTCCTCATCGATGATCAAAAGCCCCAGATCCTTATATTTCATATCGTCTGAAAGCACACGGTGGGTACCAATCACAATATCTACAAAGCCCTTCTGCAGGTCCGCAATGGTCTTCTTCTGCTCTGCGGCGGTGCGAAACCGGCTCATGAGATCCACCCTCACCGGGAAATCCTTCATTCTCTGGACAAAGGTAGTATAATGCTGCTGGGCAAGGATGGTGGTGGGCACCAGATATACCACCTGCTTTCCCTCCTGCACCGCCTTGAAGGCGGCACGGATGGCGATTTCCGTCTTCCCATAGCCCACGTCCCCGCAGATCAGACGGTCCATGATCTTCCTGCTCTCCATATCCCGTTTAGTGTCCAGGATCGCCGCCACCTGATCTTCCGTCTCCTCAAAGGGGAACATTTCCTCAAATTCCCGCTGCCATACCGTATCCGGTCCATACTGGTAGCCCTCGGACTGCTGCCTTTTGGCATAAAGCTCCACCAGATCCTTCGCCACCTCGTTCACGGCAGTCCGGACCTTCGTCTTAGTCTTCTCCCACTCTTTTCCCCCCAGCTTGTTTAGCTTCGGCGTCTTGGCGGCGTCCGCGGAGGCGTATTTCTGGATCACGTCCAGACCTGTGGCAAGGATATAAAGGTTTCCCCCATCCCGGTACTCGATCTTCAGATAGTCCTTGACCACCCCTTCCATTTCCACCTTTTCAATGCCCTTATACACTCCGAGGCCATGGCTCTCGTGAACCACGTAATCCCCTACCTTCAGCTCATTGAAATCGCTGATTTTCTGCCCTTCGTTAAATTTATGCCTTTTTTTCTTCTTTTTCTGTGCGCCGAAAATATCCGATTCCGTGATGACCACGAATTTCAGGAAAGGGTATTCAAAGCCCTTATTCACATGACCGTAATAGGTGAGCACCTCCCCCGGCAGCACCTCCCTGCAGGGGTCCTCGGAATAGACGGCGGAAAGCTCATTGTCCCGCAGATCCTCCGCCAGACGCTTT
>CANPYG010000011.1 GCA_947588205.1 uncultured Acetatifactor sp. | reverse complement strand
ATTTTTATTTTATAATAATAATATCAGGAAAAATGGGGGTTTCATGTTGTTAAGGAAAGGATGGCCCTATACTTAGAAGGAGGTATTATAATGAAAGGGATCAAAAAACTTATTGCAGTGGTAATGGCTGCGGCAATGCTGACATTGCTTCCGAATGTTAATATGCTCAAAGCAGATGCAGCAGAAGCCGTGACTTACGCGGTGAAGTACATGCCCAATGTAGGTAAATGGTGTTATCAGGAAAAAACCTCTACCTTTGATGAGAAGGTTCCTTACATGGAGGTTGATTCTTTGAGGCAATTGATCAAAGATGGTGATCTTGTAGTGGTATATAACGATTCGGATGATGCAAAGAGTCTGGATCTTGGAAAGGTTAATCTGTCTAATTTGACCTATGCCCAGAATACAAAGTGGTCCATGGTATATGCCGGAAGCGTAAGGGATTGCTATGTATTAGGGGGAACCGCGGGTACTGTTAATTGCTATGTCGAAAATGCATACTTATATGATACCGTTACTTTTAACTTTAATTCAAATGTTAATAATATGATAATATATGGCGGAGATAAGATCTCATCTTCTATCGGAACCATGGGTACGGTTGGGCATATGAGTGCGTACGATGCGGCAGAAAACAGAGTTTTTAATTTCTATGATTTTCAGGCAGGAGTGTTTTACCTTGAGAATGGCATCTTCCGGCCGCGCATAAATATGGGCAGCTATAAAACTGAACCGGAGCATATGGCATCCCAGTCCACAGCATCCCAGCCGACAGCATCCCAGTCCCCGGTTAAGCCCCTTGATTCTTCTTCCCTTGCATCTGCCAAGGCTGGTGAGACTGTAAATGTCAGCGTTGATTCATCTTTCAACATCCCTGTTGCAACCCAGAAGCAGGTGGTGGATAAAAAGGTAACGCTTGCATGTCAGGTGTCGGGAACGGGTCTTACGCTTACTCTTTCCAATAGTGATGTGAAGAAGCCCAAGGAGGATCTGGTATTCCAGGTAACCACACAGGCAGATATTCCCGTCGCTGCCCTGAATGAAGTGACAAATGGTTCTTTAAAGAACGTAGTTGTAAATATCGGGGAAAAGAAATTCTTTTCTCAGACGCTGAATCTGCATGTGGCTCTTGGGGCAGAAAGTGCCGGCAAAGTGGCGACAATGTATTCCTATGATGAGCAGACCGGAAAGATGAGGTATGAGGGAAAGTTCGTAGCCAACGAAAATGGACAGGCAGTATTCCAGTTGCTTCGCGGTGATGAATATGTGATCGTTGTAACGCAGTCTACATCTTCTACACAGGCGACGGCTAATACAAAGAATTATGTCGTGGTTAGCGGCGACAGCCTTTCTAAGATCGCAGCCCGTAACAGCGTAAGTCTGGGCTCTTTGCTGAAGGCAAATCCTCAGATCAGGAATGAAAACAGAATCTATCCGGGTGATGTGCTTGTAATTCCGAGCAGATAATAATTTTAAGGCTTCAAGGTATTTTTCATATTTGATATGCCAATTGAAAAAAGGAAAAAGAGGTTCCCCCCAGTGTTATTTTGGGGGGAACTTTTTGTTGCTGTTTATTTTGGTTCGGAGCCAGCCGTGGAGAAACCGGGATTTAACAAGATCTTATAAAAGGATTGAAAATGAGCAAAGGGAGCACTCCTGAAAAAGAAAAGCGAAAAGAGAAAACGCTGAAAGAGAAAACTCAAAAAAACGATGAAAAACTGTTGACAAAAGCTTCATTATAAGGTAAGATATCATTCGTCAACGCGATTTGGCATTGATTTGTATTGTGTGTCCGTAGCTCAGCTGGATAGAGCAACGGCCTTCTAAGCCGTGGGTCGGGGGTTCGAATCCCTTCGGGCACACTCAGGATTTGTACCGGAAGCATTCGTGTACAGTCAGGGTCAGGGATTAGAGGAAGCAGCTTCGTCGATTTTCCGGTTATGGGTTCTGTAATTATAATATGGTGGGTATAGCGCAGTTGGTTAGCGCGTCAGATTGTGGCTCTGAAGGCCAAGGGTTCGAGTCCCTTTACCCACCCTAAGTGCTTTCTTATTGTGTCGTCATGGCACGCTTGGTGTCAACGCTTATAGAGGGCTATCGCCAAGCGGTAAGGCACAGCACTTTGACTGCTGCATTCGCTGGTTCGAATCCAGCTAGCCCTGTTATGTGGGATATTAGCTCAGGTGGTAGAGCACTTGACTTTTAATCAAGTTGTCCCGGGTTCGAATCCCGGATGTCTCACTGAAATTAGCACCCTTCCACTACGTTTGGTAGCTGGAAGGGTGTTTTTTTAAAATTACCCTTGCAATTTTCCCCGACAGGGTTTATACTGTAGTTACAAAAGGAAAGCACCCACTCCAAAGTGGATGCCCCCGAGCTTAAGCTTAAGTATCCTTACGGACACCGCCTATCCTGTATGGCAGACAGGATAGGCATTTTTATTTCTTCTTATCGTTCCTTTTATCAAGGAAGTCAAGAAACGTAACAATAAGACCCCCGAAAGATATCAAAAGACCTAATATCCCCAGGAAAATCATAACGATTTCGTAAGCCGTCATATCACGCACCTCCCTTCCTATGTAGTCCAACCGACTTTTCAGCCTGCTGGCGTTCATTGGCTCGGGAGGCTACCACCCTGTCATGAGTGCTTTCCCGACCTTTATTCTACCATGTGGGCGGCCTGCCTGCAATTATTTTTTTTGCATGCTGGAGTAATTTTTTTGCATGCTTGAGAAAGTTTTTGGACATGTTTTTTGAGATAGGTTCTTTCCTGGGATCCTTTTTTTAGGTGTCCTTGGATAAATATTTTCATGGTCAAATGCGCAATCGTAGCCCAGTATTGGGCTATGATTATGTAAATGGCAGGGATACAGTCATGTTTGCGCGGCTGTTGCAGGCTGTGGGGGAGGTGCCCGTTACAGGGGGTTCCTGATACTGTCCGCAAGAAGCCTGACAGCCTGTATTTGTTTTTCAGTAAGGCCGTCTAAAGAGAGTGTTCCCTCAGGTGCAGCATGGTTGTCCAACAGATAGTCAATGGATACCTTGTAATACGAAGAAAGCTTCATCAGGGCCGGCAGGGACGGGCTGCGTTCACCGTTCTCGTACATCCCGATTACGCTGACTGTTACGCCAAGCCTTTCTGCAACCTGTTTCCTGGTCATGCCGCACCTGAGCCGCGACTCTTTCAACCTGACAGGTAGTTTTTCTATCATAAGTCAACCTCCAAAAGTTAAGTTAATACTTATTATGTCCATTATTTTAAAATTGCTTGAGCAACTATAGGTTATATAATAAAACTAATAGTGATAAAATGTTTTGGAACCATATTTACATACCATGGAGACTCTGACGATACAGGCCCCGGCACAGGAGGCATATCTGGCACGGGTCCTAATCCTTGCGATGGTCATCATCCAGTACCTACGTATGGTGACAGTGTAAGAGTATATGAATGCGTGTGTTATTATTTAAATGATTATGAAAAATATACTAATTGGAGCATTAACCCGGATCTTTTAAGTCCGAAAGTTACTTATAAAAATATGTCGGAAGCACAGTATAAGCTAACGTATTTTAGTAACGGTTGGACGAGCTTTGAATCCAGATTGCGGAACAAATCAAGATAATGTATGAACAATAGGTCGTGGGAAACAATCCGTGTTGGATGAGGAGTAAGGAGCACTTTAAGTTTGCAAGACGTAGATCAGACGGTCAAGGACATAGCGATTGCATATTTTACAGAATAAATAAATGAAGATCAACTGTTGAAATATGCGAAACAACCTTTTACGTGCTTTTTTCAAGACATATTAAAACTACAAAAACACTAAAAGTTGCAATATACTACATATAGTGTTATAATATATTCGGGATTTTTTCCCGGATCCGCTCAACGGCCATGCAACAATCTGTTTGACATCTTACGTTATTCAGGGAATAATGGAATCCATTCACGGCTGGATCAAGGCGGAAATATTAAAAAACAATTGGAGGAAAAACGATGAACGGAAATTTGAGCAGGGAAGAGTTTAGGGAACGTACAGGTATAACACAAAGAGATTTTTATGACTGGATCGATGGGAAAAGAAGGACAGATTCATTTGTTCCACAGTTGAATAAACGGTATGGAATAAGTGGTAACGACGATACGGGTGTATTCAACACTATGTTTTTGGCCTACTGTATTCAGGAGGTGCGGCCTATGGGAGATGGCAGAATATTGGTTGAATATCAGATAAATGCAGCGGGGCAGACAAGAACGCTGCAGTTTAACGAAAAAGGTTTGGTAGCCAGAGAAGTGAAAGGAAAGAGGAAATGGGTAGACGCCATAAGCTCGGTAGGAAACCATACCAACACTAGGATAGCAGTGTCAGGAGGAAGAAGTCATTTGATGACTGTCGAATGCCTGGCAGCTATGTGTTATGGTTATCTGAATCATACATTGATGAATACTATGATGGGAATTAACGCCAATGTGAAGGATTGCTCAGGGAGTGACCGGACAAGAGGGGCATGGAATATAAAAGGCCTTAACATATCGGAAAATAATTTGGAGTGGTGTACTGCTGATGAAAACAAGAGGCATTACAGTATGCAGAGATGGATATATGATATAACAGGGGGCGTATATGAAATCTCTGCTTTCGATAGTGAAATGGCAGCTGCATATAGAAATAAAGATATACAGGAAGCTAAGAATCTGATCGAGAAAAATGATTACAGGAAAGCAAACTAATATGATTGTGACTGTTGAGAGAAGACGGGGGAAATGTCATAGGCGGCTTCGTACAGATGAAGCCGCCTATGACATAAAGGACAAAATCAGGATCAGTGGCTGCAAACGTTTAAAGGACATAGTAAAAAAAGTGGGCTGCCCTGAAAAGATTTTTCTGAACCCATCCAGAAACTTCTGCTGGTGCAGAAGGGGGCAGCAGGATAGGAAAATGGATACCCCATTACATATATGAGGATGATGGTAATTTTCAGTTTCCTCCAGTAAACCCGTCTCTGTCTCTTTAGGGGAGTGAGGGGAAACCTGTATGAGGGAAGGAAAGAAGCGTTATGAAGGATAGAAGCATGAGCGGCAAATTCATGAGGATCAAAAAACTGGTGGTGAGCACCATCGTGCTGGTAGTCATGGCATCCCAGCTGGCAGCCTGTGCAGCGGCGGCGCCGGACGAACTGATGCAGATGTATAACAACCATCAGGCGGTGGAGATTGAGATACCAGTCCCTGCGGATGAGGAGCAGGGGGAGGAACTGGGGCTTGGCTGGACGCAGCTGGACCAGCAGGATAATTATGCGGGCTTCAGGAAGGTGTTTGATGACGCCCTGAAGATCACCCGGCTGGGGCAGGGAGGAAAGAACGGTGTCATCTATGTGGACCTGGAAGGCAATTGGACGGGGAACAGCACCCTGTATAATGCGTTTATGAACAGGCGTTTTGTGGAGGGCAGCTGGAACGATGCGGAAACGGTCAAGTCAGTGGCAGACGGGGCAAGGGAGGTCTTTGTGGACGTGGAGTCTGACCATGAGGCATTGCTTGCAGGCTATAACGCTTATTTCGGTTTATTGGCGGACGGAGAAGGCGGCTATGCGAACCTGTATTCCACCTTGACCAGGGGCGAGTTCATGGAGTTCATGCTGCGGGCGGATACGCCGGTGCATGAGGTCACGCCGGACCAGGCATTCCTGGAGGCGGTAGGGAACGGGGAGCATGCGGCAATGGCGCAGGAAGTCAGCGGCACGAGTTACCTGCAGTTTAGCACGGGCGACCTGACTTCCAGCACTTTCAGCGGGACCATCACCAGGGCGGAAGCGGTTTATGCGCTGGTGCAGAGGTACTACAAGGCGGAATATGATGCCCTTACGGGGCAGGAGAAGCCGGATGTTCCTTTCACGGATGCTAAGGATGGAGGGGACATCGCGTTAAAGGTTGGGCTTGCGGTTGAGAGCAAGGACAAGGAGACCAAGGAGGTCAGCCGCAGCCAGCAGCCGGGATGTGCGAGTTATGAGCTTGCCTATGCGCTCCGCACGCCGGATGATGGTCTGCCTACGGGTTTATACAAGGCGCTTGTGGTGGCGTCCCGCCATGGGCTGATCGGAGAGGAGACCCGCTGGGATGAGGGCCTGACGAAGCTGGAGGCTTTGGAGTTTACGGTGAAGCTGTTTGAGACGTTGGCGAAAGAGAACGGGTACAGGACGGATGCCGAGAGGGGAGCGTCAGCGGGGGAAGTAGTGGAGCAGGAACCGCAGGGCGGTGGCGAGCAGTCTGGCGGTGAGGAGCAGCAGCCTGGAGGCGAGCAGGCCGGTGGCAACGAGCAGTCCGAAGGTAATGGAGAGTCCTCTTGGCGAGGACCGCTTACAGATGAAGAAAAGGCTTCTGGCGAATATGAAGAACTAATACCTGGCGTTTGGGTGAAAAAGCCGGATACAGGAAAAGATAATGATACAGACTCTGGTAATACAGGATCATCTGGAGGATCAGGAAGCGCGGGTTCTTCAACAGGCGGTGAGGAGCAGCCCTCCAATAAAAGGCCGAGTACACCGGAAGAATTTGTTGCAGCAGGTTATGTGGAGGTTATGCCCGATTTATGGTTGCCAAAGGAAGATGCAATAGCGCTTGGGTACATCACCGAAGATGATGTCACAGATAATCAGGGTGGTAGCGGCAACACGGGTTCAGGTAATACTTCTACTCCTAGTACCAATCAATCCGGTGGCACCAGCCAGGAAGATGCCGGTGGAGCAGACAATACAGGCGGTGCATCAAACGAGGATCTGGATGAATACTATTATGTACCTGGCGATGACACTGAAGACGAAAATGCAGGTTTAACTCTAGAGGAAGCACTACAAAAGCTTGCTGAGAGCCAGGGTATGGAATATTCAGACGATGTGCCTCCTACAGATCCTAATGCACCGGATGTACCGATTTATTAAGTGCAATACATTAACAACAACTAAAAGGTAATAAATAGAAAAAGCGGCTTAAAAAAGCCGCTTTTGATACTGCGGATAACAGGACTTGAACCTGCACGGGGTTACCACCAGAACCTAAATCTGGCGCGTCTGCCAATTCCGCCATATCCGCTTGCGAATGATTGCTTTTTGATTATAGCAACATTACCTGTTCCCTGTCAAGCCTAAACTTTTCGGTCAAGTGCCCTGCCAAATACCTCCTCCCGCACCCCTTCTTTTGTCCTTCTCATAGAAAAAATCTGATCGTCTGCATGAGGAGGTTGAACAAAATACAGCATGTAATCCCGGCGGACAGGGGAATGAGAATTGCCGCAAGTGTCCATTTCAGGCTGTGGGTTTCTTGGTGGATGGTTAAGAGCGTTGTGGCGCAGGGCCAATGCATCAGGGAAAAGAGGCAAACGCTGAGCGCCGTGGCGGTATCCCATCCATGTGCCGTGAGGATCGCTTTTATGGAGGCAGATCCGCCTAGCTCCTGCAGGAAACCCTGGCCGGAGTACGCCATCAGGATAATGGGAAGAACAATTTCATTGGCAGGCATCCCCAAAAGGAACGCCATCAGGATGGTACCGTCAAGCCCTATCCGTTTTGCCAAGGGGTCCAGAAAACCGCTGCAGAGGGAAAGGATCGTTCTTCCGTGAAACGTCAGGTTTGCCGTCAGCCAGAGGAGCAGCCCGGCGGGAACTGCGGCGACCACAGCCCTTGAAAGGAGGGAAAGCGTTCTGTCCAGAACGGAGCGGACGATGACCTTGCCCACCCGCGGTTTGCGGTAAGGCGGCAGCTCCAGCAGAAAGGAAGAAGGAACGCCCTTTAAAAGGGTAGCCGACAGGATGCGGGAGACAAGGAAGGTCATCAATACGCCAAGCAGGATCAGGGCTGTAAGGCAGCAGGCGGCTACGAAAGCGTGCCCAGGAAGCCCTGCAGAAGAGGCAGGGGCGTGCGGATCAGCGGAGAATTTGCCGGTTCCGATTATAAACAAGGAAATCATGGTAATCAGGGCGGGAAACCGCCCGTTGCAGGGAACGAAACTGTTGGTGAGGATAGCGATCAAACGTTCTCTGGGAGAATCAATGATGCGGCAGCCCACCACGCCCGCGGCGTTGCAGCCGAAGCCCATGGCCATAGTGAGAGCCTGTTTGCCGCAGGAATGGCATTTCTGGAAATAGGAATCCAGATTATAGGCGATGCGGGGCAGATATCCGACATCCTCCAGCAGGGTGAATAATGGGAAGAAAATTGCCATAGGAGGAAGCATGACCGATACGATCCACGCAACAGTCCGAAAGATGCCGTAAATAAGCAGATCCTTCAGCCATGGGGTCAGCCCGGCGGCTAGTGCCGCGGCGTCCAGTTTCCCTTCCAGCCAGGAAAAAGCGGAAGAAAGCAGCTCGGAAGGGTAGTTTGCCCCCACGATGGTGATCCAGAAAAGAAGGAGAAGCAGGAGGATCATCAGGGGATATCCCAGGAAACGCCCGGTCAGGATGCGGTCGATGCGCCGGTCAAGGGAATGGAGATAAGCTGAGGAGGTCTCCTGTAGCCCACATTGTTCCGAGGGCAGGGCGTAAATACAATTTTTGCAGCAGTGGGCGCATCGCGCAGTATGCGCCCGCCCGGAAACACGGAATGCCTCCTTGCATAATGAAGAAGCGTATTCCGCAATTTTACAGGTAACCTGGTCGGTAAAAAGATCCTGTGTGCCGGAGGGCATGGACGAAGAAAGCACGTTTTCCAGAATTCCCTTTTCCGGGCATAGGGCGGAAAGGTAACGGTCGAGTTCTGCCAACAGAGAGGTATCTCCCAGAAGAAGCTGTAGGCTGATCCATCTGAAAGGAAGGTCGGTTTGGGGGAGGATTTGCCGGAGGCGGGCGCTCAGGTTCCGGATCGCTTCTTCCACTGGCGGGGCATAAGTAATTACAGGATTCTTGGAAGATCCTTCCAGAGCATGTTCCTCTTTCTCCTCTGAGGCAAGTTCCTCTTTCCCTTCGGGGGCGTGTTCCTTTTTCCCTTCTGAGGCAGGTTCTTCTTTCCCTTCGGGAATATGTTCCTCCTTCCCCTCAGGAGAAGGCTCGGAAAAGAAGTGATCCAAGGCGTCCAGAACGGTTTTGCGGCATTTCGGGTCATGGGCGTTGGTGCCGATGACCGGAATTTTCAGCCGGGTCTGCAGGATGTCCAGATCTATCCGGATATTCTTGCGCCTTGCTTCGTCCATCAGGTTGACGCAAAGCACTACCTGAGGCACGATTTCCATGATCTGGAGCAGAAGGTTCAGCCCGCGTTCCAGGCAGGTTGCGTCGCAGACCACCATACAGGCGTCCAATTTTTCAAAGCATAAAAAATTCCTGGCGCGTTCTTCTTCAGCAGAGCGCGTCAGGAGGGAATAGGTACCCGGGATGTCCGCAAGCAGATAGGAAAATTTCTTGCTGCGGCAGCATCCCCAGGCATTTGAAACGGTTTTGCCTGTCCAGTTCCCGGTGTGTTGATGAAGCCCGGTGAGTTCATTGAACAAGGTACTTTTTCCTACATTTGGATTGCCGGCGATGGCGACCCGTTTTTCTGATTCAATTTCCCTTACTTTCAAACTTATACCCCTCGCATATCATGGGTTTGCCTGCAGGCTCCGATCGTTCCTAAGATTCCCGGGCGCTCCGTATTCCTGCTTCAGAAGAATCTTCCTGCTTCAGAAGAATCTGCCTGCTGTCCGTAGCCCGCAGCGCAATCACAGCCCCGCGGACCAGATAGGCTTTCGGATCCTTGCAGGGACTGCATCCGACACACACAATCTGCGCGCCGGGCAGGAGCCCGATATCCAGAAGACGCCTGCGGAGGGAACCTGTGCAGGACAATCTTTCTACAATGCCGGCCTCCCCGGGCTGCAGCGTCAGCAAAGTTTTAGGATTCAAGGCAGTCTCCTTTTCCTGGGATACTATCTGCGTCATCCGTTGCCCGGATCTTATATGGATGCCGGTATCGGAGCCTTGCGCACCCATCCGCTTTTTTTGACCTTAATCCCATAGTATGATACCGGGGAGAAAAATGTGACCGGAGATAAGGGGAAAGTTGGCAGAGCTTAGCGCTCCTTTTCTTTTTGGTTGAAAAACAGCGCAACCACGTCGAATACAGCCTCTACGATCAGGGAGATTCCGGTAAACATCCACAATGCCAGGGTGCTTGCGAACGGGTTGGACAAAATGATGATAGCGCAGAGAAGGGAAATCACCGCGCTGATGGCAGGCAGGAACCACTTGTCCAGTTTCAGACGGATGGCGTCCACCGTCCACTGGATCTTGGCGAAGCCTGCGCCCAAAACCGCCACACCGTAAAGGATCGTGAGCAGCGGGAAGGTGATGATGAACCACTGTGCCTTGAAAACACAGAATGCCCCGGCTGCCAGGGCGATCAGCCCTTTTACGAGAGCCTGGCTGGAAGCCGCTTCCAGGGCGTCCATACGAAAATAGCCGATGACACTGATAAGACCTGTGACCAACAGGACGATGCCAAAAGCGATGATGATCCCTGAAGTGAACCCGATGGGGTCGATGAGCAGCAGGATGCCCACCAGAACCTCGAAAAGACAGAGAATGATGCTGTTTGCGTGTTGTTTGATGAATTTCATTTTAATCTCTCCTCCTTTTTTTATTGAAATACCGGAGTGACCTTATGGACGATGACGTCCGCAAGCTCCTCCGGGGATTCCCTGTAGCCGGTGGTGATCCATATATACAGGACGCCGAAAATCCCGGACATGATAAAGCATTGTTCATACCCGTTGATCCGTCCGGCCTCGTCCCGTGCCTGTTCCATGATATGCTTATAGGCAGAAAAGAGGATGTGCTGATGTCCTGTGGAAATGACCTGTTCCACGGTATCCCGGATAGCGAGCCAGAAGGAAAAGAAGCCTGTGAGCATCGTCATGAGGTCCGAATCGGTATCCATGTGGCTGATATGGAAATCCTGTGAAAAGCGGCGGTACATGGCCAGAACCTTAAAGGACAGGACCTCCTCTTTTGTCTTAAAATAACGAAAATAGGTGGAGCGTCCCACATCGGCCTTCGCGGTCATTTCCTCTATGGTGATCTTCTCAAACGGCTTTTCTTTCATTAATTCCAAAAGTGCGTCTCCCATACATTCCTTCAGATAGTCCGGGGTGGCGGTTCTTCTTCGCATGTCAGACTCCTCATTTCTGCGTTGACTTTTGATATGCCTGGTGATATAATCGTATGAAAGATACGAAAATATCTTAAATACTTTTGTACTTATACTAGCATCGCCAGATCAAATTGTCAAGGGAAAAGAAGGATCCGGCGATAAAGGAAGGTAAGCCGGACAAAAAGAAAGCCGGCAGGAAAGTCCTGACAAAAAGCCAGGCAGAAAAAGGCCGGTTAAAAAGCCGGGTGGGGAAAACGATAGGAGGGAAAAGGAATGGATGAGAGAACCAGTGTAGGGAAAACAAATATTGTTGGGGAAAATACCAATGGAGGAAATACCAATGGAGGAAATGCTAACGGGGGAAATACCCCTGAAGACAGTTCCGGAAAGGAAAGCGGCGGACTCAGGCTGCTGAAAAAAGGACAGCGTGGACTGGTACATGCGCTGTTCGGAAGGACAGGGATCATGATCCTGATGCTGCTTTTACAGGCGGGGCTTTTGTTCAGCGCCTTTCACTGGTTTGAGGAATTCCTGCCCCATATTTTGGGAGGAACCGTTCTTTTCACGGTCTGTATGGTGCTGTATCTCATTAACAGCGGTATCGATCCTACGGCGAAGATCACCTGGCTGATTGTGATCATGCTGGTTCCAGTCTTTGGGGTGCTCCTGTTCTGGTATACCCAGAGCGAGACAGGCCACCGCATGGTCAAGCAGAAGCTGGAGAAGACCCTGGCGCAGACCAGGGATAAGCTGCCCCAGGAGGAGGCAGTCCTCACAGCGTTAGAACAGGTTGACCCCAATGAAGCCTCCCTTGCCCGTTATATCCAGCGCAGCGGCTCCTTCCCGGTTTTCTCCGATACAAAGGTGACTTATTTCCCTTTGGGGGAGGATAAGTTTGCCGAAATGCTGAAACAGTTGAAAGAAGCCAAAAAGTATATTTTCATGGAGTATTTTATCGTAGAGGAAGGTCTGATGTGGGGGAAAATCCTGGAGATCCTTGCCCAGAAGGCAAAGGAAGGCGTGGACGTGAAGTTCATGTACGATGGGGCCTGTGAGTTCGCCCTTCTGCCCCATAACTACCCTGAGAGACTGCGGGCGCTGGGAATCCAGTGCAAAATG
This sequence comes from uncultured Acetatifactor sp., assembly GCA_947588205.1. Taxonomy (GTDB): domain Bacteria; phylum Bacillota; class Clostridia; order Lachnospirales; family Lachnospiraceae; genus Acetatifactor. The sequence goes on along the minus strand of CANPYG010000011.1, from coordinate 31,540 downwards.
TTCGCCCCGGTATCACCTTTTTTGTCCACCACCTATAATTACCGCGACCACCGCAAGATCCTGGTGATCGACGGACATACCGCCTTTACCGGGGGCGTCAACCTGGCGGACGAATATATCAATCATGTGGTAAAATTCGGTCATTGGAAGGATACTGCGATCATGTTGAAGGGCAGCGCTGCCAAAAGCTTTGCGCTGATGTTCCTGCAGATGTGGAATATCATGGAGAAAAATCCTGAATTTGACAAATACCTGGATGTTCCCGCCCCTGCCGGGACAGCTCAGGACGGCTATGTGATACCCTTTGGCGACTGCCCCCTTGACGGGGATAAGGTCGGGGAACGGGTTTATATGGATATCCTCAACCGTTCTTCCCGTTATGTGCATATCATGACCCCGTACCTGATTCTGGACGGGGAAATGGAGACCGCTTTAAAGTTCGCCGCGGAGAGAGGGGTGGACGTGAAACTGATCCTTCCGGGAATCCCGGATAAGACAGTGCCCTATTCCCTGGCAAAATCCCATTATAAATCCCTGCTGGCTTCCGGGGTAAAAATCTTTGAATACACTCCCGGCTTCGTCCACGCAAAGGTATTCGTCAGCGACGATTGCCGCGGCGTTGTGGGAACCATCAACCTGGATTACCGCAGCCTCTACCATCACTTTGAATGCGGATCCTACCTGTACCGCACCGCCTGCATCGCCGATATGGAGCAGGATTTCCAGGATACCCTTAAAAAATGCCGCCAGGTTTCCGAAGAAACCATTTACGAAGGAAAACGCTCCCTTAAACCCATGGGCGCCCTGATGAAAATATTTGCACCGTTGGTGTAGCCTTAACAGTTCACTCGTCCGCATGCTGTCTCCCCCATTTTTAGGACTTGACTGCGACGGAAAAATATGCTAGTATTTTTACAGTCCAGATGGGGGAGTAGCAAGCGTATTCAGCTGCGTGACAAGTCAACAATCACGACCGGGAGGAAGATCCGGTTTGGCTTGTATCAAATTGCGAGACTCATGTATAACGATAATGCTATACATGTGTCTTTTATTTAGAAAATGGATTCAGGTATAGCCGCAGAGTTATACCTGATTTTTTTACGGAAAGGAGAAAGAAGATATGCTGATTCCAATTTTACTGTTTGCTTTAGGTCTTGTTTTACTCATCAAGGGGGGCGACTGGTTCGTGGACGGCGCCACGGGGATTGCCCATAAGTTCCATATTCCGGAGCTTTTGATCGGCGCGACGGTGGTATCCATCGGAACGACCCTGCCGGAGGTGATGGTTTCTGCCACATCTGCCGTCAGTGGCCATGGGGAGATCGCGTATGGCAATGCCATTGGTTCCATTATCTGCAATACTGCCCTGATCGCTGCCCTCACCATTGCCATCCGGCCGCCCAGGGTGGAGCGGAAGACCTTCTTAACCCCGGTTATTTTCTTCTTTGTCGCAGCGGTGGTTTACATGATAGTAGCATACGGGTTAGGAACCTTCAGCCGTCCGGTGGGCTTCGGATTACTGGCGATTTTTGTGGTGTATATGGTGGTTTTGGTGAGACAGGCGCTTAGGAACCCTGAGAAGGCTTCCCCTGAAGGCGATGGGGATTCTTCCCCTGAAGGGGGATCTTCCTCACAAGGCGGTGGAACCCCCGGGAAAGGGGATTCCTTTATAAAGGATGTGGTCTTGCTGGCAATCGGCGCCGTGCTGATCGCATTTGGGGCAAATCTCCTGGTTGAAAACGGAACGCTGATCGCACAGGGACTGGGCGTTCCGGAATCCGTGATCGCGCTGACCTTTGTTGCGCTCGGCACATCCCTTCCGGAGCTGGTGACCGCCATCACTTCCCTGGTGAAAGGGCACGGGGCGTTGTCCCTGGGAAACATTATCGGAGCCAACCTTTTCAACCTGGTACTGGTGAGCGGCGTATCCGTTGCCTTATCCCCCTTTGCCGTGCCCAACAGCAAGCAGTTCCAGGGCATGAATGCTTCCCTGGTCATAGAGATTCCGGTTATGATGTTTGTAATGCTCTTTCTGACTGTTCCCGCCCTGGTGCGCGGAAAGCTGTCCAGGGTTCAGGGAATCGTACTGTTAGCTGTCTATGCAGCTTTCTGCGCGTTCCAGTTTATCGGGTGATGGCAAAATACTCCTGCATGATTTTTCAAAAGACTATAGCGCCGCAGACGCCGCTATAGTCTTTTCTTGTGGTCGCTTCTTCCTGCCAGATAGTCCAGACTGACATTATACAGGTCAGCCAGCTTTATGGCAAAAGAGAAAGGGAGTTCCCGATAGCCCTTTTCATAACGCCTGTAAACCTCACGCTTACAATTTAAATAATCGGCTATTTCCTGCTGAGTTTTATCGTTGTCAACTCTGAGATCTTCAACCCTTTTAAAATACATCATGAAAACCTTCCTCACATTTTATTTTTTATATTGACAATGCTACCATTTAGTGGCATAATACTCTTCGGGATGCCACCAAATGGTGGCATGAAAAAGAAAAATATATAATCTTAAAGAATAAAAAAAGAGGAATATTTTATTGCTTTTTACATGATTTGCAGAAGAATAAAGTCAGTATGCGCAAAAAATATGCAAAAAATGAATGGATTGCAGAAGAAAAGGGGCAAAGCGGGAAGATTGATCAGGAAAAACAAAGGAAACAGGAGTAATGGATGAGGGGATATATAGATATCCATTCTCATATTTTGCCGGGTTTGGATGACGGTTCTGTGAGCATGGATCAGTCGCTTAATATGATGCGGATCGCATATGAACAGGGAATAAGGGCAATTATTGCGACTCCGCACAATATGCCCGGAAAGGGATGCCCTGCCAGGGAGGAAATTCAGGAAGCCCTGCTGCGCCTTCGGGCGGCAGCAGAGGAAAACAGAATTCCGGTCGAGCTTTTCCGGGGAACTGAATACTACTACCGGGAAGAAGTACTGCAATTGCTGGAAAAAGGGAATGGTATGCCATTGGGAAATTCGGATCGTGTATTAGTGGAATTCGGTATTCTGGAAGAAAAGCGATACATACAAAACGCAGTGAAGGCAATCCGCGGCGCAGGTTATTATCCCGTGATTGCTCATGTGGAAAGATATGAGAGGTTAATGGAGGATCTGGAGACGCTTTCAGGTATCCGGAAAATGGGGGCATGTCTGCAGGTTAACGCGGCGTCGGTGCTTGGAGGAAATGGAAGAAGAACCAGGGAGAAGGTAAAGAGGATGCTCAGGATGGGGCTGGTGGATGTGATAGGAACGGATGCCCATTCGGACAGAAAAAGAGGACCATATTTAAAGGAATGTGCTGAGTATCTCTACAAAAAATATCCTGCAGAATATGTGGACAGTCTGCTCTATGGAAGGGCAAAACAGTGGCTGTGAAAAGAGCATCCGCCAGGAGGGTCTCCGACAGGAAAAATAAAGGGTACGAATCAAGGAAACGGGAGCAGAGAGAATGACAGGCAATGAAAAAGAACCGGATGTAATAGAAATCGATCTTATGGAGTTATTGATTCAGTTCCTGCATCGGTGGTGGATACTTGCCGCCGCAGGATTGGTATGCGGGATAACGGCTTTTATATTGAGCGCCTTTGTCCTTCCGAAGGAATATGAATCCACAACAAGCATTTATATTTTGGACAAGAAGGAAAATACCGCCATAACCACCGCCGATATTCAGCTGGGAACCCAAATGACGAAGGATTACGCGGAAATCATTAAAAGCAGAACTGCCCTGGACCGCGTAATCGCAAAATATGGGCTGAACATCACTCATGATGCGTTTCGTGACCGGATTACGGTATCCACCCAGACCGACACCAGAATTGTATCTATTTCAGTTCGCGACCGGGATCCGCTTCTGGCAAAGGAGCTTGCCGATGAGCTGAGGAATGTGGCATCGGAACGAATCACGAGTATTATCGAGACCAATGCCGTCAATATCGTTGATGAAGCGGATATACCGGATGACCCGGCGAGTCCGAATGTGGTGTTGTGGACTTTGATCGGCTTATTTTCAGGAGTTTTTATAAGCGCGGCAGTTATCGTGATCCGCTATCTTCAGGATGATACGATAAAGGTTACTGATGATGTGGAGCGTTATCTGAGTCTCAGCACGCTGGGGATGATTCCTGAAAATACGGAGCAGGGTGACAGCCGGCATGGGAAGAAAAAGCGGAGCAGGCGTAAAAAGAATAAGGCAGGCGGGCTTGAGCTTTTATCCATTGATGAATTGTAGAAGGGCGCGGAGGAAAACAACAGATGCAGACGATAGAAGTGAATACGACAGAGATGGATTTCCGGACGGAAGAGGCATTTAAAACACTGCGGAGCAATATCGAATTTTCCGGGAACGATATTAAAACCATCTGCGTGACAAGCTGTACCCCCAATGAAGGCAAATCCAGTATATCTTTTGATCTTGCCTGCTCTTTTGCGCAAAACGGGAAAAAGGTTCTGCTGGTGGATGGAGACCTCCGTAAATCGGTTATGAGGCAGCGGCATAAGAAAGGCAAGGTAAAACTGGGGCTGTCGAATTATCTTGTGGGAAGGGCGGCATTAGAGGAATGTATCTGTGTGACGGACGTAAAAAATCTGTGTCTGATTTTTTCAGGGCCAATCCCTCCGAACCCCAGTGAGCTTTTAGGCAATTCCCGGTTTAAGGATTTACTGGTAAAGATGAGGGCAAGCTTTGATATGGTAATTGTTGATACGCCTCCGCTTGGAAGCGTGATCGATGCGGCGGTGGTGGCGAAGAGCTGCGACGGCGCGATGCTTGTGATCGAGAGCGGAGTTATCAGCTACCGGTTCGCCAGAAAGGTCAAGGAGCAGCTCGATATGACGGGCTGCAGGCTTCTGGGCTGTGTCTTGAATAAAGTGGATATTCAAGGGAAAAAGTATTACGGAAAATACTATGGAAAGTATTATGGGAAGTATTACGGCAGATATTATGGCACGTATACGAATGAAGAAGCATAAGGAAAACGGGAAACCGAAAAGCTGCTGACAGACAATTTGCGGCAGGAAGAAACGACGGAAAAATAATAAACAAAGGAGTGAAGGCAGTATGATGGAGCAGGCGAAGGCAACACCTGTGGAGGTGAAAATAACCGGAGACGAAAGAAAAGAAGCTGCCGTAAGATACCGCGATCCGGTGAAACGAGCGGATATGAGGAGAGTATATCAGAAAAAGAGCAGATTATACAAAAGCATCAAAAGGTTTGCGGATATCGTTTTGTCACTGTTTGCCCTGATCGTCCTATCGCCTGTTTTCCTGGTCACAGCCATCGCTATCCTGATCGAAGACGGCAGACCGGTATTTTTTGTCCAGCCGAGGGCCGGAAAGGACCTGAAGCCATTTAAAATTTATAAATTCCGCAGCATGTATAAGGACGCCGATGCAAAGCTTCAGGAGCTTTTGAAAAAAAACGAGCAGACAGGTCACGCCTTTAAGATTAAGAATGACCCCAGAATTACCAGGGTAGGGAATGTGATTAGAAAATGCTCCATCGACGAGCTACCCCAGCTGTTCAACATTGTAAAAGGTGATATGAGCATTGTGGGACCGAGACCTATTCTCACTTGGCAGATGGAGGAATGCAATGATTATGAGAAGCAGAGATTGACGGTACAGCCGGGCCTCACCTGTTACTGGCAGATCAGCGGCCGGGCAAATATCAAATGGGAAGAATGGGTAGAGTTGGATCTGGATTACATAGAGGATATGAGCGTCTGGACGGATGTAAAGATGATCGTTAAGACGATACCGGCGGTGTTTGACAGCGAGGGGGCGTATTGAAGCAACGTAGGAAAGCAGCGTGTGAAAGCAACATATGAGAACAACATATGAAAGCAGCCCCTTGTACCTTGACAATTTCATATCTTACATTGAGAACCGGATGCAGGATATCCTTTTCGGAATGAAGCCTGCAGCGACTTTGCCATGGGAAGTGTAAACTGCCATGGGAAGTGTAAACTGCCATGGGAAGGGTAAACTGCCATGGGAAGGGTAAACTGCCATGGGAAGGGTAAACTGCCATGGGAAGGGTAAATTGACCTTGTGATTTTCTTGAATATGTTGTACAATAAAAACGCAGATGAAAATCTGAAAATGTATCCGTGTTTCTGGAAGCTGAAAGCGGTGCCGGATGGGAATCGGTAGATTCTCGGTTGGAAGTTGGCTGCTTTCATCCGTGCCGCCTTGGAATGGAGGGAAAAATGAGCGAGAAACAGACGACACAAAGGATACAGAAGAGAAAGCAGGAAGAATTGTCTGAAGGACAGGAAAGCCTGATAAGGTTACAGGAAGAACGGATAGCGGCGGTACGCCGGATGAACCTGATGGATGATGTGTTTATGAGGATCGTCCTGAACGACACGGCCGCATGCCAACATGTACTTCGGATTCTGACCGGAATCCCGGATCTGGTGGTAAAGGAAGTGAGGGTTCAACATCGAATATCCAAACTCGCTTCCCATGATGCGGTGCTGGATGTGTTAGCCGAGGATAGCAGGAAGGTATTATACAACTTGGAAATTCAGCGCAGGGATACAGTAGATCATGCAAGACGTACCAGATTTTACGGTTCCATGATTGACAGCGAATACTTGCAAAAGGGATTCGGCTATCATGAAATGCCGGAAGTACATATTATTTACCTGAGCAGGACAGATCTCTGGAAGGCAGGGAAATGCGTCTATCCGGTCAAGAAATATTTTGAAGGTACGGATTTGACTTATGAAGATGGAATTCACATAACCTATGTGAATGCAGCGGTTGACGATGGCTCAGAGATTGCCAGACTGATGCAGTATTTTGTAGATTCCGACCCCAAAGACATGAGCCACGGAGCGTTATCTGAGCGGGTAAGTTTTATGAAACAGGAAGGAGGAGGCAGGGATATGTTGGATCCGGTATTGGAAGAGCTTGTTGAGGAGGGAAGACAGGAAGGCAGGCAGGAATATGAAAAGGAAATGGTCATCCATCTGCGGGACATGGGCTTTCCGCTAGACCAGATTGCGGCGATGGTACGCAACAGTGTTTCATTTGTACAGGAAGTGCTTGACCAGAGGCAGGTCGCTAAACCTTAAGGACGGAAGAAACGTTAGGAACGAAAGAAACGTTAGGAACGAAAGAAACGGAAGAAATATAATCGAATAAATGAAAGATGAAAAACTCTCGATGTAAGATATGGAATTGTCTTATGTCGGGAGTTTTTGCGTTATAAAAAAGTAGTTTGCAAATGAATATATGTTTTGAAATAAATTTGATAAGGATCAAGGGAAATGAACCATACAGGAGAAGCATTTTCAAACTGGAAAATAAAACAAGATATTGTCGCTGTGGTTGTCACCTATAACCGAAAGGAATTGTTGAAGCAATGCATTAAAAAAATACTAAATCAGAAAGGTGCCTCTTGCGATGTGATTATCGTGGACAACGCCAGTACAGATGGTACGGGGCAGATGGTGAGAGAAGAATTCAATCTACCGCAGGTCCTTTACAAGAATACCGGTTCTAACCTAGGGGGAGCCGGAGGATTTGAATGTGGGGTAAGAGAGGCCGTTCATCATGATTATGAGTACCTCTGGCTTATGGACGATGATACTCTGCCAGAGGAAAATGCTCTGGCAAAGCTGCTGGAAGCGGGGGAAAAATTGGCGGGTAAATGGGGATTTCTGTGTAGCGCGGCATATTGGACAGATGGAAATAGATGTTGTGCAAACATTCCGAAAAAGACGATTTTTTCTCATGTAAGGGAAAAAGATTATTCATCAGAAATTATTCCAGTAAAGATGGCTTCCTTTGTATCTCTTTTGGTGAAGCGTGAAGTAGTTGAGAATGTGGGATTGCCGATTGGGGAGTATTTTATCTGGACGGATGATTATGAGTTTACCGGACGGATTTCAAGGATGTATCCAGGTTACCTTGTTCCTGCCAGTAAGGTCGTCCATGCGATGAAGGTTCATGCGAAGCCGGATATTGCGAAGGATGATTGGGGCAGAATGGATAGATATTTCTATTTATATAGAAATGATGTGCATTGCTATAGACAATATGGGATAAAGGGATGGAGTTATATCATTTTAAAGGATGTGTATACAACGGGTAGCATTATCTTGCATTCTAAAGAAAAAAAAGCTGCAAAAGTTAGGGTTTTGTGGAAAGGGTTTCAGGAAGGGCTTTATTTTCATCCGGAAATCAAAATGGTTGATGTCCTAAAAGATCCTACGATGAAGAGGGGGAGGCGGCCTGAAAACTAACGTCACAATAACCAGGTGAAACTACTGACGTTCACATATAGAAAAATGCACCTTTAAAAAGTGGATTTTTATGAGTATCGTAATGCGGTTATATTTTCGGAACTTCAATAAAGAATATTGTTCCTGACATTGGGAGAGCAGATTGTGAAATCTGTTACCATATCTGGATATAGATTGATACGGATTGGGAGGGATGAAGCTAGATATGGACAAAAGAAGTATAGATACGAAATTGAAAGATAATTTATTGTTGCGGATGGTTGTTATGCCATATAAAGTGTATGCCTACAAAAAAATGAGGCATGAGTATGGGCGTTCGGAAGAACCTGAAAAAATAAAGAAATTCAAAGATTGCAATGTAGGGAAACGGTGTTTTCTAATTGGAAATGGTCCAAGCTTAAAGGCGGAGGATTTAGATCGTTTAAAAAATGAAATCACCATGGCTGCCAATCGTATATGGAATGTTTTCGGGATGACGGTGTGGAGACCCACTTATTATTTTTTGGTAGATCCACGCGGGGAAGAAATGTTGCCGATAATTAAGGAACAGGAATTGTCCAATGTTTTTTTGTGTTATCAGTTGAAGAAAAAGGGAAATAACAACTCAAAATTCTATTATTTAATGCAGGATGGTTATAAAGTTTTCATTCATAATGACAGATCCGCTCATATAAGTGAAGATATTTCTCAATATTTCAGCCAGGGCGGAACAGTTTTGTTCGCCGCCCTGCAGTTCGCAATTTATACGGGAATTAAGGAGATATATCTTTTGGGGGTTGATTTTAATTATTCCCACATCATTGATAAATGGGGAAAAGTAAGGAAGGTAAACGGTGTTGTTGATTATTTTGACGGCAAAAGCTATTCGGGATCAAGATTAAGTTATTATAGTGTCTTATATGCATGGCAGGCCGCTAAAAAGTATTGTGATGAGCATGGAATAAAAATATACAATGCCACCCGTGGCGGCAAATTGGAAGTGTTTGAGCGAGTGGATTTCGATAGTTTGTTTTAAAGAATATTTTCTCTGTTAAAAACTTTACTAATTTATATAAGGAAGGATTCGCATGGAATATATAAAGCCCTTTGTTGTAGCAGAAATAGGCTGCAATCATAAAGGCGATATTGAAATAGCAAAAAGAATGATTAAGGTAGCGGCGATTTATTGTGAAGCAGATGCTGTGAAATTTCAGAAACGCTGTAACAGGGAGTTGCTAACGCCGGAACAGTATAATGCGCCTCACCCTAACCCTGCCAATGCTTACGGCAGGACATACGGGGAGCACAGGGAATTTCTTGAGTTTACAGTAGAACAGCATCGTATGCTTAAGGAATACTGCGAAGAAATGGGCATCGTTTACAGTACCTCTGTATGGGACTTGACCTCTGCTAAGGAAATTACGGGATTGAACCCTAGGTTTATTAAAGTTCCGTCCGCATGCAATAACCATGAAGAACTTTTAAAGTGGCTTTGTGACAATTATGGTGGGGAAATACATGTGTCGTTGGGGATGACTACCCGCAGGGAAGAGGAAAAACTAATCCGCCTGTTTGAAAACAAAGGGCGCAATAAGGATTTGGTAGTATATGCATGCACATCAGGATATCCGGTTGCCTTTAAAGATGTCTGTCTGTTGGAGATTTCCCGGATCAGGGAGAACTATGGAGACCAAGTGAAACAGGTCGGGTTTTCCGGGCATCATTTGGGGATCGCTGTTGATGTGGCAGCTTATACGCTGGGGGCTGTTGTCGTGGAAAGGCATTACACTTTGGATCGGACTTGGAAAGGAACAGATCATGCTGCTTCTCTGGAGCCGGAAGGAATTCGGAAATTGAAACGGGATTTGCTGGCATCCTATGAAGCTTTGAGTTATAAGTCGGCTGAGATTCTGGAGGTTGAGACTGTTCAACGTGATAAATTGAAGTACAGAGTACATTGAGGTGTTGATGAAATGAACGTGGCATTTATTCCGGTGCGTGGGGGGAGCAAATCTATTCCATTTAAGAATATAAAGACAATCGCAGGGAAACCTTTAGTTTATTGGACAGCGAGGGCAGCGTCAAATTGCAGGGAGATAGACCGCGTTTACATTGCTACTGACAGCGATATAATCCGTGAAACCGTTGAGAAGATGTGTCTCCCTAAGGTATTTGTGGTGGGCAGAAGCGCAGAAAACGCTTCCGACACGGCTTCAACCGAATCCGCAATGCTGGAATTCGCAGAGGGGCATGATTTTGACCATATTGTACTGATTCAAGCTACATCCCCTCTGCTAACAGGAAAAGACTTGTCCAAAGGATTTGCCTTATATCAAACGGAAGGAACAGACAGTGTTTTATCGGTTGTGCGGCAAAAGAGGTTCCAATGGTCTGTATCTGCGGGGGGCATTGCAGAGCCGTTAAATTATGACATTTACAAGAGACCGCGGAGACAGGAGTTTGAAGGTTACCTTGTGGAGAATGGTGCATTCTATATTACCAGCAGGAGGGCGCTTTTAGAATCCCGTAACAGGATTTCCGGAAGAATAAGGGTATATGAGATGGATGAATCCACGTATTTTGAAATTGATGAACCTTTAGACTGGCAGATTATTGAAAAACAGTTAGAGATGCAGACTGCCAGGGAGGTCTATAAGGCAGAAATACCGGAGATTAAGATGTTTTTGACCGATTGTGACGGGTGTTTGACTGATGGTGGGATGTATTATTCGGAGAATGGGGATGAGTTAAAAAAGTTCAATACATTGGATGGCAGGGGAATGGCCATGTTAAGGGAAGCCGGAATCCTTGTCGGTATGATTACAGGGGAAAAGACCGCGTTAAACCGTCGCAGATGTGAAAAACTTCATCTGGACATTTATGAAGAAGGGGCAGAGAACAAACTGGAAAGGATAAAATGGTTGTGCCATAAATACGGGATACGGCTGGAAAATATCGCTTATATTGGTGATGACGTAAATGACATTGATGTAATAATGGCAGTGGGATTTGGATGCAGTGTACCCAATGGGATGGAACAGGTTCGGGATGCGGCAAAGTATGTCACGAGGTCAGCTGGCGGAAGCGGAGCGATTAGGGAGGTGGCGGAATTGATCCTGGAGAGAAGCCGGGCAGGGTAAAGTAGGTACCTGTCCAGTTATATACATTAAGCTTTGCACCTTGACAATTTCATACTTTATATTAGAAATTTCTTGCTTTTTGCCGAGATTCTTGCTATAGTTAAAATATGAATTCTTACCTGGTTCATTTTCAGGTATGGTTGTTCTATTCGTTAGACGGAATCTTGCTTTTTTCAAGCGACATCCCAACGAAAGTAATTTAATCATGAAAGCACAAGTGGGATGTCAGGAAATATCCTTAGTTTGGAAGATAGGCTGGACATCTCCAATGTCAAAGGAGGTATATGAAGATGTCAGAAGGACTTAATAATTCTAGGCATAGGGACAGTTCCAGCAAAATTATCTTTGAAGATCCAGTTCTATGCGCGCAATTCTTGCGAGGGTACTTGGGTATCCCGCTTTTAGGGGATGTCCAGCCAGAGGATATCGAAGATGTGTCAGAACGTTATGTACACATGTTCGTGGAGGAGAGGGATTCGGATGTTGTTAAAAAAGTAAGGTTGAAGTCAACCGAAACACCGTTTTACCTTATTTCCCTTATTGAACATAAGTCCAATGTGGATTATAATGTTGTCATGCAGATGTTCCGTTATATGGCATTCATTTGGGAAGATTGCGAAAAAGAAGCGGAAAAGAAGCAGCAGGGAATCAGTAAAACAAAGGATTTTAGATATCCACCGATTCTTCCGATTATCTTTTATGATGGGGAGGAGGACTGGACGGCCGCAACCTGTCTGCATGACAGAATTTTGCTGAGCGATGTCTTAGGTCATTACATACCGGATTATGAATGTATTCTGATGCAGCTTAAGGATTATAGTAATATGGATCTAATGGAGCGGAAAGATGAATTGTCAGTTTTAATGATGATCGCAAAGTTGCACCATGCGGCTGAGTTCGCTGAAATTGGAAACGAGGTTAGCGAGGAATATTTGCAGGAGAGTTTTGCAAAGGCACCGGAATATCTGTTGAACATAGTGGCGCAGGTAGTGGAATCCCTACTTGCGAAAATAAATGTATCGGCTGAAGAGTCTATGAGGATAACGAAGCAGATAAAGGAGAAGCGTATGGGTAAATTATTTGCAAATTTTGAGCCCTATGACGTGCAGGAGACGAGAAGGCTTGCCAAGGAGGAAGAAGCTGAGAACGGGATACGGATTATGGTTCTGACACTGAAAGAATTAAATTTTGACCAGAAGATTGTAGCCCGGCAATTGACGGAGCATTATAATTTGTCAGAAGAAACTGCGATGGAAAAGATAAAGCGGTACTGGTAGACATCGGCAGGCAGTGCCTGTTGTGATAATGGAAAAGGGAATCCTGATATAAAGTATGAAATTGTCTAGTGAAGAGGCAGGAATACTTTATGTCAGGATTTTTGTTTGCCTGGATCTTAGTTGCGATGGGGATGATTCTCAATATTTCTGAATTGGGAAAAAAGCATGGAGGATAAGGTAAATGAATTGGATGAATATTTTGCGCAGAGTCCGATTGGAGTTTGCCGTTGAGTTCCATAAGCTGGACCAAAAGATCAAATATTATCGAATTAGGTCTAATTTAAGATTATCCCATATTACTGCATATTCTGTCGGCAATGCCGGGGATACGGTTTTGTCGGAATGTGTCAGGAAAACCTTTAATGGCGCGTTTGGCTTGGTTTCCTGGAAACTGTTTTCCCTATACCGGAAGGTGGATGTTTCCCTAATTCGTGCGTTCAACAGGACGGATGCCCTGGTTATTGGAGGCGGAGGTCTATTCTTACCTGACACAAATGCTAACGGAATTTCCGGTTGGCAATGGGCTTGTAGTAGGGAAAATTTACGGAAGATCGAGATCCCAATTATTCTGTATAGTGTTGGATATAATTATTTTAGAGGGCAGTCTCCCGAGCCAATATTTATTGATAACCTGAATGTGCTGGTAGAAAAGTGCGTTTTCTTTGGTTTGCGGAATATGGGAAGCGTCCGGATGGTTCAGGAACTTGTGAATTCGGAATTAAGAGGAAAGGTTTGCTATCAGCCATGTACAACCACCCTGATAAGGATTCTATGTCCAAAGCTCCCCGAGAAAAAAAGAAGTGGAAAGGTCGCATTTAATTTTGCATTTGACAGATCGGAAAGGAGATTTGGGGGCAACCGGGAAGAAATTTTGAAGCAACTGGTGGAAAGTGTATATAGAATTCGCAATAAAGGATACGAAATCTATATCGTTGCCCATTGCTTGAATGACTTGAATATCCTGGAAGACATTCATGAGCGCAGCCAGATCCATGCGGTGAATGCCTGTAGCTGGGAATTGGGGAAACTCGCAGATTTTTATAATGACATGGATGTTGTCCTCGGCATGCGGGGACATGCACAGATGATTCCCTTTGGTGTAAATTGTCAAATTATTACCCTGGGTTCCCATGAGAAAATGAAGTGGTTCCTGCAGGATATAAATGCCATGGATTGGTATATTGAATTAACAGAAAATATAGGATCATTGTCAGATCGGATCGTTCAGAAATTCATTGAAATACATGAAATAAACGGAGAAAAAACAGATTTGCGTTTAAGAGAAGCCCAAAAGCAACTTTGGAAAATTACGCAGGACAATATGGGAAGAATCGTGAATGATTTGACCATAACAGGGAAAAAATGATGAAACTGTCTTATGAAATTAAATTGAATAAGAAAGAAATGTCGGTATTCAACAGATTAGTTCTTATCTTTTTGACATTTCCTTTTATTGAGCCATCCGGTCTGCTTACTTATCTTGGATCTTCATGGACATGGGGCTGGCAATATTTTGTCCTTTTAGATTTTATTTTGCTGCTTGCCATTTTCCTATTGATGCTCCGGGAATTACGGATTGTGTATCTGTTGTATGGCTTATTTTTTGTTCCCATTGCGGCTTCCACTTTTCTCAATGGCGGTGAGATTTTGGCAGCGTTTTATCATCCCGCAAGAATGATTGGTTTCGTAATATTGATTCAATTTGCTGCCAGACAGGGAAAGCTGTTTGAATTATTATCCACACTTAAGACTTTGACCGGAATTTATATTTTATGGAATCTCTTTTTCCAATTTTATAAGCAGGACTTTTGGGGTTATACCACATCGCAAAATTATGTAAATTTTTTCCAACCGGATAATTTTCAGGGATATTGGTACATCGCTTTTATTTTGATTGTTTATCTTTCCAATATACAGAAGACGAAATTCAGGCAAACAGTGGAGATGGCTTTTTGGCTTTGTGTATGTCTTGCTTCTCTGGTCAGAGCCTGGGCTGCAACCTGTTTGGTTGTCTTTATTATTTATTTTTTGCTGATTGTGTTTCGGTTTAGTAGGATTATGGAATTATTCACTCCTTGGAAGGCTTTTGTTGCCAATTTGATTTTTAACGTGCTTGTTATTTTTTTTCAGCTCCAGAATCATTTTTCCTGGTTGATCGTTGATATCCTGCATAAAAGTATAACTCTTGGCAGAATCCGTGTATGGGAGGCGGCGATTGCAAATATTGTCAGGAAACCCATATTGGGATATGGGACAAATGCAAGCGGACGTATGTCGATAAATTATATTGGGTATAATGGCATATCTTCCATACATTATTTTTCCCATAATATATTTTTGGAAGTTACGATTCAGGGAGGATGCCTGGCACTGGTTTTTCTTGCAATCCTATATTATGCAGCTGACAGAAAAACGAAAAAAGTAGAAGAGGTTTCAGGTATTAAAAGGATGATTTTTCTTTCCCTGTTTTGTAACCTTTTTATGCAGTTTACAGAATTTATGCTTTATGAACCCTTTGCCAATATACCTCTGATTCTTTGTTTCTTTTATCAGGAGCTTATCGATCAAAGCAATATTCAAAGGGTTGATTACAGCAGGCGGAAAATAGCGATTTCATTAATGGGGAGAGTAATCAATTGAATAGCAGTATAAAAGGCTCTGAAAATAAAGCATTAAAGGCTGGAGGATGGTATGTTTTTTCTTCCATTGTTGTAAAAGGAATTGCAATTCTGTCAACGCCGATTTTCACACGATTAATGTCGAATGAGGAGTATGGCTATGTATCTGCTTTTCTTTCCTGGTATACGCTGCTTCTGCCTTTTTGCACTGTCAACCTGGATTACAGCATTGGACGGGCCAAGTTGGATTTCCCGGATCAACTGGATCATTATATCGGAACGATGCAGGTACTTTCCGCAGTCATTACTTTTATTTTGGGCGTAATTTGTTGTTTCTTCTTTGAATTGGTATCTGGGTTCATGGGATTTGATCCTGCGACTTTTTTCTTGCTTTTGGCTTATTTGTTTTTTATGCCGGCTATTTTGTTTTGGCAAAATGGATATCGTTATCGATATCTGTATAAGCAGAATATGGCGATTGCCATTTACATTGCAGTTTCCTCGGTGATTTTGTCGGTAGCGTTGATCTGTTTGTTGGACGGTAACAGAGTGCATTTGCGTATTATAGGGATTGTGGCTCCTGTTTGTCTGTTATCCGTATTATTTTGGACAAAAGCTTTGTACAGGAGGCAGGTTCATTTTCGGATTGAGTATTGGAAATATGGCCTTTCCATTTCTGCTCCTTTAGTGCTGCATGCGGTAAGTTTACAGATTTTGGCACAGTCTGATCGGATTTATATACAGAAGATGTGCGGTAATTCCGATACTGCTATTTATAGTCTGGCATATACATATGGTTTGGGAATCTCAGTTATTACGCAGGCTATTGCAAATGGTTGGCTCCCTTGGTTTCATGACAATTATTTTGCCGGAAATAATGAAGCAATAAGGAAAAATGTGAAAAAATTGATCGCCTTAGGATGTTACACGGGACTTGCTTGTGCGGCTTTCGCACCGGAAGCAATACAGATTCTTGGCGGTGCTTCTTATAAAGATGGACTTCAATGCGTTCCGCCGATTGTGCTGGGCATTGTTTGCCAATATATATATACACAATATGTAAACATTGAGATGCACCTTAAGAAAACAAAATATACCGCTTTTGGAACCATTCTTGCAGCTGTCCTGAATATTGTTTTGAATAGTCTGTTTATTCCTATATTCGGTTATGTGGCGGCAGCATATACAACTTTGATTTGTTACCTGGTATTGATGTTAATTCATTTTATAATTACCCGATATTTACTTCATGTTGTCTTATATGATGATTTATATATGTTTGTTGCCATGGCTATTATGGGAGTATTTGTTATGATTATTGCTCGAATGTATGCTTGGACCGTGATAAGATATGTTTTTATTTTATGTGGTTTTATAACATTTATTGTATTTTTTAGAAGCGATATAATGACCCTTTTAAAGAGTATAAGAAAAACATCCAACTAATCCAGCACCGCATCATTAAAAAAAATCGGAGGGGTGAAAAGTGAAATCAGGGCGTAATGCTTCAAAAAGAATATGGACAATCTTCCTGTGTATCTTCCTGGCAGGTTTCTTAGCCTGTATATGCTGGCTGCTCTATTACTGGATCGGCGGCGCAGACGCAAAGCGGCAGACGGAGCAGATGAAAGAGGAGTATGTCTCGGAAGAAACCGGAAACGTCGGGACAATGTCCGGAACGGAAGCCGGGAAAGCAGACAGTACAAAAGAACCAAGTGTTCCCGAAGTATCAAGTGGGCCTGCAGAAACAGAGGGCGTTGTGCTGGATGATCTTGAAAGTTATGACGTTCCTGCCAGAACCATTGATTTTCAAGGATTGTGGGAGCAGTGCCCGGATGTGTATGCCTGGCTGTACATACCGGGAACGGATATTGATTATCCAGTGGTGCAGCATCCTACAGACACCAATTACTATCTGCGCCGCAGCATGGATGGTAAAAAAAGTACGGCGGGAACCATTTTTACACAGAACTATAATGCAAAGGACTGGAGCGATCATAATACCGTGATCTATGGTCACAACATGAGGAATGGCTCCATGTTTGCCTCCCTGCATAATTTTGAGGAGGAAGAGGTCTTTGAGGAATACCGATATGTATATCTTTATACGCCGGAAGATATAAAGGTGTATGAAATCTTCGCCTCCTATGCTTATAGCGATGTCCATCTTCTGACCAGCTTCGACACCGGAACGGAAGAAGGGTTTGGAGAATACCTGGAAGAGGTCTATGCGCAGGAGGGAAAAAGAAGATCCAGATTTCATGATGAGGTAAAAGTATCCGCACAGGACCGCATCATCACGCTGTCCACCTGTATAAGGGGAGAGGCGGACAATCGTTATCTGGTACAGGCGAAGCTGGTAGCAGAAGGAGCGTCTGGGGGAGTACAGGAAGAAGTGTCTCAAGAAGTGCCGGAAGGGGCACTTGAAGGAGTATCGGCAAACATTGTGGGAACAGAATAGGGGATACCGGGAAGCATGGCAGCAGAGGATAAACTGGATCAAAAAAGAAAAAAGAGAAGGATTAAGAGGAGAGCGGTGCGTTTCCTGTGCTGGCTGTCGGTAGCGGCAGTTTCCCTGGCGGTTTTTCTGTTCATTACCCTGCAGATCATGGTGTTTAGCGGCGGCCGTTCCCTTAAGGCAAAATCGGGGGGCGCTGTGCCCGACCTGGGTCTTCCCGCCCAGGGAGTTTTGGAGGAGGGAATCGACAATATGGAGGATTCTGTTCCAGGACGGGCAAAGAACCCTGAGGGAAGCGGCTCCGTTGTCTGGAAGGCGGACTGGGTTCAGTACAAAGATAAAATCTACGATTTCAATGAAAATATCATGACGTTTTTGGTCATGGGCATCGATATCAATGCGGAAGTGGAGGAAACGGAAGGGGCGGATGGAGGACAGGCCGACGCACTGTTTCTGGTAGTGGTGAATCCCGATAAGGAGACGATTGACCTGATCGCCGTGAATCGTGATACCATGACGGACGTTTATCTTTATGGATATGAGGATACCCAGGGAGAAATCCCGGTGGTGACGGCTCAGATTGCAACGCAGCATGGCTTTGGGGATGGAATGGAGCTGAGCTGTCAATATACCTGCGAAGCGGTTTCTGCGTTGTTTTATAACCTTCCCATCAATGGATATGCCGCATTAAACATGGCGGGGATTCCGGTGTTAAACGATGCCCTCGGGGGAGTGGACGTAGAGGTGCTGGAGGATCTTACCAGGATCAGAAAGAACTGGACGAAGGGAACGAAGGTGCATCTGGAAGGCCAGGACAGCTTTTATTATGTAAAATGGCGCGATATTACAATTTTTGAAAGCGCCCTTGGAAGGCTGGAGAGACAAAAGCAGTATATGAAAGCCTTTGCCGATAGGGCGATAGAAGCGGTAAAAGAGGATATCACCTTCCCTGTCAGGCTGTTCGATCAGTTGAAAAAATATATGGTGACGGATCTGACGGCGGACGAAATCGCTTATATGGCGGGGAACTGGATTCAGTACGATTTCGGGAGAATCCTGTCCATGAAGGGAGAAACGCTCCACGGGATGAAGCATGAAGAGTTCTACCCGGATTACGATGCGTTAAGGGAACTGGTGCTGGATGTTTTTTATGAGGAGGTCACGCTTTGATCGGCGGCCTGATGTTCAAGGTATTAACTGTTTTTTACAGTTAATATAAATGCCACATGACTAGTAAAAGAAAGGAGGAGGTAGACATGAAAAAGAAACTACTTGCGCTGCTTTGCGTTATGACCATGGCGCTTGGCATGGTCATGAATGTTTCCGCTGAAGAGAGTGGAAATGCCGGGGAAAACACCGGGGACCATTATACTGAGAGCGGAGTGGAAGTAAACGTCGGCAGTGTGAATGTTCCTGCAGAGGCACTGCCGGAATACGTAAAGAATGTAGAAGTGGCAGAGGGTTCGAGCGAGGCTCTTGGGAATATAACCATCGGTGAACTTCCGATCGATACTGCAAAGCTGGCAGCGCAGGAAATTCAGGAGGAAGCGAAGCAGTTAGCCTCAGAGGCCATTGCGGCCGGCAACGGAAACCTGGAAAGCGTTAAGGTGGATATCGTTGTAAACGCTATGGTAGATGTTACCGTGGAAAACGAAGTGGAAGGTCAGATTAAACTGAGCGTAAACGGAGTGACCGCAGGCAGCAACGTGCTAATATTCCATTTAAAGGATAATGGCGAATGGGAAGTGATCACGCCCGATTCCATCGGCAACGGAGAGATTACCTTCACCATGACATCCTATTCCCCGATTGTGGTTGCAACCTTCAACCTGGCGTCGAATACCAAACCGGATACCGGCAATACCGACAACGGTAATACTGGCAGCGGCAATACCGATAGCGGTAATACCAGCAGCGGCAGCACAGGCAGCAGCGGCAGCGATGCCCCTGCAGGAGAAACCACTTCCCCGAAGACCGGAGATCCCCTGCTTGCAGTAGAAGCCATGACTGTTTTCTGCGGTCTGGGCGCAGTTTACGCGGGGAAAAAGAGAAGGTAATATTTTGTAGTAAATGGGATCCTGTAAAGGCTGGTTCCATAAATAGTGACACATAAATTGGCATGTGGCGAGACGGGCTTAGATGCCCGAAGCATTCCATCGCCGTACATCCCAGATGATCGGGGTGTGCGGATGATGGAATGTTTTTTTGAATGCAGAGAATTACGCAGAGATTTATTCTGAATGCTTTATTTTCTCCCTTGCTTTTTCAGGTGAGATAGGTTACAATGTATCGTGTGTGAAAAATAGGTAAGGCGGACGACCGGACCGGACGGGAGCGGCTGCCGGTATTTGGAACACAACAAATCTAATAAAATGAGAGAGGACAGACACAATGAAGAAGAGAAGTATCAGTATGCTTCTGGCAGTTGTGTTGACACTGGCACTTGCACTGACGGGTTGTTCAGGTGAGAAGCAGGGTGAGAGTACCGATTCTCAGATTACCATTGGAATACCTCAGGACGTAGAGGAGAGTCTTGACCCCCACGAGGCTGTGGCGGCAGGAACAGAGGAGGTATTTTTCAACATCTATGAAGGTCTGGTCAAGCCAGACAGCGATGGTAATTTACTCCCGGCGTTAGCCAGCGATTACACGATTTCCCCAGACAAAACAGTTTTTACCTTTACCCTGCGTGAAGGGGTCAAGTTCCACAGCGGCAAGGAGCTTACAGTGGAGGATGTGGTTTATTCCATCAAACGCTGTTCGGATCCCGACGATGCCGTGAGGCTGAAGGCGGCATTCACCAGTATCGCAAGTATAGAGACCCCGGATGATAAGACAGTGGTAATCACACTGACCGCTCCGAATGCGGATTTCCTGTGTGAGATGGATTGCCCCATTATTCCTGCCACCAATGAGAGCCCATCCACCGTTTCGGATGGTACGGGTCCTTATAAATTTGTATCCCATGCGTTACAGGAGAATTTTATCGTGGAACGCTTTGAGGATTACTGGGGCGAGCCGGCGCACATTAAGAACGTAACCTTTAAGGTGTGCGCAAATCCCGATTCCATTGTGATGGAGCTGAACAGCGGTTCCATCGATATGTTCGCCAGAGTGACCTCCACCCAGGCCGCGCAGCTGAATGATGACTTTAACGTGCTGGAAGGCACTATGAATCTGGTGCAGGCCCTGTACCTGAACAATGCGGTGAAGCCCTTTGATGATGTGAGGGTGCGTCAGGCGCTTTGCTATGCCGTTGATAAGCAGTATGTTCTGGATATGACGAGCGACGGATACGGCACGCCGATCGGCAGCTCCATGTTCCCTGCCTTCGGAAAATACTATATGCCGGAATTGGCTGATTATTATACGAAGGATATTGATAAGGCAAAGCAGCTCCTTGCGGATGCCGGTTATGAGGATGGCTTTACCTTTACCATTAAGGCTCCCTCCAATTATACCCAGCACGTGGAAGCGGCCCAGGTGGTTGCGGATGTGCTGAAGGAGATCAATGTTACGGCAAAGATTGAGCTCATTGAATGGGAGACCTGGCTCTCGGATGTTTATGCGGGTCGTGATTTCGAGGCTACCGTAGTGGGTCTCGATGCCTCCAATCTCGCCGCAAGCTCGATGCTGCTGCGTTTTAATTCTGACAGCAGTAAGAATTTTATCAATTACAATAATCCTGATTACGACGCTGCTTACGCCCGCGCGGAGGCTTCCACTGATGAAGAAGCCCGTACGGCTGCCTATAAGGAGTGTGAGAGGATACTGACCGAGACGGCAGCCAACGTCTACATACAGGATATGGCTGAGTTTGTGGCCCTGAATAAGAAGTACGCGGGTTATGAGTTTTATCCTCTGTATGTGCAGGATGTGGCGAAGCTGTACATCGTTGAGGAATAAAGGAACGGGTAACGGCAAAACTCTTTTCAGGCAACAGGGTATTGCCATTGTATGAAAAAAATAGGAGAGGAGACCACAGGTGAAGTATGTTGGTAAAAAAGCTCTGACCATGCTGCTCACACTTCTGCTGGTCTCTTTTCTGGTGTTTTTGTGTTTTACGGTGATTCCCGGAGACCCGGCTGTGGCAAAGCTGGGCACCGAGGCATCCCCGGAAGCTTTAGAAACGCTCAGGGAAGAGATGGGGTTAAACAGGCCCTTCATGGTCAGGTATACAGATTGGCTTTTATCCTTTGTACGGGGGGATCTGGGGGAATCCTACAGCTATGAAAGCTCTGTAGGGGAGTTGCTTGTTGATAAGGTTCCCATCACGATCACCATGAGCCTGATGAGCATGCTGATGATCGTCGCCGTGTCCATCCCGCTGGGGCTGTATGTCGCCCACCACGAGGGCGGCGTTGTGGATAGGGTCATTTATGCCGTCAACCAGGTGATTATGGCAATTCCGGCTTTTTTCGCAGGGATTCTGATCACGCTGTTGTTTGGGATCGTCCTGAAGCTGTTTGTACCGGGGGGATACGTATCCTACAGTAAGGATTTCGGGGCGTTCTTAGCCTACATGGTCTTTCCGTCCATGGCAATAGCCCTGCCGAAAATCGCAATGACCGTGAAGCTTTTGCGCAGCGGCATGATCGAGGAAAAAAAGCAGGATTATGTGCGTACCGCCTACAGCCGGGGGAACAATACCAAAGGAGTGCTCTATAAGCATGTGCTGAAGAACGCCATGCTGCCCATTATCACGTTCCTTGGAATGACCTTTACGGATATCATTGCAGGAAGCATCGTGGTGGAGCAGGTGTTCGGGATCCCAGGCATCGGAAGGATCCTTTTGACCTCCATTTCCCGCAGGGATTATCCTGTGGTCATGGCGGTGATCGTATGTCTGGCTGCAGTGGTGATCGTGGTGAGCGCCTTAGTGGATCTGCTGTATCAATGGCTTGACCCCCGTATTCGCCTGGAGGACAAAGCCTGAAAGGAACTTTCGGGTTGAAGGTATACCCGTTGATGCAGGCAGGAGGCCGTATAGATGAAAAAGAAAATCAATTATAATCTTCTGGTGGGAGGAATACTTGCCGGAGGAATGCTGTTATTTATTCTGATAGGATGCTTTGTCCTGCCCTATGATCCGGAGGCGATGAACGATGGGCTGCGCTTTGCCAGAATATCCCCGGCCCATCCTTTTGGGTGCGATAACTTCGGCAGGGATATTTTTACCCGTGTCATGGTGGGGGCGAGGACGACCCTGGTGGTGGCGCTTGGAACCGTCGCCATCGGCGCTGGCGCAGGTACGCTGATCGGCTCCGTTACCGGATATTTCGGAGGCTGGCTGGATGAGGTCGTGATGCGTGTGAACGACGCCCTGTTTGCTTTCCCCAGCATCCTGATGGCGCTGGTGGTGGTCAGTCTCTTAGGTTCCGGCAAGTATCATGTGATACTGGCCTTGGGGATCGCCTTTATCCCCAGCTTCGCAAGGGTGGTGAGGAGTCAGTACCTGAAGCTTAAGGAAATGGATTATGTAAAAAATGCAAGGGTTTTCGGATGCGGGCATCTGCGTATCATGTTCGTGCATATCCTGCCCAATACGCTGGGCGTGATGGTGCCGACCGTGATGATCGGATTTAACAATGCGGTGCTTGCCGAGGCGGGCATGAGCTATCTTGGTATCGGGGTACAGCCCCCGGACGCCAGTCTGGGCAGAATGCTGTCCGAGGCGCAGACCTATCTGTTCAAGCAGCCCATGTATGCGGTCTTTCCGGGACTTGCCATTATTATACTGGTGCTGGGATTCAGTCTCCTGGCGGATGGATTGGGGGAGAAGTGATGCTGGAGATCAGGGATTTGAATATTGAATTTCATGACCATTCCGTGCCGGAAACTGTTGTTTATGACTTTGATCTGAGCATGGAGGAAGGGGATATCGTCGGTATCGTGGGGGAATCCGGCTCAGGAAAGACCATGAGCGCCCTGGCCCTGTGCGGTCTGCTTGCAAGGCATGATATGGAAAAGAAGGGAAAGATCCTTTTTGAAGGAAAGGAGCTTTTAACCTGCAGCAGGCAGGAAATGCGCGCCCTGCAGGGAAAAGAAATCAGTATTATTTTTCAGGAGCCGATGACCAGCTTAAATCCGGTGAAGAAAATAGGCTGGCAGGTGGAGGAGGCTCTGAGGCTTCATACGGATCTGTCAAAGGAAGAATGCTATGAACGCGCCATATGGGCGCTTCGGGAAGCAGAGCTTGCGGAACCCGAGAAGGTTTATGGGCAGTACCCTCATGAGTTGTCCGGAGGGATGCGCCAGAGAGTGATGATCGCTGCTGCCATCGTCTGTAAGCCGAAGATCCTTGTGGCGGATGAGCCTACCACGGCGTTGGATGTGACCATTCAGGCACAGATCATTAAGCTTCTTCTGAAGCTCAATGAGGAGCAGAAAACAGCGATTCTGTTCATTTCCCATGACCTGAGTCTGGTGCGCCGGCTTTGCAGGCGCGTGGTGGTCATGCAGAATGGTTATATTGTGGAGCAGGGAGATGTAGAGGCAATTTTTAGGTCTCCCCGTGAGGAATATACGAAGCGGCTGATCGCCTCCATTCCTTCCTGTGACAGGGGGAAGCAGGAGAAGGATTTAGACGGCGCTTTGGAGGTTTTCCGGGCGGAGGATATTGCCGCAGGATACAGGGCTTCTGACGGATTGTTCGGAAAGGGCGTTGAGAAGGAGGTCCTGAAGGGTATTTCCTTTTCTTTGAAAAAAGGTGAGATCCTGGGTCTGGTGGGGGAGAGCGGATGCGGGAAAAGCACCCTCGCTAAAATTATTGTGGGTCTGAAGGGGGATTACAGGGGACGCCTTACCGGAGCGGGCAAGGTGCGGATGGTATTTCAGGATCCCTATGGTTCTCTGAATCCCGCAAAGAGTGTGGGATGGCTTCTGGAGGAGCCCCTGCGCCTGCAGGGAGGACTCTCGAAGGCGGAGAGGCACAGGATGGTTCTTGAGATGTTAAAAAAGGTGGGGCTGGAGGAGTCCATCGCGGAACGCTACCCAAGACAGCTTTCCGGCGGTCAGCGGCAGAGGGTCTGTATCGGTCTCGCGCTGATGAGCAGGCCGGAGGTGCTTGTGGCGGACGAAGCGGTATCCGCCCTGGACGTGACGATACAGGCGCAGATTTTACGCCTTCTGGCGCAGCTTAGGGATGAAATGGGACTGGCGATTTTGTTTATCTCCCATGACCTGCGTGTGGTGTACCAGATCTGTGACAGGGTGATGATCATGCAGGATGGGGAGATCGTAGAGGAAGGCACTCCCCGGAAGGTCTATTTCGAGCACAGCCATCCTTATACTGCCCAGCTTCTGGAAGCCTCCGGAGTCTTTGGGTGAGGCTTCCACTGCGAAGCGGTACGGAATTCTGTCACTGTCTGCGCCGCTTGGTGGAGAGATAGGAGTTGTGATATTCCTGGCGGTAGGTCACGTCCTCGTCGAACCACTCCGGCGGCTGGAAAGCGACAGCGGCTTCCCGGCTTCCGAATTCCACCTCTGCCAGAATGAGAGGGGCGAGAGGCGGATGAAAGACATCCAGCTCGATGGTCAGGGTATAATCCTCCGGCGGCGTGGGCCAGCCCTCATGGAAACCTGGATGCTTTAAGGGGATCAGGTACCGTGTTTTGGAGATAATATTGCCGTCCGCCTTGTCGCGCAGATGATAGTATGCGTTACGGTTCAGCGGAAGATTGCTCTCCTCCCTTGCCATCATGCCGCGTCCCTTATAGGTCATGTAATAATCGTCATCCTGCTTGCGCACCCTGATGACAGGATCGGTGTTCAGGTATGCCTGCTCGATCTCATGGTGCGGATACTGCTCCAGATTATCCGGAAGCTTTTTTATTGTAAATTTACGTTCTATTTCCATATCTGATTTCCTTATACCTTTCAGCCTGTCTGTACGGGCAGTTTATTTCACGTTTTGCGTTTCATGTCCTGATCTGCATAGGTTATCTGTAAGGATTTTTTAACACAGTAAACTGCAGAAGCGTCATTTTTTATTATACCTGCTATACTTTCAGAATGCAATGAAATTATTCTTAAGAGTTTATGATGTAACAGTTCAGCCAGCCGCCAGACATGATGGAAAATCGTGCTCGCACGAATTTTCCATCATGTCCGGCGGCAAGTCGAACTTTGTTCGACATGGGAGCGCCATTTTATGAGCAAAGGGAGTCGCGGAGCGACGGAAAGCGCGTAGCGCGGCTTCGCGAATGGCGCGGCTGAACTGCCGCAAAAAAAATAGTGACAGATTGGAAAAAAGATTTTATAATGGAGACAAAAATGGAGGAAGAAAGAAGGGTATCGGACATGAAGAATCTTGCAATTTTTTTGGCGGATGGATTTGAAGAGATTGAAGGTCTGACCGTGGTGGATCTTTGCCGCAGGGCGGGGCTTACGGTCACTATGGCGGCAATCGGCGCTTCTTTGACGGTAAACGGCTCTCACGGGATCCGGGTGGAGGCGGACGCGCTGCTTGAGAACCTTGATTTCAACAAGCTTGACATGCTGATCCTTCCCGGAGGAAAGTTTGGAACGCAGAATCTGGAAGCCTGCGGCGTCCTCATGGAGAAGGTGGATGCATTCTTTGAAGGCGGGAAATATGTCGCCGCAATCTGTGCGGCTCCCAGCATCTTAGGGCACAGGGGGATCCTGGAAGGCAGAAGGGCGTGCTGTTATCCGGGATTCGAAGAGCAGCTTAAGGGCGCTGATGTTGTGTATGAGCCTGCCGTGACAGCAGGAAATGTGATCACCGGAAGAGGAATGGGATGCTCCATCCACTTTGCCCTGAAGATTATCGGGGTATGCTGTGGGCAGGAGAGAGCGGAGCAGATTGCAAAGCAGGTTGTTTTCCCGGGATAAGGGGATATAGAGGTTTGCGCCGCCTATTGCAGGAGAGCTTATCGTAAAAGCGCTCAGAAATGGAGAAAAAATGGAAGATTATCAACAGACATCAAAAAAGATGCTGGATTTTATAGAGAAAAGCCCGACCTGTTTCCACGCAGTGGACAATCTTGTGCGGATGCTTAAGCAGGAAGGATATTCCGGATTGTCGGAAGGGGAGGACTGGAGCAGGGCTGCCGGAATCTGCGCATGG
Organism: uncultured Acetatifactor sp.; assembly: GCA_947588205.1. GTDB lineage: Bacteria > Bacillota > Clostridia > Lachnospirales > Lachnospiraceae > Acetatifactor. Next base: position 4,713 of record CANPYG010000011.1, on the reverse strand, counting down.
AAGGAAAAGGCTGATAAGGAAACAGGAAAATTCTATGTGACCAGAAACGATTCCTCCCTGATCGCATTTCAGGTTCCGGTCAGGAGGGAAGGTCAGGGAGGTCCATTGTGGAAAGGCTTCCATATTACGGCTTCCCACAGCGACTCCCCCACTTTTAAGGTGAAGGAACTGCCGGAGATTATGGTGGAGAATCAGTATGTGAAGCTGAATACGGAAAAGTATGGGGGTATGATCCTTTCTACCTGGCTGGACAGACCCTTGTCTGTTGCGGGAAGACTTGTGGTGGACACGGGTCATGGCCTGGAGAGCAGGCTGGTGAATCTGGATAGGGATTTGCTGGTGATCCCCAATGTGGCAATTCACATGAACCGGGATATGAACAGTGGAGCGGAGTACAATCCGCAGGTGGATATGCTTCCCCTGTTCGGGGATGGAAGCCAGGAAAAGGGCTCGCTTCTGAAAATGCTTGCGGAGGCTGCCTGTGTGGATGCAGAAGCGGTCATGGGACATGACCTGTTCCTTTATGTGAGAGACAAGGGAAGGCTTTTGGGGGCAGACGGACAATTTGTATTGTCCTCAAGGCTGGATGATCTTCAAAGCGTATATTCTGCAGCGCGTGCCTTCTTAGAGGGAACTCCGAAGCAGTATTTGAACGTGTGCGCGGTTTTCGACAATGAAGAGGTGGGAAGCGGAACAAAGCAGGGCGCGGATTCCACTTTCCTGGAGGATTCCTTAAAGAGGCTGTGCGGGGCGCTGGGACAGTCTGAGGGCGATTATCATCGATATGTGGCAGGTGGATTTTTAATCTCTGCCGATAACGCCCACGCGGTGCATCCGAATCATCCAGAAAAAGCTGATCCTACGAATCGTCCATATCTGAATGGGGGCATCGTGATCAAATATCAGGGCAGTCAGAAATATACCACGGACGGTCTTTCCGCCGCCAGAATGAAGGGCTATTGCAGACAGGCGGGCGTGCCCTATCAGACCTATGCGAACCGTTCGGATATCGCCGGGGGATCTACCCTGGGCAATATTTCCACGGCCCATGTGTCTATCTCCTCGGTAGATATCGGTTTGCCCCAGCTGGCGATGCACTCAGCTGTGGAGACCGCCGGAAGCAGGGACACGGAATATGCCATTTCCGCGCTGAAATGCTTCTATGGGGAATGATAAAATCTAAGGGGTCTGCAAATAATTGTTACGGTATTCTTTTGGGGTACAGTGAAGGTATTCTTTAAATTTTTTATTGAAATAACTGGGGCTGTTGAAGCCTACGGAAGCGGCGAGACCGGAGATTGTTTCCATCGCCGCTTTTTGTGTCTGCAGGAGGGCAGCAGCCTCAAAAATGCGGAATTTTAGCAGATACTCAAAGGGGGTTACCCCTAACACCCGCTTAAAGCAGCGGCAGCATTCGCTGTTGCTGGTGTGGATGGAGGCGGCGATATCTTCCAGGGTGACAGGCTCGGCGTAATGTTCATTGATATAATCCAGGGCAAGCTTAATACGCTGGCTGTCGTAGTGGGACAGATGCCGGGAGGTCTGCATCTGCCTCTGGACGGATAATTGCACCAGATATTTCCAAAATCTGTAAAGCATTGCGATCACATCAAATTCATGGGCGGGCGCCTGGCTCTTACCGGCAGGGAGGAGCTGCTTTAATAAAAGCAGTATGTCGGAGGTTTCCCTGTTTTCCCTATCCAGAAGAAGGTACTGCAGGTGCGGGACGTTTAAGACAGGGGTGAAATACCTGTCGGCCAGATCGCCCGTAGGATGGGGAAAGATGAGATCAGGCAGAAAACGCAGCCCCGCGATGCTGAAGGACGAGCCGGGTATGGAATGGAGGGTGTGCAGAACGTTTTGATTGATAAAAAGCCCCTGACCTGCCTGTAAAAGGAGATTCTGGTCGTCAACCTGTATGGATAGCGTACCGGACTCCACAAGGATCAGTTCCAGATCCTTATGCCAATGACAGTGAAAAGGGATATTTTCAATGGTGGAGGAATGATAGGTGAAAAGCTGTACGGGATAGTTCGGATCCGGATATGAAATATGGGGATATGGCATGGGAACAGCCTCCTTTTGGTATTTGCCACGGCTCTACGGGGTTATGTGGGCAGAGATCCGATGGCGCCCTGCCCTTTTGAACATCGTATAAAAAATTATACCACAAAAGGAGGGGTAATAGGAATACTTTATTTGCTCTCTTTTATAGGCGCAGGGAATCGCTGAGGCAGAGCGCTCCGAATCCGACCCTGTTATTGGGGTAGTCGGTCTCGCCCCGTATGGGGCGCGCGCCGTTTCTCAGGTAGGCTTTTACCTTTTCCCCATAGAGGAAGGGGTCGTTGGCGTTAATGATTCCCCATTCCATCAGGAGAGCCGCGCATCCGCTGACAATGGGCGTGGCGAAGGAGGTTCCCGTAACGGGCAGATAGCCCCCATAGAGGTCGGGGGCGAGAATGTTGACGCCAGGAGCGGCCAGATCCGGTTTCGTCAGACCTGCGTTTACGATACCGATGGTCCGCCCCGGATTTGCATAGCCTCTCCCGGAAAAATCAGCGTAGGAATCATAGGCGCTGTCATAAGCGCCCACGGTGATGACTTTGGCCGCCGTGGAAGGGATCGTCAGAGTGACTTCCGGCGTAGGGTTGTAAAAACCGGTTCCGATGCTTCGGGCAGCGCTGCCGGGGAGATAAAGGTAATATTCGTCGGTCACCGATTTTATAGGCTCAATTCTGATCTGCCAGATTCCGCTGTCGATATAAGGACCGGAGGCAGGGATCAGCTCAAAATAGATTTCCTGGTCTACGGAATAGGGAGTCGGTTCCCCCAGGTAGATGAGAAGCTCCGTATTTTCCATGCGCAGGGTATATTTTTCCGGAGAAAGGGTATCCGGTAGTTCTCTGGTGACTCCGCCCGGAGAGCGCAGGCTGATGCGGTAGATATCGGCATAGTGTTTCCAAAGCTGGATGCTTAAGGAACGCTCATAATTTGCCACGGCAAGCTCCGTGACGGGTTTCTGCGCGACATTGCCCTGCGCGTGGCCGGAGGAATTTCCCTCGTTCCCGCTGCCAACACAAATAGTCGTCCTGCCGATTTCGGAGGCGTTGTCCAGGAAACGTTCCAGCAGCGAGCTGCCATCATGGGCTCCATAGCTGTTGCCAAAGCTTAAGTTGATGACCAGGGGCATGCCCAGCTCCTGGGCTTTTCGGACAGCATAGGTCACGCCCCGCATGATCTCGGTGGTCCTTGGGAAACCGTCCTCATCGGGAAGACCCAGCTTGACGATCAGAAGACTGCTTTCAGGGGCAACTCCCTCTACGCTGGAAGCGGCAATTCCTGCGACAGCGGTTCCATGACCGCTTGTATCAATGCTTGGAACCAGATTCAGGGCGTCCATACGGCTGCTCTGGGAGAGGGCGGCGTTTATCTGTGCGCTGTCAAATTCCACTCCCATGGAAAAACCCTCCGGGGAACGGCGCCGGATGGGGATGCTGTAAGCAGCTGCGCTTTCAGGCGTCGGCCGCAGGGTCTGGTCCCAGAGATAGAGGATCCTGGTGGAGCCGTCCGGTTTACGGAAATCCTGCCTGCTATAGTCGATTCCGGAATCCAGTACGGCAATCAGGATTCCTTTCCCGGATAAATACGGCTCCCTCAATGTAACGGGCAGGATGCAGGAGGCGGTGCCGATTTCGGGATTCACGCAGGCCTGAAGTTCGTTGGGAGAGGGGGCTTCCTTTTTATCACTGTAATAATATCTTTTTGGTTTCTCCACATATTCAATTTCAGGAAGACCGGCGACAGCTTCCACCAGGGTCTCGGGCACGGTCAGGACCGCATAGCCTGCGATCAGAGGTTCTGCAATGATCCCTGGAGCGCCTGGGCGCTCCAGGGCGTTCAGACGCTCTAAGGCGCCGTTATATTTCACGATCAGCTCCCAGCTTTTATTGAGGGTATCAAATCCGACATTGAGGGAATCCGTCAGCGCGCGTGTCTCTTCGGGCGTTTCCAGGGCGAGATTCAGAATATTTTCCAGTTTCTGGCTCATAAGCTTCATGCAAGCCTTTTCTTGATTGCCTTGTTATAATTATATAGATACCCCCCTTGTCAAATGTTTAAAAATAGATTAAAATAGTTTGTAGGAATGCGGACATGCAATCCGTACTGTAAGTGAGAATAAAAAGAGAGAGGAAGAGAGAACAATGGGATTTTTAACAGGTAAGACAGCAATTATCACCGGTGCAGGCCGCGCAGCCCTGCGCGATGGAAGATGCGGTTCTATCGGTTACGGTATCGCTACCGCCTATGCAAAGGAAGGGGCCAACCTGGTCATTACCGGACGTAATGTGAAGAAGCTGGAGGATGCCAAGGAGGAACTGGAGCGTCTCTATGGCATCAAGGTGCTGATTGTGCAGGCCGATGTGAACGCAGGGGCCGATAACGAGGCAGTTGTAGGGGAAGTGGTCAAGCAGACCATAGAAACCTTTGGCAGGATCGACGTGCTCATCAACAATGCGCAGGCGTCCGCGTCAGGCGTTACGCTTGCAGACCATACCACGGCACAGTTTGACCTTGCAGTTTATTCCGGGCTTTATGCTACGTTCTATTACATGAAGGCGTGCTATCCTTATCTGAAGGAGACCAAGGGAACCGTGGTCAACTTCGCTTCCGGTGCAGGTCTGTTCGGCAACTTCGGACAGTGCGCATATGCGG